>JACZTO010000083.1 GCA_022573655.1 Pseudomonadota bacterium
CCGGCGTCGCCATGGCAGAATCCCTATGTCGAGCGAGTGATCGGCAGTATCCGACGGGAGCTTCTCGATCACGTTATCGTTCTTAACGAACGACATCTTAAGCGGCTGCTCTCATCTTATCTGGATTACTATCATCCCTGGCGAACGCATCGGTCACTCGCCGGCGATGCACCCGACCATCGGCCTGTACGTTCCGCCAAGCCGGCGCATGTCATCGACTTCCCGGCTGTTCACGGGCTCCATCATTACTACCTGCCCAGGGTTGCATGAATTTTCGGGACCCACAGGTTAATACAGCCACCGCATCAGTGGATAAGGGCACGGTCCTTGAGTCGCCGTTCTTGGTCTGGGGCAAGAAAATGGTCCGGCGCTTGAGGTCAATGTGCTGCCAATGCATACCGACGAGTTCACCCTGACGCATCGCGGTTTCGAGCGCTAGCCGCACAATCGGCAGCAGATATGGATTACGGCATTTTCGGCAGCCATCAAACAGCCTGGTTTCCTCACTGTCAGATCCATCTTTTGCGTCCTGTAGTCGACGGTTGCGAGCACCTCTTTCTGCTGGAATTTTGATGTCTCTGACCGGATTATGAACATATATTCCCCACTCTTTTCGCGAGACCTCAAATAATTGAGATAGAATCGTCAAATCGCGCCTCACTGAGCCTGGGGTAACCTCTTGAAGTCGTTCGTCACGATAGCGTGCAATGTCCACGGCACGTATCGTCGCAATGAAGCGTTTCGCAAGGGGATGACGTAGCAGGGCACGGACTCGGTATGCCTCGGGACCGGCACCTCTTTTTTGTATGGTGAATTCTTGCAGATATCGATTCAGTAGTTCTGCGACGGTGGTGGTTTCCGCCTCATTGCGAGAGACAAAAAGGCCCTGATCCATTTCGTACTCGATGGACCGTACCCATTGAACGGCGGCCGCCCTCGTAACAAAGGTTTTTGATTGTGGCGGATAGCCTTTCCTGCGAACCTGGGCCTGCCATCGGTTCGAACCGCGCTTCCTAAAAGATGCCATCGTTTCATCCTTCCGTCTGAAACGAGTGTGACAAAAGTGTGACAAGTACTCTTTCGGTAACCCTGACAAGGTTCGGTAGGGTTATTAAGTACTTGATAAATCAGGAGAAAACTGGTCGGGGTGAGAAGATTCGAACTTCCGGCCCCTGCCTCCCGAAGACAGTTGGGCGTTTATAAGTAGTTGTTATTAATAGGCATACTGGAGACGCCCGTGGACGCAAGTGCCTAACAAGTCATAACCGGTCAGGACAGATCCCGGCAATTTTCCGGCAGTGCACAATTCAGTCGAACTAAATTGAGCATTTAATTAGTTCCACCTGAGGACAGCGCGAACGTAATAGTATGCGCCTTGCCAGTTCATCACGGTGCCGGGATCATAGACTATGCTGCAACAATTCAAGAAATCCGGCACTGGATCGGGAAACTCATTGAAGATGTTGTCGCTGCCAATGGTCACGCTCAAGGTCTCGTTGACATCCCAGGTGATATCGGCATCCCAGAAGACTTTGGCATTCATTTTCTGAATCTGACTGAGTGTTCGATTGCCTAACTTGTAGTCACCGTACCAGTTGCCCCGTACGGTCGCCGAAACGCCGTTGTCCCAGTTGTGCCTGCCTGTAAGATGCACGCGATACGCCGGGTTACTATTCTCGATTTGGAACACATCGCCATCACTAACGAAGTAGACGGGTGTCGGATCCATGGGATCCGTCTGCCGATTGGTCCTGCGTGTCACTTTCTTCGTGTTGACGTTTGCGGCAAGCGACACCGTCGTGTTGCCGCCGCCCCAGTCAATATTGTGGGTCGCGACCAGTTCTACGCCGGAGTTCTCGGTATCGATATCGTTCGTGAAGTACGCTACGTTTGCCAGCGTTTCGCCGCCTGGAACGCCCAATGCCTGCAGCAGCGCACGGTCCTCGTCACTGACCGGGAAATCAGATGAACGCCAGATTTGATCATCCAGTGCGATGAAGTAATAGTCGAGCGTGATCGTCATCTGATCAAATGGTTCAGCCGCGATTCCAAATGTGAATTGCGTCGAGGTTTCGTCAGTGAGAGGCGTTGCACCGAACAGTTGCGAAGCCGGATGCTGTGGGGGGAAGAGACCCACCGTAAGCGGAGTACCCGTTGCGACGCTGGTGCGTACATTTATGGTTGAAATCTGACCTGGCGTCGGCGCGCGGAAACCGGTATTAAATGATGCTCTCAACCTCAGTGCTTCATTCACCTGCAATAGTGCCGCTACCCGCCAGCTAATATTCGACCCGAAGTCGGAATAGTATTCGTATCGGCCTGCAATCGTTGCCAGCAACTTGTCGGTGATGTCCGCTTCGAGATCGAAGTACGCCGCCCAGCTGTCCCTGCCATTGGTTGATATGCTGTTCGGGCCATATCCGGGGAAACCATCCGATCCAACAGAACCGATGTTGTGAATTGGATCATCCGGATGGCAAAGGCTGGACGGATCAAACTGCGGACCGGGAATGAAGCAGCCAACGCTGCCACCATTCTGACCCGCGGCAGCTTCGTCGGCGTCGACCTCGAAGTTGAAAGGATCTGCAAACGCGTATGGACCTACCTCAAACGATTTCGGATCGCCCTGGACGAGTTCATAACCTTCATTGCGATACTCGGCGCCGAACGCAAGGTTCAGGTCGCTGGCCAGGCCGACGTCAACAGGCATGACGAAATCGGCATTGAATGCATACTCGTCCGATACGAGGTCGCCCGGCCGAAATGACGTCGGTGTCTCCGGACCGAGTGACGGGTTCAGCGTATTGAAAATCGTGTACTTAAGCGTGCTCTCACCCCATCGGCCACTGAAGTCGTATGACAGCCCATTGCCATACTCGCCTTTCACGCCGCCCGTAAAACTCATGTCGATGACAATGCCCGCGAAGCGCGGCGTAAATCCTGCCGGAAATTGCGTTCGCGGGTTGTAGATCTCACCGATCGGCGTGCGCAGTGGCTGCATAGGGGCATCGCTTGGACGGCGATGAAAGAAGCCTCCGTTTGAGTCACTGTCGGAGTAGTTCATCCAGCCATACAGCTCAGTGCCGTTATCGAGTTCCAGGCCTGCATTGACGAATGAGCGAAAGGCATCACGGTCAGGCTCGCCCCAGACCATGACGAACGGGGTGTTACTAATCTCGGCGAACGGAAGGGTTTCGGCATATCGCGTGTCCGTATCGTCGGGGATGCCAGCGCTTCCCTTGGCAAGTGTTACGAATGCGCCCGAAACGGGATCGTAAATTTCCGTCAATGCATCCGGGCCGTATCGCATCTGATCCGGCGTTGCCGGATTGAGATCGTGATCGAACAGTCCGGAAACCAGGGCGGATTCGGCGGGTGTCAGGCCGGATTGGCCGATAGGAATATTGAAAAAAGTGCCCCGGCTGGTCGGCTCATTGTCTGAGAGTTCTGCACTGATGTTGATAAAGCCGTTTTCGCCAAGTTTGAAGCCCTGGTTTAGCGCGACGAGATAGCCACTTTCATTGCCCTCCGTGTACATGCCCGTCTGCAGCCGCAACTCGCCGCCTTCCGCCGAATCTCTAAGGTTGAAATTGAATACGCCGGCGATGGCGTCGGACCCATACATTGCCGATGCGCCGTCACGCAGTACTTCTACGGATTTCAATGCAATACTCGGAATCGTTGCGAGATCCGGTCCGTTTGCACCGTCGGCACTCGTCCGCACAAGCGCAGAACGATGACGGCGCTTGCCATTGACCAACACCAGCACCTTGTCGCCACTCAGACCACGAAGCTCTGGTGGACGAACAAATGTCCGGCCATCGTCGATCGGGAAGCGCCCTACCTGGAATGAAGGCAACAGCGTCTTGATGATGTCGAGCATGTCGTCGGACGAGACGCTTTCCAGGTCTTGCCGGTTGAATACATCGACCGGCACGGGCGTATTTGTGGCAGTTCGACCCTGGCGACGAGTACCAACGATTATTATTTCGTCGAGCGTCTCATCCACTTCTTCCTGAGCAATCGCAATACCGGGTGATAACGCAGCACCAGCAAGGATGCACGTCGTCAGGGCAAACCAGCCTATTGGCGGGTTCTTATTGATTGTTACGGACCTCTGCCTGTGTCGGTCGAACCTGTTGATTATAACGCCGTTATCCTATGACTATGCCGTCTAAACACTATTCGCATTGAAAATCCTGCTCGCCCAGTGGCCGACAAGTGTCGGCCCAGCCGTAGACCCGCCAGTAATCAACGAGCCCGGTCCTCTCGGCCAGGGCTTTGAAGCCGGGAAGGCTGCGCATTTCGCTGAAGAACGGATACCACAGCCTGTTCATCCTGATCATATTGACTGAAAGTTCGTCTGACATAACTTCCAAAGCAAAATCCGCGTCTCCATAGTGCGCAGCCATGCTTGCGATAATCAATCGCCCCTCGCCGCGAATATCGACATCGTTCTCATACATTCGACGCATTACATCCAACACGACGGCTGGAGCGGAATCAAACTCGTCCAGAATTGCCTTGACGAGGGTAGCGACACGCGGATCGGCTACCGCATAATTCCGGAGAGCTGTCCTGATTCCTTCGGGCTCGCCTACAGTAACTGACAGAAAAAAACGACGAAGGTCAGTACCTTGTTGCGGAGGCGGCATTATTCGATCGGCCCTTGCCAGGGTAGCAAGGGCGTCCTCGACTTGACCTGTCTGGATATAGCGTTCGGCTACAGCTTGCGCAGAAATAACATTCAACGGATCATTGAGTTGATCCAGTTCCTGGATTCTCAATGCCGCTCTCACGCGGCCAGTGCGTTTAAGGATACTATCGAAGCCTAGTTGTGCCGTAATGTCAGCGGGCGCCAATGTCTTGTATTTCTCGTACAATTCGGTGGCCCCAATCCAGTCCCCGCGGGCCCACTGGTACACACTCAACATATAGTACGGAGAGGCAAGATTCGGGTCTATTTCGCTTGCCCGAACAGCAAGCTCACGAGCACGTTCCTGGGCCGCGCGGGCCTGTTCCGAGGAGAGACCGAAGGAATTCAAACCAATTGTCGAGCTCAGCGATGTCCATGCCTCGGCGTAGTCAGGATCGAGATCAACTGCACGCTGGAATTGTGCCTCGGCCAATTCCCAGTGGTCGGATCTTAAATTTGCTTGTGCTTCGAGAAAAACGTCATAGGCCTCGACAAAATCGGTGCCCGTACCAGGCAATTCGTTTCGCCCGTCGACATCAAGCACGATGCTAAGCGCGCCCGCGACAGAACGTGCAATGTCTTGCTGAATATCGAAAATTTCGCGGATCTTCCTGTCGTAAGTATTCGACCAGAGATGGAA
>JACZTO010000012.1:0-42053 GCA_022573655.1 Pseudomonadota bacterium
CCGGCATCGTTACGCCAGCGATAATGACGAACCTCCGCAGTCGAACCGCCAATAACGTCAATGAGCACATCCGCTTGCGGAACCAGCGCTTTGATCAGTGAGCTTTTGCCGGAACTCACTTCACCAAAGAAACACAGGTGAATTGCACCGCTCGCCTGCCGTGTCGCAAGATCCCTGAGCTCGGCCTGCGCCTCGCTGACGTCGACCCCTGCCGCCTCGGCATCCCGCAGCCTTGCCTTGATGTCGCTACGCGACAGCGGTGCCTTGACCGTCGCCGCAACGACTTTCTTTTTCACTACCAGGCGCAAGATAAGCCAGACCGCGGCAATAGCGAAGCATGCCATGACCGTGAAGTACGCATAAAGCAGCAGTGGCGATCCCGCCCTGAGACGGTCCCAGACATTGAGCGCCGATTCGGTGATGAACAGCAGCGCCCCCGTCGCGACGACGAAAAAAAGAACGACTGCGATCGCAATCGCGACACGAATGAATCGATCAAGCTTCATGAACGTCTACAGTTGTGATTCCACCCAGCGGTCAAGTTTGGACTCAAGCATCGATAAGGGCATCGCGCCGTCTTTCAGCACCTCGGTATGGAAGTCCTTGACACTGAACTTGTCTCCCAGGCTGGCTTCGGCCTTGTCACGAATTTCGCGAATTTTCAGCTGTCCAATTTTATAGGCAAGCGCCTGCCCCGGAATCGCCATGAATCGTTCTGCCTCAGCGACGGCGCGTACCTCGGCAACCGCCGAGTTGGCATACATGTAATCGAGTACTTCCTGCCGCGTCCAGCCCTTGGCATGGATGCCAGTATCCACTACCAGACGAATCGATCGCCATAGCTCGGCATTCAGCCCACCGAAGTAGCTGTACGGATCCACGTAGACGCCAAGCTCCCTGCCCAGCGACTCTGCGTACAGGCCCCAGCCTTCGGAATAAGCCGTGAAGCCGCCGAACCGCCTGAAATCCGGCAGGTCCTCGTTCTCTCTCTGAATCATGATCTGGAAATGGTGACCCGGAATGGCTTCATGCAGGAATAGAGATTCCATAGCCCATTTGCCGCGGGCTTTAATGTTGTAAGCATTGGCATAAAAAACCCCTGGACGCGAGCCATCAGGTGTACCCGACCTGTACGAGCCTCCGGAGGCGGATGCCTCCCGAAATGGTTCGACACGGCGCACTTCGAACTCGCTCTTCGGAAACACGTCGAACAATTCCGTCGCAAGTTCGGCTATGTGATCGGACATATCCCGATAGCCCTGGATGAGCTCCTCGGCTTCGTCATAAAAGAACTGATCATCGCTATTGACGAACTCAAAAAAGTCCTTGAGATCGCCCTCGAAACCGGCTTCTTCCATCACGCCGTGCATTTCACCATGAATACGGGCCACTTCATCGAGACCAATCTGGTGAATCTCGTCGGGGGTCATATCTGTCGTCGTGCGCAAGCGCACCATGTACGCATACCATGCTTCCCCGTTGGGTTGGGCATATAAGCCAACCGTCTCCCGGGCAGCAGCAATGTATTCATCACCCAGGAAATTGTTGAGGCGTTGGTATGCAGGAATGATCGTGTTGCTGATTTTGTCCTCAAACGCAACCGTCAGACGCTCCCTGTCGTCAGCACTAAAATCCTCGGGCATGTTGATGACGGGCATATAAAAAGCACTCTCCCGCGGGTCGTCAATGATTTGCGACGCCACTTGCGGTACCAACTTTTCCATGAGGATGCGAGGCTGGGTCACGCCTTCCTGCATTCCTTGTTTCATGTTGCTGATAATCTGATCGATGATGACAGCAAAGTCGTCCGCCCTGCTCAGGAAATCCTCGTAGTCCTTGACCGTTTTGAACGGATGCGCGCTTGAGCCGCTGCCGAGTTGCACGAAAGAATTCGTGATCGCGTAGAACTGGTTGATCGGCTGTAGATGCGACGGAAATTGATTGCTTTCCAGTGACAGCTCACGATTGATCTTAAAAATATCGTAGCTCAACCGATCCTGCTCACCAAGTTGCTCGCGATCGATTGCAAGAAGGCGTTGCAGAAATTCCTGATCCATCGCCTCAGACGCAGCCCGATACTCCGGTCCGTTCGAGTTTGCGAGTCGATCGTTGTATCGATAGTCACCGATGAACGTTGCGTTGAGCGGATTCAATTCGAGATTGCGCTCGAAGTGATCATCAAAAAGTACGCTCAGCGCTCCTGCTGCACCAACCTCTGTGGCTTCAGGCGCGCCCTGATTCTTTGATTCGCCACAGCCGGCAACAAGAAAGATAGCAGCCAGCACAGCTGCAGCATGAATTTTCATTGGGAACTCCTGAATGGGTTTCGTAAATTCGACCTAAGAGATCATAAACCCAAGGTCGCGTAATGCAAACAGCCAAGATCTAATGACTCATGGACGGGCCGAACACCGTACTGCCAACACGGCAACCGGCCGCCGTCTGATGCAGGGTGAGCGAAATCAACTCTTCGCACCCAACGGGACGAAAGGCCAACAGAATATTAACGCCTTGGTCTTGCCGATCGGAGCTTTGACTCACGCCGGCATCACAATGTACGAAGAAAGAATCGTCGGCGAAGGCGCCGAGATCGTTAAGACAATGCAGATAGGTCAGAATCTGGCCGCGGATTTTTTTTGCGAGAGTCACATCCAGAGGCTCGAAGATGACCCATCGCGTCGCCTGCGCCACGGTGCTGATGATCTGCAAACACAGTCGGCGCACAGGCAAACGTGCAAATTTACGATGCGCTTCGCTGCCGCGGCTCATGGTCACAGAACCGCAAAATCGGGCCCTGCCCACAGGCCCGTTCGCAATCACGTTTAATCCGGCGCGCGTCAATAGTTGTTTGTCGTCATCGTCAACATCTGTTGCGGGCAGCAAGTGACGCTGCAGCCCCATGCCCGGCTGGTTGAGTTTCTGCCATGGCCCGTAGGTGCGATCCTGCTTGCAAAGCAAACCGGCGATCGCCCCGCCCACTGGTCGAGTTACGTCCTCCTTGTTGCCGCGCTCGCGGACGCGAGGAAAGTAACCCAGCATATTCATGCTCGCATAGCCCAGATCAGTGATGCCCCGCACGGCATCAGTCGCTGTTTGCCACTCCGCAAGTGGGTCAAACAGCAACATCACGCCACGCTCCCGGCAGTAGCGCTCAGCAGCAAGTATCGCTGCAGGGCCGGTGTCTTTGCCCCTGCCTGGCGGCGGCAAATACAACACATCAAATCTCTCAATCTTATCCAGGGAAAAGAGGCCGGTGCGATCACTACGCGATCCAACAAGATCGTAATCCGATAACTCGGCACCGTCTGTTCCGGCCTGTGTGTGACCTATGTAGCTTGAATCGCAGCGGCCGCCCGTGGCGATTGTGGGATCCGGTCGATGGGTTGGGTAAGGACGCTCAGCCCGCGCAAGCTCTGACGTCAGAAGCTCGTCGGCAACAAAGCTATTTGCGTCTTCCTGCCACGATAATTTGCGAAAGATTTCCTGATCTGCGACAAGCCCAGTCACTGGATTAACGCGTTGCAGTGTGAGGTTGAATAGCTCATCGTTGTCGCGGTCGATGCGGTCGTAATCAATCGCGGCGCGGATGCATTCTGTCGAACCCGGCTCGACCGCTCGCAGCACAAGGGCCGAGCCATTTGCAGGCAAACACAACATTGCGCCACGTGCATTATTGGCGACACGAACAATCTGCAGTCGGTTACCACCATGCTCGAAAAACTGTTTGGCGGCCGGCCCGAGACTGGATCGCGCCCAGACATCCCCGAAGCGACGACGAAATTCGCCGAAGTTCTGCACCAGAACCGGAGTATTCAAGGGTCCACGAAGCGCACGGCCGACAAACGCGACCGTGGTCTCTGGAGCCACATCGATGGGTTGATCCATCGCTGCGATTTCTGTGACCGTAATACCCCGGTCAACTGCATCTGACAAACCTGTCTCCGCACCTGGTCAGATAAGCGTGGGTCTATTCTAAAGCATTCGCGATCGGCTGTGCACTTCGATAATGTGTGTCGCGATGACTGATTTCCTAGCCAAAGCGTATCCAGTGCTCGCAGCCAACCTGCCTAAAGCGGCGTTTGCGTCACTGCCGACACCGGTTTCCGCAACACAGTTTGAACTGGCTACAGGCCAGTACACCGTGCAAGTAAAGCACGATGACCAAAGCCATCCGGTCTACGGCGGCAACAAGATAAGAAAGCTGGAATACATATTTCAACGTGCAGTCGATCGCAACGCAAAGCGTGTCGCCACTTTCGGTTCCGTGGGCTCCAATCACGCTCTCGCGACGGCAATCATTGCGAAACAGCTTGGTCTTGGATGCACCTGTTTCCTCACGCATCAGAAACGGACTCCCAATATCGCCGCGACCTTAAACATGCATGTCGAACTCGGCACCGAGATTGTGCGCTATGGCGGCTCGGTGAATCGCCTGGAGGTATGTCGACGCTACCTCCAGAACCGTCACGTATGGGTGATCCCATTAGGCGGATCCTGTTGGCTGGGCGCCGTCGGCTTTGTCAATGCCGGGCTGGAACTTGGCGCCCAGATCGACGCGGGCGAGGCACAGTTACCGGAACGTATCTACATAGCCAACGGCACGATGGGGAGCTCAGCGGGCCTTAGCCTGGGGCTGGCATTAGCAGGACTGCCGACAGAGGTTCACGCCGTGCGCGTTGCCAGCAATCCGTTTGTCACCCCGGTCGCACTACAACGGCTCATGCAGAAGACCGTTGTTCTCCTGAACCGGCTGGATAAATCGTTTCCAGCCGACCTGGTCGAACGGACGCGATTGCGATGGCGCGACGATTTTTTTGCGGGCGGCTATGCAACAGTTGACGATGCAACCCGTCACGCGGTCGAAGTCGCGCACGAAAAGCTGGGGCTCGCGCTGGAGACGACCTACACAGGAAAGGCCATGGCGGCGATGTTGCACGATATGCAAGCTGATGACTACGACGCGGGCAGCTACCTGTTCTGGAACACTTACAATTCCAGGCCACTGGCCGTCGCAGCAGACAGACCAGCGTCACCGCAGAACATTCCGGCAGAATTCATGAGGTATTTCGACTGACGCAAACCTGGGTGAGAGCTGCCCTAGAGCGTTTCGTCCATCAGGCTATCTATCATTTCGCGAACCTCGCTAAGCGTTGGCTCGTTTGGGTCCGGTTGCACGATGTTGTGCACGACGCGCACCCGGGTGAGCACTTCACTTGCGTCATACAGTGCGACACTGATGGGCACGCCATGGGGATCTCGAGACAATGACATGACGTGCGCCCTGAGATGATCGTTGAGAGGCTGCCCACCTACGTCCACATGACTGTCAAGCAACAGGACAAGGCGCTCTTCGGGCGACATCGCGTCATCTTCCAGCGGCTGGTGCGCCTCGAAGAAAAGGGCTCCGTCCTGTTGACCCATCTGATACGGCTCATTGAGGATGGTGACAGGCTCACCGATGTCCACGAGCGCGTACAGGGTCTCAATATTCTCTGGATACAGGCGGATGCAGCCGTGGCTGACCCGCATGCCAACGCCATACGGCTGATTGGTGCCGTGTATCAGGTAGCCCGGCATAGCCAGCTTGAGCACGTGCAAACCCAGCGGATTATCCGGACCCGGTGGCACAATAGCGGGCAACGGATTGCCCATTTCGGCGTGTTCAGCTCGCACAGATGCAGGTACCCACCAGTGCGGATTGGTTGCCTTGGATGTCACGGTTGTATCGCCAAGTGGCGTTTCCCAGCCAACCCTGCCAATTCCAATCGGAAAAGTAAGTACCAGCCGCTGCTCGCCTGCAACGGTCGCCGGAAAATAAAACAATCGCTTCGTCGCAATATTCAGTATGACACCGCGCTGTGGTACATCCGGCAATACATATTGGGTCGGCAAAAGCACAGGGTTGTTTTCACCCGGTAACCACGGGTCAACATTGGGGTTTGCTGCGACTATTTCGTCATATCCGAGGCCGTAGGTACGCGCGAGATCCGACAAGGTATCCTCGGCGTGGGTAAAAACCACCTGCGGTTCACCCACGACTGACTGCTCAGCTGACAACAGTACGAATCTGTTTGGATCGTTGGGGTCCTGTGCCGGCTGGTGTTCCAACGCAATATCCGCGTCGTAGGTCGCGCAGCCGCCGCCAAGCAACAGCGCAATAAGCAACGGTGCTCGAGATGAGGTTACCAATTCTTCTCGCATTGCGGATCCTTGCCATCTTCTCTTGCTTTGTTGTAAATGGGCAAAGTCTCCTGCCATTCCGAAATCAGATTTTCGATTCGCGTATCATTCGTGGGGTGCGTCGAAAGAAATTCCGGCGGGCTCTTTTTGGACAACGCGGCCATGTTCTGCCACAAGTCAACGGACGCCCGTGGGTCAAAACCCGCCTTTGCCATGTATTTGAGACCGATGATATCCGCCTCCGTCTCCTGGCTGCGACTATGCGGCAACGACAATCCAAATGCGGCGCCCGCATGCATCGCCTGGCTTGCCGTGTAAGCACCGCCCGAATAGCCACCGCCGAGGATTACAGCCAGCGCCTCAATGCCGATACCCGTCAGTGATGCTCGCGACGCTTTCTCGTTCGAATGGCGTGCTGTTACGTGCGCAATTTCATGGCCCATTACGGACGCAAGCTGATGCTGGTTTTCTGTAATTTCAAGTATCCCTGTATTGACGCCGATTTTTCCACCCGGCATCGCCCAGGCATTCACGCTCTTTTCGTCAAACACCGCCAGTTCCCACTCGTATTCACTATAAGGCGGGTCGAGAATCTCAACGACAGCCTGCGCGACACACGCTACGAAATCGATCTTCGCGCGATTCGTGGATAAGGGAGCCGATGCACGCATTGCATTGAATGCCTGCGCCGCCTGAGCCTCCATCTCGGCATCGGATTTCCAGATAATTTGCGTCCGGCCGGTCGGCGATGTCGAGCATGCGACGACTACTAAGGCCGCAAAAACTAACGCTATCAAACACTTAAAACGACGCATGATCATGAAACTCCTCGAGTGACCGGAGTATTATAACGCCTCACGGCATCGGAAACCTGTCCATGCTTCGACCGGCGCGGCCGGAATCAGTTCAACATCGCCTTGACAAGATTCTAGCGCGGCAGTCGCGACTCGAACCTGCGGCGCCAGCCAATCGCGTCGACTTTTTCCACAGCGCTGTCGATGCTCGCCAGCAAGCGTTTCTGCAAGGGCTGCTTGATCTTGTAGCTCAGCGAATACAGATCGCGCTCCGCCACACGATCGCTCAGTACTTCATCGCTGGTCCGTAATTCATCGGCAAGACCCAGGGATAATGCGCGCGTACCGTACCAGTGTTCACCCGTCGCAACCGTGTCAAGATCGAGTTCCGGCCTGTACTGCGCAATCGCGGCCTTGAACAGGGCGTGCACGTCTTCAAGTTCTTCCTTGAGCTTCGCCCGGTCTTCGTCCGTATTCTCACCGAACATTGTGACGGTACGTTTGTATTTTCCGGCAGTGATCTGCTCGAAATCAATACCGTGACTATCGAGCATGCGGTTGAAGTTCGGGATTTGTGCAAGCACCCCGATCGAACCGAGAATCGCAAACGGCGCCGCGTAAATTTTTGTCGCAACACACGCCATCAAATAGCCGCCGCTCGCAGCTACCTTGTCGACACAGATGATAAGCGGCATGCCGCGATCGCGAATGCGTGCCAGTTGCGACGAAGCCAAACCGTGCTCGTGCACAACACCGCCATGATTCTCGAGGCGAACGATAACTTCGTCACCGTCGATTGCCACTTCAAGCACTGCATTGACCTCCTCGCGGAGTGATGCAACGGCGCTGGCCCTCAGGTCGCCCTTGAAATCGATCACGAAGCTGCGTGGTCGGGTTGACTCTTCTTTGGCGGCTGCCTTGTCTTGCTTTTTCTTGGCCTTCGCAGCTTTTTTGCGTTCGTCTTTGCTCAGGATGGCATCGCGCAGCGTTGCGGCCAACAACTCGTAATTCTTATTGAGGTTATCAACCTCAAGCCCCTCGTGTGAAACCTTGCGTCCAACTGATGCGGCAACCACGATAACCACCACCACGCCAGCGACTATGGTTATCACTTTGAGAAGAAACAGACCGTATTCGGCCAGGAACTGAGTCATACGGCGATGCCGACGTTGTTCTTCTGCAGAACCTGCTCGGCACGATAACTTGAACGCACCATCGGACCCGCGACAACCTCAATGAAGCCTTTGTCCAGCCCTTCAAGACGATAGGCTACGAACTCGTCCGGCGTAACGTAACGCTCAACCGGTAGATGATGCGGTGTTGGCCGCAAGTATTGCCCCAGCGTCAGAATGTCGACGTTGGCGTCGCGAAGGTCATCCATGGTCTGCATGATTTCGTTGTCACGCTCACCGAGGCCGAGCATCAGGCTGGTCTTGGTCAGCACATCCGGCCGGTGTGCTTTGGCGTGCCGCAGCACCGCAATCGTCTGCTCGTAGCCTGCGCGCGGGTCGCGCACCGGGTGAGTCAACCGCCGCACGGTCTCAATATTTTGCGCGAATACCTCCAGACCGGAATCCACGACGAGTTCCACGTGTTCTTCGACACCACGGAAGTCGGGCGTCAATGCTTCCACCGCCGTGTTTGGATTGAGATTCTTGATCTCCCTGACGCATTCTGCATAGTGCGATGCACCGCCATCGATCAGGTCGTCTCTGTCTACCGACGTGATAACGACATACTCGAGCCCCATTAACTGAACAGCACGCGCACAGTTGCGTGGTTCGTCAGCATCCAGCCAGCCTTTTGGGTTACCGGTATCGACGGCACAAAAGCGACAGGCCCGAGTACAGACCGAGCCGAGCACCATGATCGTCGCCGTGCCGGCATTCCAACACTCGCCGATATTCGGACACATGGACTCCTCGCACACTGTGCTCAGACCATGCTCATGGACTATCCGCCACGTGTTCGAGTAGCCCGCACCCGCTGGCATCTTCGCGCGCAGCCACCTGGGCTTGTCCCCACGTAGCAGCGGCGCGCTGCCGCTATGGGCTTTGACGCCGTTCTTAATAGCCGAGAAGCCCGCTTCTGTTGCGTACTTCTGGCCACTCTGAACGACGGGTATGCCGCGGAAGAATTTGTTTGACTTTGCCATGCGTGTGTCAATGGGTCACCAGTCAGGGGGACGCATTGTCGCATAAATAGCGGACAAAAAACTCCCGGCCGAAGCCGGGAAAATCAGGGGGAAGACAGTAAATAGACGCCGATAAATTCAGTGTAATCTCGACCAGCTAACCAGCCTTACGGAGCTCTCCCGCAGGTCAAAGTTTCGGGCCAGAATCGCCTCAATGTCCTTACGCTCGGAATCCTGTTCCATCGGGCAGTTCAGTTCGATAACCCCGCAGAACTCGTTGCCACCGCGATAATCGGCATCGGTCAATAGGAACTGCGTGTAGTACTTAGCGGACATGCATCCAATCTACGCCACCCGGATCGAGGTATCTGTGAGCCACGGCACATAATTCCGGTCGCCGCGAACAGATTGTCAAAACACGGACACAAGTCACACGCAGAGCCAAAATTCGCTCAAATTTGATGGATTAGTGAACACACTGCACAGATTTGTGGTCGCAGCATATGTAACATCGATTTTTCTCTGCCATCATATCGGCAGAAATCGGACCAGCTACTACGGGAATTGACTTCATGTTCGCCAAAAACAGCATTGTAAAATTGGTCATCTTGAGCCTGATGCTGCTCGCCGCCGGCAGCGGCTATGCCCAGGATGAACTCCGACGAACCTTCTTCAAAGACGCTGATGCGGCGAAAGCCTCTGCCGATGCCGTTGAGGCAAAAGACTTCGCGCCGAAAAGCTACGCAAGCGGCATGAGAGAATATCGCACTGCCGCAGACGCTCTGCGGCGTGGCCGCAACATCGAGTACGTGCGCTCGAATGCTGCGGACGCGACCAGGTACTTCAAGACGGCTGCGAAGACCGCGCAGCTCGCCAGAACCGTACTTTCGCAATCCAGGAAGAGCCGACAGGACGGCGCAAACGCGCGCGCGCCCGAACTCGCAACGGATACCTGGATCGCGGCAAACAAGAAATTCGTACGGGCGATCCAGCTGATCGAACGCGGCGACCTCAAGAACGCACGAAAACGGGACGTTGACGCGACGAGCCTTTACCGTGAAGCCGAACTGATCGCGATCAAGGCACAATATCTGAACAAGACTCGTCAATTGCTGGCCGACGCAGACCGTGCACGCGTTGGGCGCTATGCGCCGATAACGCTCAACAAGGCGAAACGACTGCTCGCCGACGCCGACAGAGAACTCAATGAGAATCGCTACGACTCTGATCTGCCCCGTAGTCTCGCGATGCAAGCCAACTACGAGGCAAAGCACGCTCTCTACCTTTCGGAAGTAGTGCGACGGGTGCGTGACAAGGATCTGACTACTGAGGAACTCATATTGGCTTGGGAGCAACCGCTAAAGGCTATAGCCGGTGTCGCCGATGCAGTGCCGGACATGGCAGAAGGTCCGGACGATCTCACGCGGGAACTCGTGGAGTACTTCGAGGAGGAGCGCAATGAGTTGCAGCGTCTCAACCAGGAAAAGTCTGAAGACACGGTTCGCCTGGCGGATCTGGAAGAAGAATTGCGCGCACTCGATGAACGTCTCGGCGGAGCGACGGCCGAGCGTGCCGCACTGGTAAAACGTCTTGAAGCGCAAGCTCGCGTAAGGCAACAGTTCAAGCAGGTCGAGAAAATGTTCTCATCCTATGAGGCACGCGTCTTCCGCGAAGGTGACAGTGTCTTTTTGCGGCTCGTCGGCCTGACGTTCGACAGCGGTGCGTCGCAGATCAAGCCGGAGAATTTCGATCTTCTCGCCAAAGTCGAGAAAGCGATCGACGTATTTCCACGCAGCGAGCTGACTATCGAAGGTCATACTGACGCTCATGGCGGCGATGCTCTCAATCAAAAACTGTCGCAAGCACGCGCCGAGTCAGTTCAGCAGTACATGATCAACGCCATGCGGATTCCGTCGTATCGCCTGATCGCCACCGGCTACGGCGAAACCCGTCCTGTTGCCAGCAACGAGACAGCCGCCGGGCGAGCGCGTAATCGCCGCATCGATATTCGCATCAAGCCGAATTTAGACGCAAGCTAGCCATCCTTTAAGGCCAGAACACTTTCAGGCAAAAGCAGATACATGGCCTCGCCACCATTTCGAGATGGTGAGCGCGGTCTTTTTATTTGCGAGGTAGCCATACTCCGAGTGAACGTTCAGCTCACCGTTGAGGCGAAAATAGTTCAGCAACTCTTCATCTGCAAAACTCTCCAGGAGGCCGAGGTCGAGCATTTCTGCGAAATCGTTTCGCAGCGAGGGATCGATCGCGGTCAGATCGCCGACCGCTGAGAGATTTCTCCAATGCCTCACATTCGTTGGGTAACGCTCCGCACCTTCCGCCGCGCTCCCTTTTATCTGTTTTTGCATCATGCGTTGTCCGAGCGGGCTGCCCATCGTTAAGAACAGATCAACTCGCAGGTGCTCGCGATGTTCATGGCTAAGCTGCCAAAGCGCATCGTAAGCAATGATCGAACCCATGCTGTGGGCAATCAGCAAGATTGGGCGATCTATTTCAGCAGCAGCCCTGAGCGGGATTTTGAGCATGCGGCGCGTATGCTCGGCAATATCATTTTCGTTGCGCGTATAACGACGCAAATCCCGCAAGTGTACTTCGGTGCGCTCACTGACCAGATGCGGAATCAGAAAAGGCAGCCTGTCGCCGAGTTTATAAATCCAGCGCGTGAGCCGCCGCGTCCACGCGTTGGCCTCGGCGATATCCCGTGCGTTCGCCTCGGATTGGGCAATCACTGCCTCGACTGCTGCCTGGTCGATGTTGAAATCGCGATGCCTGCGATAGAAGTCATAAGTCCACGAGACGATATCGAAGCTGCCGACACTGGCTTCAATGTCTTCTGCAATCGGTGCGTCAATGCGCCGCACTCCTGCAAGCAAGCAGCGCAGCAATGCGTCGCGATGTATCTCTGGTTCCGGTTTTGGCAGTAGTCCCGGAACGTAAAGGATCAGCGGACAGTCAGGCCCGGTCACAACTCGCGGCGCCCGAGATCATCGACGAGCAGGCTCACCAACTCGCCGACCTCAGCAACCTCAACATCCGGCACTTCCGACTCGGCCGGCCACTGCTCACCGCCGCGGTTTACCCAGGCTGTCTTCAGTCCCGCGTCACGAGCACCGTTCACGTCGAATTCAGGATGATCGCCGACATGCAGTGTTTGCCGGGCGTTTGCCCCTCCCGCAAGAACGGCGGCGTCGAATATTTTGCGGGCAGGTTTCGCTGCTCCTGCCGTCACTGCCGTCACAACATCGTGAAACAGGTAGCGTATGCCGATCTTATCGAGGTTCGCGTTGCCGTTCGTAACCGCGATCAATACATAGTGCTCGCGCAGCGATCCAAGCGCAGGAATAACACCGGGGAAAATATCGACGTCGTTGCGAACCTCGTCAAAAACATCGAATGCTGCATCGATAAAATCCGTGTCGTAGCCTGCCGCCGTTCCAATCCGCTCCAGCACAACACGCCTGAGGAACGTCAGGTCATGCGCCTGATCCGGTATTTCATTGACGACCTGCTCGCGTATCGCGCGAATATCTTCCATTTCATACATATCGGTGATGCGCGGATAATGCTCACCGAGCCACGCATACAGGTGCCGCTCGGCACGCTTGATAACCGGGTGTATCTCCCATAGCGTATCGTCAAGGTCGAATGTGATTGTGCGAATATCTTTCACGTATTGCCCACAACGCGGTGATCAACGACCATTGTGGATTCAAACTCGACACGAGTCCAACGCGGAGCAATGCGATGAAATACCTGCACACCATGGTGCGCGTCAACAATCTCGATACATCACTGGATTTTTACTGCAACAAGCTGGGCTTGCAGGAGCTGCGCCGCTACGACAATGAACAAGGTCGCTTTACGCTCGTTTTCCTGGCGGCACCCGGCGATGAAGACGCGCAAGTCGAACTAACCCACAATTGGGACCCGGAAGAATACACTGAAGGCCGCAACTTCGGCCACCTCGCGTACCAGGTCGACGACATTTACGCACTGTGTCAAAAGCTCATGGATGAAGGGGTTACCATATGCCGGCCGCCACGCGATGGACACATGGCTTTCGTGCGCTCCCCGGACAATATTTCGATAGAACTGCTGCAGAAAGGCGAGCCGCTGGCACCGCAAGAACCCTGGGTGTCGATGCAGAGCACGGGACACTGGTAAGATCGTTCGAATTATGAAACAGACGATTCGAGACATTATCGGCAGCGGGCTGAATCAATCTGCCGACAGTCGTGCGGTTGCGTTGACAGGACTATCCTCCTGTCTACAAGACGCTGGCCCAATCGTCATCTGGCTTCATGGCATGGCAGGTGCTGGAAAAGGCTCGCTACTCGATGAATTCGCGCTCAATACCGCTGGCACCAGAGTTGTCAGAATTGACTGTCGTACTATCGAACCCACGCCCGCTGGACTGTTGACGACACTGGGTGATTTTGGCCTGCAGGCGCGAGCCGTCCTGGTATTTGAGAACTACGAGGTATTTCGGCTAGCCGATGCATGGCTCAGGCGCGAATTCATACCGTCACTAGCGGCAACGACCCGCATCGTCCTGTCCAGCCGCGATGCGCCGACGGCTGGCTGGCTCAGCGACACGGCCTGGCAACAGCATTTTGTTGCAATTCCTCTGCAGGACCCAGCTGACGCGGGACCGGAAGAAACGACCGCAATCATTCTGCGGGAGGTTTTGGATCCGGTGCTGCGACGAACTCTCGATGCGGTGTCTGTCGTGCGCCGCATCACGCGCCCTATGCTTGCTGCGCTTTGCCCCGCCGAATCGGCTGAGGAGCTTTATGAAAAGCTTGCCGGCCTGTCCTTCGTTGCGAGTCGCAGGGACGGTCTCGCGCTTGCCGATGTCGTACAACAGGTGCTGGGCAATCGCCTGCAGGCAGCAGATCCGGAGCGCTATCGGCAGTTACAGCGATCTGCCTGGCAGCTGCTGCGCGAACAGCTCAAGCAGACAACGCGGGCAGACCTGTGGCGGACGACGGCGGATATTATTTTCCTGCTAAAGAACCCGGTCGTTCGGGAAGCCTTCTTCCCGAGCAAGTCTGCACAATTCTCGGTAGAACCTGCTGCATCCGCAGATTATCGCGACATCATGGCGAATGTCGAACGTCACGAATCCAAGGGTGCGCTCGAGGCTATGCAGCTTTGGTGGAAACACCTGCCCATAGCATTCCACATCGTCAAGGACGCGGCTGGCAGGTCCGTCGGATTCTACTGCATGGCCAGACCGAAGGACCTGGACGCTTCGTGGATGCGGTTTGATCCGATCGCTCATAACTGGCAGCAACACCTTGATCGATCCGCTGGCGCTGACAATCCTCCAGCGTTGTTCCTGCGACGCTGGTTGAGCTTTGAGGATGGCGAGTCTCCGTGCCAGATACAGGCTGCAACATGGATCGATATCAAGCGCACCTATCTCGAATTGCGACCTGCGCTAAGGCGCGTTTATCTGACGTTGCAGGACATAGGTCCATACGCAGCGGTCGCCACGGAGCTCGGCTTCGCGGTGATCGAAGACATTACAACGACGCTCACGAGTACGCCCTACTACACCGCAATGCTGGACTTCGGGCCCGGGTCGGTCGACGGTTGGATTTGTAACCTTCTTGCAGCCGAGTTGGGGGTCACCGATGACCGACTGCTGGACACTACAACTCGTGAGCTGGTTCTGGATGGGCAACGAGTTGCGCTGACGCCTCTCGAATTCGGCGTTATTGCGATGCTTGACAGCCGCGCCGGTGAGGCCGTATCGAGAACGGAGTTACTGCAGCAAGTCTGGGGGCATGGATATGATGGTGGCAGCAACGTCGTCGACGCGATCGTCCATGGCTTGCGAAAAAAATGCGGGAGTCGAGCCAGGATATTCGAAACGGTCCGCGGCGTTGGTTACCGTTTGCAAGCCTGAAACGCCGGAACCCAGATTTTTCTCATCAAAATCTCATGAAGTACGGTGCATCTACTCGTATAGTTGGCAGCATCACACTGGAGAACAGAAAAATGAACTGGAAAAACTTAAGATTTCTTGCCATCGGCACACTCGCCATCGCGTCGATTACCATATCTGCATTTGCAGGTGACGAAGAGGCTGTCGCGGGACCAACGCTGTACGAGCGCATGGGATCCTCTGACGGCATTACTCAAATAGTCGAAGACCTGATCGCGCTGCATCAAAAAAACCCGGCGATTTCTCACTACTTCGATGATGTGGACCTCGACCGCCTGACCACAAACGTAGTAGCTTTTTTGACGGCCGGTACTGGCGGACCCGCCAATTACGAGGGTCGTGATATGACGTCGACTCACAGCGAAATGGGTTTGTCGGTCGCCGACTTCGACTCGGCTGTTGCCGACGTTCTGACGGCGGTAAAATCCAACGTCAATGATGACGACGTCGTAGCGGAAGTGGCCGCGATCCTGGAGTCACTCCGACCCGCAGTCATGGGCACTGCTGTCACGGACAGCGCCGGCTCCTAGCCTCGCATCAGGTGCCAGACGGCATCAGGGGTGGCAGCGGGTCTCGAGCTGTCACCTTGTCATCTTCTACCAGCACGCTGATTGACCGTAGCGCTTTGGCCAAAGCCTGACCGTCCCAGTCACTTAGCAAAGGACCGTAACTAACCGACGATAAGTTCCTGAGCTCCTCGCTGAGCGGCGATGATACGCGGCTGGCGAATTCGCCAACACTGCGCGGTGCGTCGTCAGGCCATTGCAATCGACCCCATTTGATTATCGCCGAACGCACAGCTGCCCTGTCTCCGTTTCTTGCGGCTTTGCGAGCCGCGTGCAGAATCTTCGCCTGGATTTTATAGACTGGCGGAGGCGCCGGCTCCCTGGTTTCGGTTTGCGTGCTGCGTGACGACCACCACCACGCGAAGATCGTGAGTAACCAGACAGCGGCAAGCAACTGGCTGGCCTGCTTCCAGAAACCGTCTGCCACCGGGCTAGGCAGCGCTTCCTTGACCTCATCTTCTGCCGCCGTAGCAACGAGAGGCTCTGCCGCCGGCGGAGCAAGCGGTGCATCGACGGCCTCGACGTAAATGGTTCTGGATGGCAGCCGCGCCACTCGCCATTCGCCGACCTCGATATTCCACCAGGGCACTTCGATTGGCGGAATTTCTATTGCGCCGCCGCGATTGCCAATGATTGCATACCGATCCTGGCGTATTCCGCGTATACCCCCGGCTTCGATCCGCCGACTTAGATCGGGTTTGTCGACATACACGTTGAGGCCTTCGACCACCGGCGGCTGCAATGCCGGTATTTGCGTTTCGAGTTGTCCCAGCGCACTTATCGTGATGTGCCGGGTAACGGGCTCGCCAGCACTGATTTCTGTTGGATCTCTGGACCACTCTTCGCCAAGTACGACATCCCTCGCCGGCAACCAGATTGCATCCGGGTAGTCAGCGGGTGGTGCCGGAATAGGCAGAACAGTAATGGTATGTGCGTCAGACTCGAATACTTTGCGCCCTGTAATACGGCCGTCGCGCAGCACACGCGCTTCGAAGCGCGCCGGGCTAATGGATATCTGGCCGCTTTCCTGCGGGTATATCGCCACAACGCGCTCAACGACGTTGTATGCCTTGCCATTGAGCACCGCTTCATACGTGCGCTCATCGCCGGCTGTCTCAACCAGCACTTCGACGCCCGTAATTTCACCATTTCGCAACGCCGGCTGCCGCGTCGCAACTGCCCGATAAACCTTGAGGCGATAGAGAATCTGCGCTTGCACATAGGTTTCAGACTGATCGACTTCACTCGTCACAAACACGTCCGCCTCTCCCGGCGGCGCATTAACCGGTTCGTTAATGACGATGCTCAAGGGTTGCGTCGTTTCGGTCCCAATGGAAATTGCCGGAATTTCCTGGTTCCCCGTGGCCCGCGCCATCAACGTAATCGTCCAGGTGCGACTCTGCCTGATCTGACCGTTAATAATGGAGGTATTATTGAGTGTGCTGACCTGGCCCCGGTAGAACTTTTCGTCGAGAACCGAATAGTCGGGCTCCATTTTGATATTGGTGTCGGCCACGATCTCAAGCATGAACGACTCATTCAGGTCGACCGACGAACGATCAACGCTTGCTGTTACGCCTGCTACAGCCGCCGACGTTGCCATAAGCAGCGTGCAAATGGTCAGTAACGTATTGGGCAATAATCTGCCTGCAAACTTCACCACGGTTGTACCTCATCATCGGGCCACACACTGTTGCCATCCTGATCCCTGCCAGTACGCTGATATTGGTGCCGGAACTTGCGTCGCAGCAAGCCCCCGGGATCATCCGGCACGCGTCGCAGCCATTGTTCCATTGCCTGCTGCTGTTCCTGTTGCTGACGCAGCGCTGCGAGTTCTGCCTCGGTAGGCTGTTGCGGCTGCTCATTCGCCTCGGCCTGCTCGGCAGCGCGCCGCAATTCATCCTGCAAAGCCTTCAAGTCTTCGTCGTTTTGTTCTGCGTCGCCACGCAGCGGCGCATCATTTTCCGTCGCGCCGCTCTGCGACTGCGAATCGCTTTCTGAGCCTTGCTGGTCCGGACCGCTCTCGGCGTCTGACTGCTCGCCCTCACCGCCCGGATTTTCTGTTGACTGCTGATCGTTGCCCTGATTCTGCTGTTCTTGGTCCTGTTGTTCCTTCAGGCTCTCGACAAGTTCAAGATTGTACTGTGCATCGTCGTCATCTGGATCTGCGGCCAATGCCCGTCCGTAAGCGGCAATCGCGCCATCCAGTTCGCCCTGCAATGCCAGCGCATTGCCGTGGTTATAGACGTTGCGGGAGTCATCCTGCTGTGCAAACTGCACAGCACTGCCAGCAAAATCACCGGCGCGATAACGTGCCACGGCCTGCCATTCGGCGTCATCAAATAATTCGACCGCTTCTGCGGCATTGCCGTCGCGCAGTTGCTTTTGTGCCTGCTGATTGTTGTTCAGCCACAAGTCGTCCCAGAGCGACGCTGCGGCCGGCTGCGGCAGCGGTAGAACGAAGACAAGCACCATCAATACCCAACCACGACGAAACGCCAGGGCCGCGATCGGCAATAGCAACAGCAATAACCATGGGCCTTCTTCGCGCCAACGGTCCGTTGCAAGAGACGCCTCGCTTGCAGCGGCCGCAATGACTTCTCCTGAAAGCAGCACGTCGAGATCGCGGTCGTCAGCGGACAACACTGCAAATCTGCCACCACCTGCGTTCGCCAAAGCCCGCAGGGACGCTGCCTCAAGCCTGGGTAGCGCTATTCTGCCGCGATTGTCGGTGACGAAACCGCCGGTCACCCGCGGGATCGGCGCCCCCTCCAGCGTACCGACGGCAAGCACTGACACCGTATACCCGGCAGCCTTCAATTCGCGCGCTGTATTTTCAGTATCCGGTGACGAACCACCGTCAGTAATTAGCAGGACCTCACCAAATCCAACCCCGGCTTGCTCAAGCAATTGCCGGCCTTTGCGAATTGCGATGATCGGGTAGCTGCCACGGCTCGGCATGATGTCCGTATCCAGGCTGTTGACGAGCGCTGCGATTGTGTCCGTATCGGTCGTCAGTGGCGTCACTGTGAATGCGTTGGCCGAGTAGACCACCAATGCGGTCTGGCCACTCTTACGGCGCTCAAGAATATCGAGAATCTTGAGCTTCGCCCTGGCGATGCGGCTCGGAGCAATATCTTGCGCGTCCATGGACCGCGACAGATCGAGCGCAATAACCAACGCTTGCTCTGTCCGAAATACGGGCTGTTCGAGTCGCTGCCCTGCCGGGCCCGCCATCGCGACCACAGCCACCACGCCAGCCACGCCCAATAACCACCAGCGCTTGTCAGTGCCACGGCCCGGTGTCCGCGACAGCACGAAGGGCACCAACACCGGATCGATCACAGCTTGCCAGTTTCCGGACGCAAGCTTGCTGCGCGCCAGGAGTGCGGCGACGCCAATGACGACGGGCGCAGCAAACAACCACTCGGGTCGCAAGAAGTGAAATTCAGCCAGCATCTAATCAAACCTCCGCGGACTGACGCATCGCGACGCGCTGCAACAAGTTGACAAGACACAACAATGCGACCAATGCCAGGGCACTGCCCAGCGGCCAGAAGTAATACGACTTCACGGGTCTAAATCCCGACTCGGGTTCCTCGACGGGTTCAAGCTCATCGACGAGTCGATAAATGTCCTGCAAACTTGCCGTGTCGGTCGCGCGAAAATAGCGTCCGCCCGTCAGTTGTGCGATGCGCGTCAACGTGTCCTCATCGAGATCTGCCGAGGGATTGATTGGTCGGCGACCACCGGCCAGCGACGAGATTTCCAGCCTTTCTGCGCCGATGCCGATCGTGTATATGCGTAAGCCAACTTGTTGCGCTAGTTCGGCTGCTTTGATCGGCGTGACCTCGCCAGCTGTATTAGCGCCATCTGTCAGCAACACCAGCACCTGGTCGCCCGCGTCCTTGCCCTGTTCGTAAACACGACGTACGGCGAGCGTGATCGCATCGCCGATGGCCGTCTTCTCGCCCGCAAGGCCGATGAATGCTTCCATCAGCAGGATATTGACGGTTTCGCGATCGAGTGTCAGCGGTACCTGCAGATAGGCGCGCTCACCAAAAAGAATAAGGCCGATGCGATCACCCTCGCGGCGAGCGATGAAATCGCTGGCAACAGCCTTGGTCGCTGTCAGCCGATCCACCCGGCGGTTGCCCAGCACGAAATCCTTCTGATCCATACTGCCGGACAGATCAACGGCCAGCATGAGATTGCGGCCTGCGACAGGCACATCGAGTTCGTCGCCGATTTTTTCCGGTCTGGCGGCCGCAACGACGAGTAATATCCAGGCCAGCAGCGCAACACAGGTTCGCCAGTTCAATAAGCTCTCAGCATCCGAGCGATCGCGCAGCGTCGCAAAACTGTCGAGGCTCGGTACCCGCAAGCCAGCCTCAGACAGGCCTTTTGCCTCCGGCAGCAAAGGCCGCATGAGCAACGGCAGGGGCAATACCACTAACACCCAGGGCCAGGCCAAAGACCACATCAGGCCGGCCTCCGAACAGGCGTACCCAGGCGCATTTTCACAGCCGCCAACAACGCATTGATATCGATATTGCCCACACTCTTTTCTGCATCATAGTAGGGCAGTAACAACAAGCTCTTGCCGCCTTCAGTGTGGAAGTACGGCACCGGCAAATCTCGATCCAGCCACGCAAGCCATGACTCGCCCGTAAGGCCGGCCACTTCCTGACGTGGCGCATAAGCAAGCATGCCGCGGCGTAACAATGCGGATAGTTGTTTGCCGAGGACGACTGCGTTGCGATGCTGCAGATAGTCTGCCTCTATCGCAGCGAACTCGCGCAATGTATAGCGCATGGGTGCGTAAAATTTTCTCCTCTGCAATGCCCGGCGCAGCAACCACGCCACACCGATTACGAGAAGGATCATGACGAACCACCAACCCATTGCCAGCGGCCACCAGCCTGTTGGATCCGGCAAATGCAAACCACGCAATGGCAATTGATTCGGATCCATCGTCAGTGCGTCCGGCGACCCAGTGCGAGCTGTAATGTCGCGACGGGATCATCGCTGGTCGACATCGGCATGAGGTGCACCCCGTACCGCCGGCAAAACGCCTCGAGTTCATTCTTGCGCTGTTCGAATTCCTTGCGATAGTCAGCTCGCGCCGCCTGGGCGAAGGTATCGATCGCCAGCTCATCGTCAGGTGACACGATGCGATAGCGCCCCGGTGGCGGCAATCGCTGTTCCAATGGGTCACTGATAAAGACTGCAAGCACCTCATTATGGCGTGCCACGCTGGACAAATAAGACTGCGCTGCGCGCGCGAATCCAACGAAATCGCTGATCACGACCACAAGACTGCCTGGCCGCACAACGCGCCGCAGCGACGACATTGCCTGGACCAGCGGTTCTGCACCCGCAGCAACACCACGATTTTTCCAGTCCGGGTGTTCGACGAGTTGGTGCACATAGCGCAGCGCGGCACGCCGGCCGAGTCGGGGCTTGAGCTCGCGATGTGTTGTGTCACCAAATATCAGACCGCCGAGACGGTCTCCGCGATGATGCGCCGCCCACGCCAGCAGCGCTGCGGCACGGCTGGCGTTCACTGACTTGAAACAACCTCTTGTGGCAAAGTGCATGTTGGCGCGCAGGTCCAAGCATACCAGCACGGGCCGTTCGCGCTCCTCGCGAAACAATTTTGTATACGCGGTCGTGCTGCGCGCCGTGACGCGCCAGTCAATGCTGCGCGGATCGTCGCCGGGCTGGTACGGGCGCGACTCGTCGAATTCCATACCGCGGCCGCGAAAATGCGACACATAGGCGCCGGTCTGTAGCGACCTCACGCGCAACACATTGAGCGCGATAGCACGCGCCGGGTCACTCAGCCGAATGAGTCCGGCCTGACTAACGCTAACGGGTGATGCGTCCTCCGGGATGTGGTCGAGGCGAGCCACTACGGGACACCAACGCCATCCAGTACGCCTGTGATGATGGCGGCCGCATCAACACCGTCGGCTTCCGCTTCAAAACTGAGAACCAGCCTGTGACGCAGCACATCCGGCGCCACAGCCTGTATGTCTTCCGGTCCGACGAAGTCTCTGCCGGACAACCAGGCGTGGGCTCGCGCCGCGCGGTCAATGCCCATGCTGGCGCGTGGACTGGCACCGTACAGAATCTGCCCATCCAGTGCAGCATCCACAGAGCCTGGATTACGCGTCGCGACCACAACGTTGACGATGTATTCCTCGAGTTCACTGGCCAGATGCAGATTCAGAATGTCCTGGCGCGCCTCCATTATCGACTGCAGCGATAGCAATTCGGGCGGTTTGAACATGTCACGCTCGGCCTGCTTCGCTTCTTCGCGATTGAGGACCAGAATACGACGTTCATCCTCAATGCTGGGGTAGCCAACTTCGACGTGCAGCAAGAATCGGTCGAGCTGAGCTTCCGGCAACGGGTAAGTACCCTCTTGCTCGATCGGGTTCTGCGTCGCCATTACCATGAACAGGTCTTCTAGCGGATAGCTCTTTTGGCCGACCGAGATCTGCCGTTCTTCCATGGCCTCCAGCAGAGCGGATTGAACCTTGGCAGGCGCCCGGTTGATCTCGTCGGCAAGAATCAGATTGTGGAATAACGGTCCTTTGCGAAACTCGAAGGTACCTTCCTGCGGACGGTAAATATCCGTGCCCGTCAGATCGGCCGGAAGAAGATCAGGCGTGAACTGCAGCCGATGAAAGTCACCCTCGATACTTTCCGCAAGCACCTTGATAGCCCTCGTCTTCGCCAGACCTGGCGCGCCTTCAACCAGCAAATGGCCATCGCACAACAGCGCGATCAACATACGGTTGATTAGATTTGCCTGGCCTATAATCAGCCTGCTGACGTGAGCCTCGAGTTTTTGGAATTGTTCTCTAACGCTCATTTATTGCTCCGTAGGAAAAGCGGCGTGCCATTTTAGAGATGATGCAGGACAACGCCAACCGGTCGCGGCTTTTTTTTGCTCAAAATTCTGCCGAGTTGAGTAATATTGACCCCCATTCGGACCACTCATAAGCCAATACATTGCGCAAAGCGGAGAAAAAATTGCTGCATACCCGCGAATTGACGCTGCTTGGGCTGCTGATAATAACGTTTCTGACGGCCTGCGAGCAGGTCAACATCACCGAGCAAGCGAGCCAGCCTCCGGCTCTCGATGCTAGCTGTCGCGCGAACGGCATGTTTGCTGCACGTTTATTTGGCGGCATCTCGGTGGACGTCGAATGGTCATCCGAGACTCTCCGTTGCAAGAGCATGGCGCGCATTATCGCTCTGCCCGACCTCAGGCCCGGTCAATCGGGCAAGGAATTCGCCAGCAATGTCACGGTGACCATCGAGGGTAGCGGACGGTTTTTCAGCAGCCCGAATATGGAATCGTGCTGGACAGATGTGGTGTCAGAGAAACAGCCGGCGACAGACGAAGACCGCTACACACTCACGGGTATGCTTTATTGTGTATCGCCATTGGGTGAGCTCAATGGCGATTCCGCAGTCTCTGTTGCTGAACTCTCGTTTGCGAGCATCGTCAACTGGAGCAACAAGTAAACATGCGAATCACATTGGTGTTCATTGCCTGCCTGGTTCTGACCGGTGTTTCAGCATGCAAGGCTCCCGCAGAAACAAAGGCGGCCGCGGCCGCCAGTCTGGGTGAAAATTTTGCACGCGGCACACTGGTCATCCAAGCCGACGACGGCGGCCAACTCGAATTCGATATATATCTGGCTGTCGATTTGGAGCAGCAACGACGCGGACTGATGTTTGTTCGCCAACTGCCTGAACGCTCCGGCATGTTGTTTATCTATGGCGAAAACGAAGTCCGAACAATGTGGATGAAGAACACCTATATTTCCCTCGACCTGGTGTTCATCCGTGGCGACGGCACAGTATCGTCCGTAATTTCGGACGCGCAGCCATTATCTTTGCAGACATTGAGTTCGACGGAGCCCGTCAGTTATGTACTTGAACTCAATGCTGGTGTAACCCGACGCTACAGTATCGGTCGCGGCAGCCGCATTAGCTGGGAACCCTTGGAAGCGGCAGTCGACTGACGAGAATTCCTTCGGCATATTCGTTCGCTACCTACAGCCGCACTGTTAGGACTGACCGCTTTGGGTAGCCGGCCAGCGCGGCGACACAGCAGCCTGGTTTGCCATGAGTTCCCCGTTGCATTTATTCCCAAGCTTAATGGTCAGGCCCGCCGGAGACAGCGAAGCACAAATTTGGCCATTTGTTGTCTGCCAAAGAGGTTGGGAAACGTGACTTGGGTCATAGCACAATGATTTTACAGTGATTATGTTACCCGGAACGCCTTTTCTGATGCGCTGGTGCGTCGCGGATATCTGGCGAGTCAGCGAGCCGGGTCATTTATGGCACAGAAAAAAATTGGCGATTACCTGGAATCCGGATCCCTCGGACTGTTCGTTGAGCAGATCGTGGAAACTCTTGAGGGCGCTTTCGCAGTAGCCATTCATGACGTGGACGGTCAACTCGTCTGGGTTGGCCCCAATGAGAGCGATAGCAGCAGGTGTACAGTCAATCCGTTCGTCCGGGAGCGTGATTCGGGACCGGGATTCTGTGAGCAACTGGAAGGCCAGAATCTGGCCTACGTCTTCTATCTCGATTTCGAAAAGTCTGGCGACCTGATGGGCACACTGAGCGTGCTGGTCGAGTCCGCTCAACCGGCCAGCTTTGAGTTTGCGTATCGCGAATTAAAACCGATCCTGACTTGTATAGAACGGCAAGTCGAAATCAATGCCGAACTCTCCTCCGTCCGACGCATGTCGTCCGCAGGTCGTGATGGTCTGGAGTTATTGGTCAAAATGGACGAACTTGATGGTAGCGCCGGCCCGGAATCAATCTTGCAGTCGGTGCTTGAGCTTGCCGCAGCGCATTTCGACTGCCGGTATGCGATTGTGTCCTTGCCACACCTGAGCATTCAACAGGCTCATCCAGTCGCTGCGCTGACCAGTGCAAAAACCGCAGACCAACTTATCGCGCTGCTCGACAGCCTTAACTCGGCGGCCAGCGAACACAGGAAGGTTCTGGTATCCGATGAGACCACCAGCGTAAGAAACGTCAAGGGAATCGCCGATCAGACATCGAGGGTTCTTTGTTCGCCAATTGTAAATAGCCATGATGAAGTTACCGGCATATTCGTCTTACTTGGCGGTGACGCTTTGCCGAAAGAAGGCATCAGGCTTGTGCGCGCGATCTGCGCGAAAATCAACTCACTAACGAGTACGGCAGATCAATTCAGCAGTGAACAATTTTCGAGGCATGGACTGCTACACCACATGAAGAACGTGCTGGCACGGCAACCGAACATGCCTCATGCCCTGCTGTACCTGGATATCGACAAGCTACACGTCGTTAACGACTCGTTCGGATATATGGCAGGCGACCAGGTCATTCGCAAACTGGTCAGCATAGTTGGCGATATTGCCGGCGAGTACGACGTCGTTTCTCATTTGTCGGGGGACCGGCTCGGTTTTTTCCTTCGCGACTGCAATGAGCGGCAAGCACTCGCGAAGGCGACACTCATACTTGACACACTGCAACGCGATACGGTCAAGCACGACGGCGTGATCATCGACGTTTCGGCGAGTATAGGCATTGCGCTCATGCCAGACGTGGTTACGGACGCGGCTGCAGCGCTCAATACCGCAGAAATTGCGGCGCGATCTGCAAAAGACCGGGGTGGCCATCGCGCCGTCGTATATCGTGATATCGACGCGAGTGTTGTCCAGCGCCGTAGTGACCTCAATCAGGTCAACCAGCTGCAATCCGCTTTTATCGAAAACCGATTTGTCCTTTACGCGCAGACTATCCAGCCAATGCAAGAGGACGATGATAACTGCCGCTGTGAGATTCTTGTGCGCATGCTGGACGAAAAGGAACAACTCATACTGCCGGGACAATTCATGTCGGCAGCCGAGCGTTACCAGTTGATGCCTGCACTCGATCGTTGGGTTATCAACAAAACGCTTGATGAGCTAAGCAACGCAGACAACCTGCTGGAAATAAACCTGGCCCATTTCAGCATCAACGTGTCCGCCCAATCATTAGCGGATGACGATTTCCTCGAGCACGTTGTCAAGCGAATTTCGGAAAGCGGCGTATCGCCCGAAGCTTTGTGTTTTGAGATAACAGAAACCGCCCTCGTACGAAACCTGGAACTGGCACAACGATTCATTAGCAGGCTTCGGAAACTGGGCTGTCGTTTTGCGTTAGACGATTTTGGCACCGGACACTGCTCTTTTGCATACCTGAAGGATATGTCAGTCCAGTACATCAAGATCGATGGCGTGTTCATCCGCGATATTCTTGATAATCCGTTGTCCGAAGCAATCGTTTCGTCGGTGATCAATATCGCGAAAGTCATGCACGCCAGCACAGTCGCTGAGCATGTGGAAAATTCCCCCATTCTGGAGCGGTTGCAGGAACTCGACATCGACTATGTGCAAGGCTTCGCGATCGCGCGACCACAACCACTTGCAGAGGTGCTCAAGAAAATGGGGCCTGCCATACTCTTCGATACAACAACCAACCTGGTACGTACTACTTCCTGATATGACCTACAGCACGGCGGCAATCGAGGCGGCCAGGTGGCCAACATTGTCAGCGGTGATACCCGCGACGTTTATGCGACTGGAATCGACCATATAGATCGCAAATTCTTTCTTGAGTCTTGCAACCTGATCCGCCGTAACACCTAAGAAGCAGAACATGCCTGTCGCACGCACGAGGTGAGAAAAGTCGCAATTCGGCGCCGTATCTCGCAACGCATCGTGCAGTAACGCACGCATTTCGCGGAGGCGATCACGCATCTCGTTAAGCTCCAATTCCCAGGCTGCGCGCAGGTCATCGTTATTCAGGATCAGACTAACCACGGCGGCGCCGTGATCCGGCGGTACTGAGTAGATCGTCCGCACGGCATTGTTGACCTGGCTGTAGACGATGTCCCTTGTTGCACTGTCCGCCGCGAGTATTGACAGCGTGCCGACACGATCCCGGTAAAGGCCGAAGTTCTTGGAAGACGATGTCGACACAAGCATTTCCGGAACCCGATCTGCCATATGACGGACTGCAAACGCATCGCTATCGAGGTCTGCCGCGAATCCCTGGTAGGCCATGTCGATAAAGGGGATGAGCCCACGCTCAACAACGACATCGGTTATCGAGCGCCACTCATCAATTGACGGGTCCAGGCCCGACGGGTTGTGGCAGCACGCGTGCAACAACACCACATCGCCCGCTGGTGCTTCGCGCAGCGTGGCCAACATCTCGTCGATCTTGACTGATTGACTCTGCACATCGTAATAGGGGTAGGGCTTGAGATTTAGTCCCGCACCGCCGAGCAGCGGAACATGGTTGGCCCAGGTGGGATCGCTCGTCCATACGGACGCATCGCTGCGTGCCCTTAGAAGCAGACTTGCAGCAACGCGCAACGATCCCGAACCACCCGGAGTCTGAATGGTCATTAGCCGGTCAACGGGCGCGGAAGATCCAAACGTCAGGGCCTGCATTGCCGTATTGAATGCCGGCGCGCCTGCTGTCCCGATATAGGCTTTGCTGTCCTGCGTCTCCAGCAGTTGCCGCTCTGCTGTCTTTACGACGTCCAGCACTGGCGTTTCTCCGCCAGCATTGCGGTAGACGCCAACTCCGAGGTCAATTTTCTCGGCGCGCGAATCATTTCGATGTTCCGCGATCAGGCCCAGAATGGCGTCTGCTTTGGCGGCTTGCAGTTCCTCAAACAACACTTTTCTCCGTGACAAAAACGCCGGCCAAAAGGCCGGCGTTGCAAATTCCTCAAGTTAGCGAAGAATCAGGGCTTGGGAGCCCAGACCGAACACCAGCCCTTGGCTGCAACCGACTTACCGGGAAAGATCTGGCACGGGCGCCATGCATCGCCGTCGTTGCCCAGAACCAGCGCGCAACCTGAGCAATTCTGATCAGCTGCAGGATTGGCTCGCGACGCAGGATCGACGGACGAAGCATCGTCTGTGTACTTCATGGCCATCGCCATCGGGTCGTCTGCCGTCAGGTGCGGCAAATCGTCAGCCCATGCCTCGCGACCGGATTGTGCCAGGTAACCGGCAGCAGCAACGGCTGACAGCTGGATAAACTTGCGGCGTGCAATCTTGCTCAACGGACTCTCCCAAAAATATTTCGATTGTAACTTTTGATTCGGAGCCGGCTCCTGCCGACGACCGCTATTCTAAACCATTACGAGGGTGTCGGCGAAGATTTTAGCAGATGTTCCTGAACGCCAGCAGAACAAGGTATATATATGAATGTACTCAGTTTTTAAGTTTGAAGATGCGCAAAGTATTGAAACACATTCCAAGTGTTTATGCGGGGTTCAGCGTGTTTCCGTTTCAATGTTTTGCCATGTTTTGTGTACGCCGTCAGCGCCTATGGGTACGCCCATCATGCATATCGACCAGTTCGTGCGCGGCAAAGGCCTGTTCGTCGAAACGGATTACGAGCCGACCGAGGAACGCACCAATCGCAAGTTCCCGTTGCTTTTGACGACCCGGTCGAATCCTGTCGCAGTACAGCGTCGGGGCGCAGACGAGACGCACGGCGAACACTGTCTGGCACGATGAAGACTTGCTTGAAATTCACCCAAGCGATGCCGAATTACGGGGTATTCACGACGGCAAGTTGGTCTCCCTTGCGAGTCGCAAGGGTGATATCACGCTGCGCGCAAAGATTACCGAACGCGTGAAGCCCGGCGTTGTTTATACGACCTTCCACAACCCCGAAACCGGCGCCAACGTGGTGACCACAGAATACAGTGACTGGGCGACCAACTGCCCTGAGTACAAGGTGACGGCTGTGCAAGTCACGCCGGCGACGCATCGCTCGAACTGGCAGGACGGCTTCGCGGAACGCGCAGAGCAGCAAGGCAAGATCGCCGAACCCTCGTAGGAGCGCGCCTTGCACGCGAATGAGATTAGGGGGGACAGTGACCCTAACTCTCAAGACCGGATCACTATTGCCTTACAAACTTGGAGAGTTAGGGTCACTGTCCCCCTGGTTAGGGTCACTGTCCCCCTAACTGTCACCCTGTTTGTCCGGCTCATCATCAAAGAGCCAGCGTTCTATCGGCGATTTCAGATATTTCGCGAAAGCAACGAACGCGAGGCCAAACCCAATGGCGCCCCACGGCGGCGCGAAGCTTACGATCTTCACAGGCCACATGAATGCGGCCAAAGTATTCTTGAAAGAATCGACGACAAGATTCAAGAGAAAACTGACGATTTGTCCATTGAACAGATCGCCGACACCGGCGATGTCCTCAGCAATGGAACCAACCTCGAGAATAATAAAAGTTACCGCAAATCCACAGGCGTAGAGCCCACCACCGCGAACAGACCACACCTTCCGAAACCAGGTGCGAAACCAGCCATGCGACTGCGCAGGGAGCGCGCGGACGCGCTCGCTCAAGCGTTCTTTTAGCGGTGGCTGGTTCAGGATTTGTCGAGCTTGGAGAACTTCGATCCTTCGAGCGTCAGGTTATACATCAGGCCTTTTGAACCAAAGATGAAGCCCACGACAGGATCACTGATATTTTGACTGTCAATCGTTTTACCCGCTCCTATGTCGACCAACGCGACGGAACCGTCAATACCAACTTTCCAACCGTTGGAGTTGCGAAACTTCTGCAGGGAATCTTTCGTCATGAACACTATAACAACGGATTTCGCCTGCGCGCCAAGCTGCAGGCCGAAGGATCCGGCCGACGTGCGATAATAGTCAATCGTCTGACCGCCTACGCGCAGCACGCCCTCGCCGGTCTCGCCCCCGATACCAATGCCGATCTTGATCACGCGAGGAAACACCAGGTAGCCAGCAGCCTGATTCAGGAAAACTTCCGAACCCTTAATATCCTCCCGGAAGACTTCAAGCGCTTTATCCGCTTCCAGATCGAGTTTTTCGGCTGACGCCGCCAACACCGACCCGGCGAACAGCATCGCCGCGACAATGGTGAGAGAGCGTATTTTATGGCTGTGATTTTTCATCGTTTGCATCCTGTGTTTGAGCGTCTGGCCATCCGGGGACCGTAAGTCGCAATGATAGCCCAAAATGTGTTGTACAGATTATGCGCTGTTCGCTGAACGTTTACTGAACATCGACGGCGCCCGCGCCCGGCATCAGCCCTGGCGGTATTGGGGCCCGACGCCGGTTGGACCGCGGCGGGTAGTTGGCCGCAAGATAGTCGATAATTTGCGCTTCCGTGCCTGGCTCGAACTGCCATAAATTCTGCGTTTCCTGCATCCAGCGAATGATATCCAGCCACGTCTGGCGATCTGCGCGCTGGCTCGTCACCAGCGCATGCGAATGGCAGCCACCACAATGTGCGCGTACTTGCTGCCAGCCCGGATTTTTTATGAGCCCAGTCGCCGCGTCCGTATCGACGGCCCAAGCTGCGCCAGGCAGGAACAACAGCACGACCAGCGCCAACTTCATGCAGTCACCATAATCGCGACTCGATGGCAGGCGTTATTGAGGTAGCCGCGCGGATTCCAAGCCGGCACGACCATGGGTTGCGACCGGTCTCTATCGTCAACCGCCCGCGCCCAGACCTCATAATAGCCTGCTTGCGGAAACTCAACCGTGGCTGTCCAATGCTGCCAGGCAAGCCGGTTGGCAGGCTTTTTCAGTTTTGCTGATCGCCAGGTGGCGCCAAAGTTGATCGATGTATACATCTTTTTGACGGCTGAATCGCCGGCCCACGCATGGCCACGAAGTTGCAGCGGCTTATTGACCCTGGTTTCAATGCCCGACTTCGGATAGGTGATAAGCGATTTCACTGGCATGGACTCAATAATGCACATGTCCTCATCAGCGACCGCTGCGCCCGGCATCACAGGTTTACACGGAACCCTGTAAGACTGCCCGGTCATCTTTGCCCCGTCGTGCACTCGATCGCGGATGATGATGCGCGTCAGCCACTTGCCGCTTACCGATCCCGGCCAGCCCGCACACAGCATGCGAACTGGATAGCCATGCAATTCCGGCAACGGCTTGCCATTCATCGCCCAGACGATCATGGATTCCTTTTCGAGGGCCTTGTGCAGCGGCACACCGCGCGAAATCGGCTCTTTCGTCGGGTCTCCCGACAGATGCGTATCGGCCGCCGTGTAAGCGACGTAAACGGCATTGTCGCCGATGCCGCAGGCTTCGAGTACATCCCGCATTCGCACCCCGGTCCATTCAGGACAACCGATGGCACCGGTGGACCACTGGTTACCTTTCGCAGGTGGATAAAACTCGGAACGACCATTGCCCCCGCATTCAATTTGCAGTTGCAGCGTGTAGTGTTTGAAGCGCTTCTGAATCTCGCCGAGCGACATCGTCTTGGGGCGCATGCACGCTTCTCCCTCAATACTGATCTCCCAGGCCAGAGGATCGATATCCCAGGTCACTGGCGGCACACCATTGTTGCGGACAAACAATCGTGTCGCCGGCGTTATCGGGTCATCAAGCAAGTGAGCGGGTGTCTCTGCGTTTATTGGCCGGTCGTTGAGAACGACCAGACCCGATTTACCCGGTATCGAAAAAAACTCGTCACTTTGCGCCAGCGCCGCGGGTATCAGGCCACCGGGCATGTATTTTGCGAACGGGATACTCGCCCCGAGCACCGCGCTCATCACCGCAAGACCTGAACCACCCAGAAATCCGCGTCGCGAGAGCGAATCAGTTTTGCGCCCCCATACAACCTCATCTGCTAATCGCGAGTTTCCGGCATAGAGCTCATGAATGCCCTTTTCTTTCGTCATGAATTGGCTGTTTCCAGATATGTCCGAATCATCCGCCGCAGCGTATCACGAAGATCCGCGGCCTTTTTCTCATCAAACGATGTCGATTTTTCATCCATGTAGGCGCGCTGCGCAATCTCGAGCTGTAGCGCATGAATATTGTTGGCCGGACTGCCATAGTGCCGCGTGATGTAGCCGCCTTTGAACCTGTCATTGACGACACAACTGTAGTCGCTGAGCCCTGCGATTTCGGCAACTGCCGTTTCAATGGCGGCGCCGCAACTCGCCCCATCGTTACTGCCGAGATTCAGTTCCGGAAGTTCGCCGTCAAACAGCCGTGGCACGACGCTTGGTATCGAATGAGCATCCCACAACAAGGCATACCCGTGCTTCTCTCGCATCGCGGTCAGCGTCGCATCGATGTGATCGTGATACGGCCGCCAATAGTTCCCGATGCGTCGTTCCTTGTCGTCGTTTGCAACGCCGCCGGTCGAGTAAATATCTTCGCCGGCGAACGTTCGCTCTGGACATAGCCCGGTCACAACCTGTCCGGGATACAGGTCACCGTCTTCCGCCGAGCGATTCAGGTCAACGACGTAGCGCGAGAAATCGGCAACCAATAGCTTCGCACCCATGTCACGAACAAAATCGTAAAGCTGTGCGACATGCCAGTCAGTGTCCGGAATGTCGCGACCGGCCTGGGTCATGCGCTCGCGAATATCGTCCGGTATCCGTCGGCCATCGTGAGGCACGCTGACCAGCAACGGCAATTCACCGTCGCTGTATCGGAAAATATCACTCATGTACTAAGACTTGGCAAAACGGACGCAGCATAGTCACAGTACTCACCAGCGTTAACGGTGGCAGCCACTTGTCGAATATCTGCAGACAATGAACGATCGTTTTCATAGGCCGGAGATATTTTCCGTAAACCGGAAATGACGTCGCTAATCGAGTTTGAACTCTTCTGTGGCCGATGAAACTCTATGCCTTGCGCCGCCGCCAGTAATTCTATGGCAACAATGTCCGCAATATTGTCGAGCATCGTATGCAAACGCCGTGCAGCAAACGTCGCCATGCTGACGTGATCTTCCTGATTGGCCGACGTCGGAATACTGTCGACGCTTGCCGGGTGAGCATGCGACTTGTTTTCCGACGCCAGCGCGGCCGCGGTGACCTGCGCCATCATGAAGCCGCTGTTCAGCCCACCGTCTTTGACCAGAAACGCCGGCAAACCGCTGTGATGTGAATCAATCAGCAATGCTATGCGACGTTCGGATAGTGCGCCTATCTCCGCTATTGCGAGCGCAAGATAATCAGCTGCCAGCGCGACGGGTTCTGCGTGGAAGTTACCGCCCGACAGAATCAATTTCGAATCTGCAAACACCAGCGGATTGTCTGTGACAGCATTCGATTCGGTTTCAAGTACCGAACAAACATGTCGCAACACATCAAGGCACGCACCAATAACCTGTGGTTGACAGCGAATCGAGTAGGGATCCTGGACGCGCCCACAATCGACGTGCGACGCACGGATCTCACTGCCACGCATCAATTCACGCAGCACGCCGGCAACGGCAATTTGACCACCATGTCCGCGAACATTCTGAATGCGTTTGTCGAACGGCGTATCACTCCCCTTGATGGCATCCGCCGACATCGCCCCGGCCACTAACGCTGCCGACAATATATTTTCCGTTCTGAACACTGCGGCAAGCGCCAGTGCCGTCGATACCTGCGTCCCATTCAGGAGTGCCAGCCCCTCTTTCGGCGCGAGTCTCACGGGCTTGATGCCCGCCTTCTTCAGTGCAGCACTCGCGGACATCACCTTGCCGTCCACTCGCACCTCGCCGTTGCCGATCAGCGCGCCCGCCATGTGCGCAAGTGGCGCAAGGTCGCCAGACGCACCGACCGAACCGCGTGACGGTATGCATGGGTAAATTCTGTGGTTGATCAGCTCACAAAGCGTTTCCACCAGTTCGAGGCGGACCCCAGAAAAGCCCTCGGCCAGTGCTATGACCTTGATGAGCATGATCAATCGTACGATCTCGTCACCAAGATCTTCGCCAACGCCAACAGCGTGCGAGCTCACCAGGTTTTCCTGCAGCTGCGCCAGCTGATCGTCGTCGATGCGCACTTGTGCCAACTGACCAAAGCCCGTATTGACGCCGTAGACCTGCTCGCCGCCAGCAACCACTTCGACGATGAATTCGTTTGACTCTGCGATTCGCCTCCTGGCTTCCGCGCCGAGCGTCACATCAACCGACTCTTCCCAGGCGGCTCTGAGTGTCGCCAGTGTGACGAGCTGATTATCAATCTCCAGATTCATGTCGTGCTCCCGGTGTCGACCATCGGCAGGTTGAGTCCGTGTTCGCGCGCACAATCGATCGCAACGTCATAACCTGCATCCGCGTGGCGCATGACGCCGCTTGCCGGATCATTCCAGAGCACTCTTTCAATACGACGTGCGGCATCTTCCGTGCCGTCGCAGACAACGACAAGCCCCGCATGCTGCGAGTATCCCATGCCAACACCACCGCCATGGTGCAGCGCGACCCAGGTCGCACCGCTGGCCGTGCTCAACAAAGCGTTGAGCAAGGGCCAGTCCGATACCGCGTCGCTGCCATCTTTCATGCTCTCGGTCTCGCGATTGGGACTGGCGACGGAACCGCTGTCGAGGTGATCCCGGCCAATGACAACAGGCGCTTTTAGCTCACCGCTCTTGACCATGTCATTGAAGGCCAGGCCAAGACGGTCGCGCTCGCCGAGACCGACCCAACAAATGCGTGCCGGCAGTCCCTGAAACTGAATTCGCTCTCGTGCAGCGTCCAGCCAATTGTGCAAATGGACATCATCGGGGATGAGCTCTTTCACCTTTGCATCCGTCTTGTAGATATCTTCGGGGTCGCCGGACAACGCCACCCAACGAAACGGTCCGACACCACGACAAAACAATGGCCGCACATACGCTGGCACGAACCCGGGAATATCGAACGCGTTTGCTACGCCCTGGTCAAACGCCACCTGGCGAATATTGTTGCCATAGTCGAACGTCGGTATTCCCTGCTTCTGAAATTCGAGCATCGCTGTAACGTGTACGGACATGGATTTCGCGGCGGCCATCGCGACCGCATCGGGATCACTCTCGCGGCGCGCCATCCATTCTTCGACCGTCCAGCCTTCCGGCAGGTAGCCGTTTGCGGGATCGTGCGCCGATGTCTGATCTGTCACGGCATCCGGCCTGATGCCACGTTTGAGCATTTCGGGAAGCAGTTCGGCCGCGTTGCCGAGCAAGCCAACCGACACCGGTTTCTTGTCCCGCACGGACTGATCGATCACTTGCATTGCCGCGTCGAGAGAATCTGCCCGCACATCGAGGTAGCCCGTCTCAAGACGTATGTCGATTCGATCTGACTGACACTCGATAGCGAGCATCGATGCCCCGGCCATTGTCGCTGCCATCGGCTGCGCACCACCCATGCCTCCCAGGCCCGCGGTCAACACCCAGCGACCGGCAAGATCGCCGTCATAGTGCTGCCGACCCATCTCAACAAAAGTCTCATAGGTTCCTTGAACAATGCCCTGGCTGCCGATGTAAATCCATGAGCCGGCCGTCATCTGTCCGTACATCATGAGACCCTTCTTATCGAGTTCCCGAAAGTGATCCCAGGTGGACCACGCCGGCACGAGATTCGAATTGGCAATAAGAACCCGGGGAGCGTCCGTGTGCGTGCGAAAAACGCCGACTGGCTTGCCGGACTGTATGAGCAAAGTTTCATCCGCTTCGAGATCTGTGAGTGCTGCCACAATCGCATCGAAACACTCCCAGTTGCGGGCCGCTTTGCCTATGCCGCCATAAACAACAAGATCCTCTGGTCGCTCAGCCACTTGCGGATCGAGATTGTTCATAAGCATTCGCAGTGGCGCTTCGGTAAGCCAGCTCTTGGCTCGCAGTTCAGTACCCGTAGGCGCCTTAATGGTTCTTTTCATTGGCTTAGTTTCTCCAGTCGCACAACATCACCCGATGCCGCTCGCGATGTTCCGGGCGGGGTGTAGTGCCCCGTCAATTCGTAGCGGCTGCCCGGATGATGCAACCGCGCAAACGTCACCGGCCTGCCGCCGGACCAGGTCCGGCGAATGATCACCAGGCAAGGCTCACTTGCATCGATCTGCAAGCGCTGGCGCACGGCGGCAATTGGCATACTCGCTCGCACCACCTGTTCAGCTTCTTGCAAAGGCGCTACGCCTGTCAGGTAAGCGCTCGGCGTCACCGCCTCAAAATCCTGCGCAAGACAGTCGGGCGCGAAACTCGTGAGCACGTGGCGATCTTCAATTTGTATCGGCGTGCCATTTTCGTAGTGCACAAGCAGCAGGTGGAACACTTCGGTGCCCTGCTCCACGTGCAGCGCTTTGGCCACCTCACCCCGCGCACGCTGCCGTGACTGCCGCACGACCTGGCTGGAGTGGGTGTGTCCGCGTCGCTCTATTTCGTCAGCAATGTTATGCACTTCCACGAGATGTGAGCGGGAGCGATAATCCGCAACGAACGTGCCACGTCCGGCAACTCGCTCGACATAGCCTTCGTTGTTCAATTCGCGTAGCGCGCGATTCGCTGTCATGCGGGATACTTTTTCGGACTCCACCAGTTCGTTTTCCGATGGCACCCTGTCGCTCGGCAGCAACTCACCCCTGGAGATGCGCTCGATGATGAGATCCTTGAGCTGTTGGTAGCGCGGTTTTACAGCAATCATCGCATCGCCCCGAGATTCGCGAGCGCCGCGGCATACTCCGCGCGTGACCGATCACGATCGACATGCACGGCATCAACGACACACCAGTTACCGTTGACCATCACGCGCTCCACTGGCAGCGGGTAACCGGAAAATACCAATGCATCGAGTCGCGATTCGTCATCGTGACCGGCAAGCATGGGATCATCATCACACAGCACCACGAAATCCGCCGGCGCATTCTCATTGATTCCCACCGTTTCCTGGCCACTCGCGGCAGCGCCACCTTCGAGGGCGCGGAGAAACAATTCGCGGCCAACGTGGCTATCGCGCAGCGACACCACGTTGCGGCTTTGGCTCGCAAGGCGCTGGCCATACTCGAGCCAGCGCAGTTCCTCAAACGGATTGATTGATATGTGACTGTCCGAACCAATCGCGATTCGACCGCCGTTGCTCAAATAGTGGTGCAACGGAAACAGGCCATCGCCAAGATTCGCCTCGGTGCTGGGGCACAATGCCACGACGGCACCGGATTTTGCCAGTGCCTCGGTTTCATCGTGATCCATATGGGTCGCGTGCACCAGGCACCAGTTTGCCGCGACCGGAAAATTCTCAAGCAGCCAGCGCACAGGTCGGCGACCGTACGCACCCATGCACTGGTCGATTTCGCGCTGCTGTTCGGCCACATGCAGGTGTATCGGTATGAACGCATCGGTTGCCACGCGCACAATCTCCTGCAACGACTCATGACTGACAGCACGCAAACTGTGTGCGCCGATCGCTACATTGACCGCAGCGCCGCTGTTTGCCACCGCCCGAGCGTGGTGCGCGAGAAACGCATCAATCGTCATCGCAAAGCTGCGCTGGTGTGGCGCGGGCTCCGGATCGTCGAACCCGGCGCGCTCGTAGTGAACAGGAACATAGGTGAGGCGAATACCACTGTCCTCAGCCGCCGACACAATAGCCTCGAACATCGTGTCCTCTGCATCCGGATTCCTGGGATCGCGATGCAGGTAATGAAACTCGGCGACGGACGTATAGCCGCTGGCGAGCATTTCGCAATAGGCCTGGCGAGCGATCGCAGTCAACGCCTTCGCGTCTACAACACCGGCAAGCTCGTACATGCGTTCGCGCCACGTCCAGAAACTGTCATGCCCGGCCGGTGATCGCTGCTCGGTATGCCCGGCTAATGCGCGCTGGAAGGCGTGACTGTGCGCGTTGCACAGTCCGGGGATAACACTGCCGACGAGCGTATCGTCTGGTGCCGCAGAAGCGCCTCTTTCAAGACTCGCAATTCGACCGTCGGCGATCACCAGACGCACGTCGTCCGCCCAACCGTCAGGCAACAATGCTTTGCGTGCGAATACTCTTGTCATGCCATTCTCATCAAGTTGTATATACAGGCTAGTACATGGTAATTTCGGTTGCAAATCCTCGGAGTGAATGGATGGCCGATTGGGACCTGCTGCTGACTGACGCCCGCATAGCGACGATGCGCGCCGATGCGCTGGACTATGGCGTTATTGGCGAGTCGGGAACCGGGACCATCGCCGTGAAAGACGGTCGTATTGCCTGGATCGGCGATGCAGCGGAGCTGCCGTCTGACAGCAGCCTCGAGAAGCGTTCACTCGATGGCCGCTGGGTGACTCCCGCCCTCATCGACTGTCACACGCACCTGGTATTCGGCGGCGATCGGGCAGCCGAATTCGAGCAACGACTGCGCGGCGCCAGCTACGAAGATATTGCGAAATCTGGCGGCGGCATCATGTCGACGGTTCGGGCAACACGTGATGCGACGGCCGCCGAGCTGTTCGAGGCCGCCCTGCCACGTGCCAACGCGCTCATCAGCGAAGGTGTCGCGACCATTGAAATCAAGTCAGGCTACGGACTTGATGTCGACAATGAAATCAAGATGCTCGAAGTCGCGCGCCGGCTCGGCACTGATACAAGCGCTACAGTGCGAACAACTCTGCTCGCAGCGCACACGGTACCACCTGAATTTGAAAACGACGCCGACGGTTACATTGATCTGATCTGCGACACACTGCTGCCGCGAGTCTGCGATGCAAAACTCGCCGACGCCGTCGATGCCTATTGCGAATCCATAGCGTTCGACGCAGATCAGATCGGCAGGGTTTTTGCGGCGTCGCAAAAGCTCGGCCTGCCCGTCAAACTGCACGCAGACCAACTCAGTGACGGCGGCGGAGCGGCACTGGCCGCGAAATTCGATGCGCTGTCGGCCGATCATCTGGAGTACACGTCCGCGAGCGGCGTTGCGGCCATGGCGAAGGGCAACGCGGTCGCGGTGCTCCTGCCCGGTGCATTTCTGACGCTAGGCGAAACGCAATTGCCGCCGATTGACGAACTGCGTGCCCGTAACGTACCCATTGCTGTCGCGACAGACTGCAATCCCGGCACCTCGCCCATGTGTTCTTTGCGCAACGCGATGATGTTGGCCAGCAGGCTGTTCCGACTGACGCCGGAGGAATGTCTGGCCGGGGCTACCCGCGTCGCCGCACAGGCACTGGGGCTGATTGCCGACCGCGGTACGCTGGAAACAGGTAAACGTGCCGATATCGCTATCTGGGACGTGAGCCATCCGCGCGAGCTCGCGTACTGGACGGGCACACCGCAACTGGCGGAACTCCTTTCGGGCTAGCACACTACACGCCCTTGAAGACCCACCTCGCCCAATCCCGCAAGTTTGTCATCATGCTCGGACTGCTCACGGCCGTCGCGGCGTTGACTGTGGACCTCAGTTTGCCGGCAATACCGGCCATGGTCGACGCGCTAGCAACAAATCTGTCCCGCGGCCAACAAATTATCGGCGTATTCATGTTCGGTATGGCGCTGGGTCAGATTCCATCGGGACTTGCATCAGATCGCTTCGGACGCTTGCCCGCGCTGTATTTCGGCATGGCTGTGTTCGTCATCGGCGCGACCGTTGCCGCACTTGTCAGCAACATGGAACTGCTGTTGGCCGCCCGGTTTGTTCAGGGTATTGGCGCAGCATCCGCTATCGTGATTTCTCGTGCTGTCGTACGAGATATCGCCACAGGAAAAGACGCCGCGCGCCTGATGTCGCTAATGACAATGATCTTTACTGCGGCACCGGTTATCGCACCCAGTATCGGTGCACTGCTGGTCGCGCAATGGGGCTGGCGCGCACCATTTATTGCCATAGCGATATGCGGCTACGCCCTGTTCTTCGGAATCAGGAGTAACCTGGTCGAAACGCACAAAGCCAATGCAGATGAACATCCAATACGACAACTGACTTCCAGTTTCCGGGAGTTCTTTTCGCACCGGCAAAGCGTGTTCGCGTTGCTACTGCTGGTCTTGCCACCAGCCGGCTACATGTCTGTCATAGCGGTATCAGCGGCGTTGGCCGTCGAAATTTACGGGTTTTCCGTGACGCAGTTCGGGCTAATTTTCGCCTGTGCCGGCCTGTCCATACTCGCTGGGGCTGCTAGCAATCGCTGGCTGGTTGCGCGATTCGAAGTGATGCAACTGATCGGGCTCGGTGTACTACTCATGTTCGCAGCAAGCGCACAGCTGTTGGTTATTGCCTGGCTGGACGCTGCGCCTTTCTGGTGGGTGTGGACATGTGTGTGCACGTTTATGTTCACGATCGCGATCCTGGTTGCGAATACCACAGTACTTGCACTTGATCCACTACCCAGAATCGCGGGCGTGGCTTCGTCAATCATTGGCACTATTCAGAACGCGATGGCCGCCACTGGTGCTGTAATCGGTGCAATAATTTATAATGGTTCGGTCCGCAATGCGATTGTGATCATGGCCGTTGTGGGAATCGCAACAACCTGTGTTTTCCTTTTGCGCCCGTGGATCGCCCCGGATCCGATTGTGCACCACCCCGACGAACTGGCGAGGGACTAACAGCCGTACGGCACGAATCCATTCTGAATCTGATTTTGCTACCTGCTTTCGACAAAACAGGCATAATTGGTCCTTTAGGACCATTCTCGGTGAAAACCATGGCGACTAACATTCAGAAACAGCTTACGACGTTGTTTATTGGCGCCATTATCGGTTCGATCGCAACCTATTACCTCTTCCCTTCTGCACCGGAGTCGCAATTTTCAAGAATCATTGAACCTGTTACCCAGGACCTCCCGGAAATCAGTGTTGCCGAGGCTCAAGTACATAGAGAGGAACGATACGCGGCGATTACAACGATCGAAGAAACGCTGGCGTTACCGACCGACTTTGCCGAAACAGAAGCTTTGTATGCAATCGCCGGGCGGTCAGATTCCGGTGCGGTGCAGAACCTGATTTACCAGGCCGCAAGAATTCAAGACCGCAGTGATCGCAAGGGCGCACTCGCCATTTTGTTCTTACGCCTGACCGAGTTGGATCCCAGATCGGCACTCGCGATTGCGCGGTCTCCGACGTTCGTATACGACAAGAGTATTGAGGGGTCCGTCTGGGTTGCGTGGGGCAGACTTAACCTCGACGCCGCGCTTAGCGCCGCACAGGAAGGTGATTCGGGCCAGAAAAATCTGGCCGCGAAATCTCTGTATGCGTCTGTCCGAGACCTCGACAATGAAGAGTCCCGGCGAATTCAATCGGTGCTTGGAGCCCGGCCGGGGCGAACAGCGCGAGCACAATATCTTTACGGCATGGTAGACGCGTCACCGGCCGAGGCAATCAAGTACATTGAGTCGCTAGGATCGCTGGCGGAACAGCGTGAGCAGTTTAGATGGCTAGCGTACCGCCTGAATCAATCGGGTCGTGTAGCAAATTCAAATGTTGCCGAGTTGATTCAGTCTGCATCGAATCGGCAAATGTTTCAGCAATCGTTGCTTTCACTTGGTGCACAATCCGATCCTGAAACCGCGCTGAAGACTGCGCTTGCTCAACCTTCGGACGATCAGTCACGAAACCGGGCTTACGCGGCAATGCGGCAGCTAGCCAGTCAAGATCCTGACAGGGCACTCGAGTATCTTGAATATTTCCCCAGCCAGTCGCAACGACAGCGGCTTACGATGAGTATTGCGTCCGGTCTTGCACAGAAGAACCCCGAGAGAGCGTTAGCCTGGGCTCGCGAGAATGACACTTCGGAAATTCCAATGATACTCATGACTATTGTCGCTCAGATTGCTCAAACTGACCCTCAGTTGGCACTCGCCGAGGCGCAAACGATTCAAAACAAGCAGATGCGCGACCAAGTGATTGCCAGCGTCATTTCGAGCGTGGCACAGAGCGACCCCGCTCGAGCCGTGGAAACGATTGAGCTGATCTCTGACCCAAGTTCGCGCCGGGAAAGTATCAGTCGACTTGCCGTGACCTGGGCGCAGATGGATTTCGACGGCGCTATTGCATGGGTGACATCGCTTGACGGTAACGAACGACGGCGAGCACTACAGCAGATGGGACAAAACCTGGTCCACACGGATATTGATCGCGCAATTCGATTCCTGAACAGGTTTCCAGCCGATGCAGGGGCACACCTTAAATTTCAAATCGCACAAAGTCTGGCACGGCAACAAACAATTGACGCCGCACAATCGTTTATTTCGCAGTTCAAAGGCAGCAGTGACTATTCGCGGCTGCAAGTTGCAGTGATCTCCAGTGCGGCGTCGAGGGACCCGTCGAGTGCTATGCGAATGGCGAGAGCGGTGGAGGACGGGCCAGCCAGAGATCAGCTCTATGCAACGATAGTCGGTCAGCAGGCGGCACGCGATCCGCAGCAAGCATTGCAATGGCTGGAATCGATCTCCAATGAGAAATCGCGGGTCGTGGCAACGAGCCATATTGCGCGCAACTGGTATTCACAGAATCCTGCTGCTGCCCATACGTGGCTGCGCGGACTACCACGTGGCGCCGAACGTGACAGCGCGATAGTAGCAATAGTATCAACGCAACGAGATTCGACATCAGATATAGAGCA
>JACZTO010000012.1:42063-54574 GCA_022573655.1 Pseudomonadota bacterium
AGCCCCCGATGGTGGTGCAGGCCACCCGGCATAGCCTACTTCAATAGTTTGAGCACCAAAATGCCCGATAGGGCAGTCTCTTCGGCAACGCTGGGAGACAGCTCGCCACAGGCAGGGCCCCATCGCCACTCCGCGGCAAATCTGGGCGCAGCAAGTGACCGTGTTGCATGCCTGTGTCTCGGTTGACACCCCCCACGGTGGGCTAATAGAGTTACGGTTAGAATCTTGATCGTCCCTCGGTGGTCCGGGGACCCAAACAAGGAGAGAGTGATGTTTTTCGAGCTCAGGCAGTATCGGACAAAGCCGGGGATGCGAGCCGACTGGGTGAGGTACATGGAGGAGGTCATCATACCGTTCCAGGTGTCCAAGGGGATGGTGGTCTCAGGAAGCTTCGTGGGCCAGGAGGAGGACGACCTGTACATATGGTTACGCAGGTTCGACAGCGAGGAGGAGCGAGCGCAATATATGAGAATAATTGAGAACTCCACATACGGTTTCAGTTTCTGAATGGACTGACAACACGACAAGACTATTGATCGGCCTGTTGATATTTTGGAGTGACTTGCGCCAGACGTTACGGGCGCTTGGTGGATACCTCGGACAATTCCTTTCGTGACTGCACTGGGGTCAACTTCGGATAGCCATACCAAATGAGTCCGACAACGAATTCTTTCGACTCGTCAATACCGGCAATGCCAAAGAAGCGCGAGTCACGCGTAATTGGTCCGGTCGTCCATTTCGAACCGACACCCGCTTTCCACAGGTACAACATCAGGGCATGAACAGCTGCGCTGCAGGCCGCGAAGTTTTCGCGTTGCAGCAATTCGTCCTCCGAACGCTGGCAGGTTACAACCAACCAGCCGGGTTTCTGCGACCAGCGTTGGCGCTTGAAGTCGGCGGCCTTTTCGTCCTTCTTACTTGCCACGATATCCCAGCATAAATCCAGGCAGCGTTCCTGCGTTTCCTTACCGAGCAAATAGAAATGCCAGGGTTCGGTGACATGATGATTCGGCACCCAGATCGCAGTCTCAATTGCCTCGAGTATCAATTTCTCGGGCACCGGCGTTTGCAGAAATAATTCGATCGTGCGCCGGCCACGCAGAATCTCGGCGAACTCCCTAAGCTCCTGGGTTTGGTAACTGGGAGCCGATTTTTTCATCAGACCCGTTCGATGATCATCGCGATGCCCTGGCCGACGCCAATGCACATGGTGCACAACGCGTATTGGCCGCCCGTGCGGCGCAGCTGATACGCGGCCGTCGTAACCAGGCGCGCACCTGACATGCCCAATGGGTGGCCCAGCGCGATAGCGCCACCATTGGGATTCACATGTTCTGCGTCATCAGCGACACCGAGTTCTCGCAAGGTCGCCAATCCTTGTGCAGCAAATGCCTCGTTGAGTTCGATGACGTCCATTTGCTCAATCGACATGCTGCATTGGGCTAACAGCTTTTGCGACGCGGGGGCGGGACCGATGCCCATAATCCGCGGCGCAACTCCAGCGGCAGCCCAGCCGACGACGCGCGCGAGTGGCTCAAGCCCGTGTGCTTTGGCTGCACCTTCTGACGCGACCAGCACCGCGCAAGCACCGTCATTGATGCCCGACGCATTACCCGCCGTAATGCTGCCGTCATCCCGAACGATTGGACGAAGTTTCGTCAGACCCTCAATAGTGGAGCCAGCACGGGGATGTTCGTCCGTATCGAATACGAGCGGATCGCCACGGCGCTGCGGAATCGATACCGGCACGATCTCGTCGTTGAAGATACCTGCCTTGATCGCTACCTCTGCGCGAAGTTGGCTGCGCAACGCCAGTGCGTCCTGGTCATCGCGTGACACGCCAAACTCAGCCGCAACGTTTTCGGCAGTCTCAGCCATCGAGTCAACGCCATATTGATCTTCGAGCGCCTTGTTGATGAAGCGCCAGCCAAGTGTCGTGTCATAAGTCTCGGCATTGCGGCCGAATGCAGTGGTCTGCTTTGCCATGACGAAGGGCGCACGTGACATGGATTCGACACCGCCCGCGACAGCCAACTGAATTCCGCCGGCACGAATGCCATCCGCAACGTTGCCAATCGCATTCATGCCGGAACCACACAGTCGGTTTATGGTTGCCGCAGGCACCGTGACCGGCAGGCCCGCGAGCAACAACGACATTCGGGCAACATTGCGGTTATCTTCACCGGCCTGGTTTGCACAGCCGTACACAAGGTCGTCAATTTGTGCAGGATCGAGTTTCGCGTTGCGCTTCAACAACGCCGCGATCGGGATCGCGCCGAGATCGTCAGTGCGGATTGAGGACAGAGCGCCACCGTAGCGCCCTATCGGCGTTCGTACCGCATCACAAATTAATGCGTCAGGCATCGTCTATTTGACCCCAACTGTCATGCGGCGCAGCACATCATTCCTGGCAACGAAGTGGTTATACAGCGCGGCTAGTACGTGCAAGGTCAGTAAAGCGGCGATGGGCTTCCACGTGAATTCGTGAATCTCTTCCCAGAACTCGTGATTGTCGTGATTTTCTGCAACGGGCAACGGGATCGAAAACAGACCGAAGAACGGCAGGTTCTTCCCGCCAGTGGCCACAGTCATTGCACCGGCAGTCAGCTGTACAAAAATGACAACGTACAGCCCCCAGTGGACTGCCTTGGCGGCAAGTCGCTGCCAGGCCGCGGCACCCGCTGGATATGCGGGTACGTCATTCATCCAGCGCCAGACAATCCGGATCGTCATCAAGACCAGTACGGTCAATGCGATCGAGCCATGAATGAATCGAATTTCACTCTTGGCCGGGCCTTTTTCCATACCGGCCTGTTGCAGGCCGAGATAGAGCAGCGTGAAAATTCCGACGGCAACAAGCCAGTGCAGTGCTTTGGCAAGCGTGCCGAACTCTAGCGGCGTATTTCTCAGTCCCACGTTTCAATTCTCCTCGCTGACACGATCATACGCGCGGCCCAGGTACAGTCCGACGACCGCCCAAACGAAGGCGATAACTGCGCCAATTGCCGCCACTGCCCCCAGGCCCAGACTTAATCCTGCCGTCAGACCTGCGAAAACCCATCCCGCCAATGTGTCCCCACCACGGTAGACAACAATATCGATTACCGGCTTGGCTTTAAACCTGGCCTCGCGATCCACGATCGTATAAAGCATCTCGCGTGTGGGCCTCGTAATCGCGTAGTTGCCACTCTTGAGAACCACCCAGATACCGAGAACAGCGAAGAGTAATGGATTGGCCACAACCAGGAGCAACCCCATCGCGACAAGAAATGGCACTAGCGCTAGCGTTCTGGCCAGCCCGAAACGGGTCGCAATTCTGCTGGTTGCGAACATGGCCGTTACTATCGCTATCGAACTGACCGTCAGATTGATCGTTGCCCAGATCTGAGTTCGCTCATCTCTGCCAAATGGCTCCAAAAGGTTTTTGATTTCGAACCACGCGAACGAGCCGACTGTTGTGTACAGAAAGATAAAAGCAGCAATGCCGAGCAAGAACGGGTTCTTTACAAATTCAGAAAATCCGGCGAGCGGGTTGCCACTGACCGTATCATTATGATCGGGCTGCCTGATATCCGAGGATTGGGTGTTACGTTCTTGTAAATTTCGCAGCATGCCCACAATCGGGACAATCAAGACCAGAATACTTGCTGCCGCGAGCATCAGGTTTTGCCAACCGACGAGTTTCACAAGCACTACAGTTGCCGCGGAGCCGGCGATCGTTCCGATACTGGCCCCGCTGGCGATGAACGCGAACAGGCGCGGCGCTTGCTGCCTGCTGAAAATGTCCGACATCAGGCTCCAGAAAACGGACACATGGAATAGTGAAAACAGACTGATCCAGACGAAGAACGCCATTTCAATGTAGTTAACGCCTTCGAATGCACGGGCGCCCACGTAAAATAATGCGAACGATGCGGCAAAAAATCCGTAGACACCGGGCACAACGTATCTTAGCGGAATGCGGGAAACAGCTAGCCCATAAGCGCTTACGGCAATGGCGCTAAAGACGAAATTGATCGTCCACAGGACGGCCACGTCGACGTCACTCCAATCCGGCGCCATCGCGTCACGAACCGGCTTCAATATGTTGTAGGCAAACATCAGGGCAAACAAGAACGCGAAGGACAACAACGTCACTGCCAGCTCATGTGGCTCGATTTTTGTCGCGCCACGAACAAAGCGCCTGATCGAACCGCCCGAGTTGTTTTCGTTCATCAATCCAAGCCTAGCTCGAATCCTGCTTCCAGTTCCTGCCTCGAGTACGCCCGGAACGCGATCATCGTTTCCGTCTCGACGATACCTTGCAGATGGCGCATCTTGTCGCTGATCACCTCAGCGAGGTCTTCATTCTTGGATACCCGGACGATCGCGACGAGATCATGTCGGCCCGCGACAGAGAAAACTTCGGATACGCCTGCCATGTCAGCAATCTTGTCGGCAAGATCCGGAATACGATTGGTCTCGGCTTTAATTAGAACGATCGCGGTAACCATCTGGGACTCCGTGCATGCGCTAGTGTGGTGTAACGTATATAAGGCACATATCAGCGTGGCGAGAAGCCGCCAGCTGCAAGGCGCGTCTCGCAGGAAATGGCATGTCCTTTTCAAGAGATGCAACGCCACAGATGGCGGCTTCTCGCCGCGCCCGAAGGGAGGCCCACAAATGATCCAATCCTGCGTTGCAGCTCTTGTTAAGGGGCCAACCATTAACTGCGAGCTGCGCCTTGTCTTGAATCATTTGTGGGCCTCTGATATATGCCTTATATACGTTACACCACACCAATGCACGAAGACTATCATTTGCAGCCATCAGTCTGCAGCAGCAATCTCGCGGGCCGCCGCCATGAGTTCCTCGGCCGGCAGCCGATCTTTGTAGTTCGCGTTGGTGTAGGCGAATTGAATCTTCCCGTGCCTGTCAATCGCGAACACGGCTGGCACTGCCAATACACCGTGCCTGGCCATCGACGATTCCGCAATGTCGTCGCCTTTCTCAGCGCGCCGATTCATGGTCCGGTCTGATGCCCTGAAAGCGATGCCCAGCGCGATCGCTGCCTGCGCGTCAGCATCCGACAATATCGTGTACTCCAGATCGGCAATATCTTCCTGTGTTTCCCGGTTCAGACTCGAATACAGCAATTCGACCCGGTCACCACTCAAGAACAGCACATCGACACCCATAGCGCTGATGTCCGGAATCGCGTGGCGCATCTCAGACAAGTACATATTGCAATATGGGCACCAGCCACCGCGAAAGGCGAGCAGAACGACTGGGCGTTCGAGGTGCTGCGGGTCAAATTCGAACGGCAGCCCGGCGACTGTTTCAACAATGAAGCGCGGCGCGGCGTCGCCTGCTACCAGTGGCCGGATGGTATCTGCGGTCTCCGCAACCGGCACATCAGCGTGACCGTGCCGGATCGACACACTGCAGACCAGGCTCATGCAAATGAGCACGGCGAATGAACTATGAAGAATAGGGCGCAACATCAGACGGTACTCCGCTTTGTTGGCATAGTTGACCCACGAAGACGACAAATTATTTCAGGTGTTTGAATCTTCGCATACCAATGGCAATCCGAAACGGGATATTGGATCGCTTTTTCCGGGTTAATTTTTTTAGACCGCTTTTTCGAGTAGCTTGTGGCCGCCGGTATCGGAGCCATCGCGGCTACGCGCCTTCGCGCGATACATGGCCCGATCGGCTTCCCGCAGCAAACCAGTTAAGGTATTGGCATGCTCCGGGTACATGGCCAGCCCGATACTTGCCGCACAATTCAGCTTCAGAAGGCCGACCGGATATGGCTCCTCCAGCCTAAGAGTCAGGCGCCTGGCGAGTTTCTCGACGATCTTCGCGGTGACATCCGGAATCAGCGCGACAAACTCATCACCGCCAGGGCGGCCAATGATGTCACTGGGACGCAGACTACTGCATAGACGCTCCGCCGCAATCATTAATATCTGGTCACCCGCATCGTGGCCGTATTTGTCGTTTATCCGTTTGAAGTCATTCAGATCGATAAACAACAATGCGCCCGTTGCATCGTCGGAGCTGCTGCTAAGGTGTCGTGTGGCATCACGCTCAAAACCGCGGCGATTCAGTACGTGGGTCAGCGGATCGGATGTGGCGATCGTCTCCATATGACGTTCTTTGGCTTTACTGTCAGTGATATCCACAAACGTTGCCGTAATATCGTCACCGACGGGCTTGCAGATCATGCGCAGACAGCGGCCTATGCCGATGCTGCGATTGTGAACCTCAGTTTCGAAGTCAGCGCCATGACTGACGGCATTGTCGAACTGCTCAAGGATGTCGTCAACCGCATCCTTGTCCATACCACTGGTCGCAATCCTGAGAACTTCATGAGCCGTGCAATCGACCAGCCTATCGGCACTCTCACCAAGAAACTGTTCGGCGGCGGCGTTGGCGAAGATGCTGCGCAACACTTTAGTGCCGTCATCCTCACTCACCCACCGAAAACGGACGATGCCGTTTACCGTGTGGTCGATAAGCGTGCGCATCAGTTCTTCGCTATCGCGCACCTCTGCCTGGGCATCCTCGACGTCGCTTACGTCCCTGAATATGATGACCTGGCCGCCGCGAGCTGAGTTGCGATTCTTGATTATGGGTGAGACCTGCACGTGCAGAAAGCGTCCAGTCGATGTCAACATCTTTTGTGGCTTACCAGAATTCAGCGCCGCGAAGACTTCAGGCGCGCCGGCGCCGAGAATACTCACCAACGGTTCACGAAACGCCTCTGACTCCTCGATGTTCAGCAGGCTTTCCGCGGTGTGATTCAAACCAATTACGCGACGCTGTTCATCAACCACAACGACGGGATCCTGCATGTTCTGGAAGACCGTTTCATAGGCGAGCGGCGTAAACATAATGATTTGTTCGCCGTAAATCAGCCACGTGTAAACTGGCAGCATCGCCGCGAAAACGAGCGGCACGAAGGAAATCGTATTCGGACCGTAACCGAGGTCGTAGGCAGCGATAGCAAGCAGCGGCGCTGCACAACCAACGACAATCAGAAACAGTGGGCGGCGATGTGCGGGCGCAACGGCGGAACTGTGTGCCAACAAAGACATTATGGCTGTCGCAACGACGGCGTAACTGTATGGCAGGTGGACGAACAGAAACCACTTACCCCAGCGATCGGGACGTGTAAGAAACACACCGGTTTCATTTGCAAACGGCGCATACCACATGAGCTCGTGTTGAACATTGGTCGCGGCCAACGTAATTGACAGCACCGGAATCATCATCAACAAAATAAGGGTGCGCAACGCCGTCTCAGACCCGATGTATTCCCGGAAACACACATAGACGACGACCGGCACCAGTGAAGTGCCAACAAAGTGCCCGGTGCGGCCCAGAGAGAAAAATACAAAGGTGTCGGACAGCAACTCAATCGCTCCACCCAACACCCAAATTCCGATCAGAATAAAGAGTATGCCAATCGGCACACTGGTAATTTCGCGTTTGGATGTGACCAGACGCGCGCCCAACAGCAGGTAACTTGCTGCGCTGACAATCAACAGTACGGACAACGCGACGTCCAGATCCATTATTTCCTTGCTCGATATGACAATAAGTGACGTTTCATATTACGACTCGCAAGCCGTTGATTCGCGGAACTGTTTCTCAGCTTTCGCGCAACGTTGCCCTGCACATGATTTTTTCTTGACAACTCAGGCCTCGATGTTTGCAATGAGCGGCGCACTTGTAATGGTAACGTACTGTTTTTTCAGTTGAATTTTCAAATTTGTGACACAGTAGATGGGTCAGCACCGACACCCTGCCCTAGAGTCGCCCTACCATAGTCAACCATGTGGAATCGCCGTGTCCGAAGAGCTCAAACATACGCTCAAGATAGTTAAGCAATCGAACACGGAGCCCGTCGAATTTGAACTCGTCTCGACAGTAATGCTGCAGAAGATACTCAAATCCGATGATGAGAAAGCAAAACGAAGCGTCGAGAAAGCAGCAAAAAGCGGTGACGGCGTACTCGCCCTCAATACCGATAACGACAGCTACGAAATCGTCGATGCCGCCGGCAACGAGGAGTTTTCGCTGGTCAGCACTCAAATGCTGCAGCGTGTCCTGGACAAGAACAAGCCGAAAGTGGCAAAACCTGTGGAACCCGTAGCCCTGGAATCCGGATTCGATCCCTACAACAGCGACTAGGGAGTTGTCTAATCCCGAGTATCGCAATCGTCATTGCAGCTCAACGGCTATCTGGCTCAATGCGGTCGTGGTACCGGCGATTCTCGACATTTCGGCATCTTCGCACCTCGGACCTATATGTACAGCGGTTCTCGGAAGTGTCGATCAGTTCCCACTCTTTTGAACATAATCCGTCAAAATCGTTGAGTTTATGAGTCGACTAACGAAAATAGCGCGATCTGCGAGTCCGGGAACCAGTACGCAGTTTCGCAAGCACGAATATGGAGGTGGCGGCATTCGCCACTTCCTTCGTGACGTGCTGGCCATGGCGAACGCATCGATCGAGGGACCGCGCTATATTGTTGTCGGTGCCGACTTCGACGGTAATGGCAAAAAACATTTGTACACGGTAGATGCGGAAGATTTCTCGGGCAAGCCGTCCTACCAGTCGCTCGCGAACGAATACATCGAACCTGCGCTGCGCATTCGTTATGAGCCGGTGTTAATCGACGGTAAGAAAATTGGTGTGTTCGAAATAGGCGACTGTCAGGACCGACCGTACATGATGCGCATCGACTATTCGGAAAAATTGCGCCGCGGTGATGCATACGCGCGAATGAATGACGCAGCCATCAAGTTGGGACGCCGACAGCTGCAGGTGCTCTTCGAGCGCAAATTCCGCGATTCGGTATCGGCTGGAGACATTGAGGTCGGCTTCCCGGGCGAGATCATTCACAAGGACCTGACTTTGCGGTGCTTCAACCTGTCGCTGCTGCCATCCGCCGACGCCGGCAACAAGCTTGCACAACTGATAAAGATTCAAAGCGCCGCACGAGACCACGACTCTACCAACGTGATAGCGAGATTGACTCACGCGCGCCTCTACGGAACTGACGATCCTTATGTCGATCGCTCGCCCGACGAACTGAAGGACGAGATGCGCCAAATACGGCACAAGTATCGCGATGAGGATCGGCATTACCTGTACGAAACAAACGGAGAGCGCGTGCAACTCGTTGTATGCAACCAGGGCCAGGAACCCATTCTGGATGCATCACTTTCCATCGTACTACCAAATCACAATGCGTTTCATGTCGCGGATCGTCTGCCCAACGTACCGACCAAGAATGGTTTCATTGAGCGGACTCCAGATGAAATTGCGGCGTACCCCTCCGTCAGCCTGAAAGACGATTCTGTACACATCACCAGCAAGGTTGGCGATATCCCGGTAGGAGAGCCTGTCGAAATTTTTAGCTCCCCATTGCGAATATGTGCAGGTCAGGAGTTGCGCGGCAAGCGCTTTGGAATGCGCTTCGCATTGCACGGCCAGAATTTGCGTACGCCGGCAAAAGGCAAGTTGCGCTTGATGTTCGCTAAGTAGCCGCGATCAGCTAGTCCACTTATCGACCAGCGGCGCTCGCCAATCAGGCTGATTTTGCTACCGACTTGACGCCTTGCACAATACTCGCGATCTGCGGCCGCCGCTCTTGAAGCTCTTCCGGGCTGAGCGCATCAAGCTCGTGGGGGAAAACCAGCCACTCGGCTGTTTCGTGCAGAAAATAATCCGGCGTAATGTCTGTTTCGTTGCGCGTGGGCTTGAACCACGGTACCGCCACCCGAATGTCTTCGGGAGTATTGCCGCGTGCTCGTCTCGTCAATTCCTCAATGACAGCCACGATGGTATTGCCGGTGTCGAACACATCATCAACGATCAATACTCGATCGTCGTGACATATTTTCTTGATGATGTAGTTGAGCCCGTGCACGGCGACCCTGCCACGCTCGTCAACACCAATATAGGACGATGTACGGATGGCGATATGGTCCGACTCGATGCCGCAATAGGCGAAGACCTCCTGAACAGCCATGCCGACCGGCGTCCCGCCACGCCAGATCGCAATGATCATGGTGGGCTCGAAGCCACTCTCCAGGACCTTGATACCCAATTCAATGGAGTCCTCGAGCAGGTCTTGCGCAGTTAATACAATCTTGTCCATTGTTATTCTCTTGAGTGTGGACTTGCGGCTGTCGTTATAATGCCGGCTTCTGATTCTAGCGCAGCATAGCTCAGGGACAACAATAATGAATGAGCGATTTATCGTCGCCGACGACTTGCTGCTGGACTCGTTTCGGCTGGCTGCGAGTATTTATGAGGCTGGCTTCAAGCCCGATTTCCTGGTCGGGCTGTGGCGGGGTGGCAGCGCCGTTGGCATCGCCGTGCAGGAAGGGCTCGATTACTTTGGCACCAAGACCGATCACATCGCGATCCGCACCTCCTATACGGGAGCACCCGGCTACTCGCAAATGATTAGCAAGGCCGGCTCGATTCGCGTACACGGGCTGCAATACCTGCTCGAAAATCTTTGCTCACACCATTCATTGCTGATCGTTGACGATGTTTACAGCACCGGCTCCAGTGTCGCTGCTGTCATCAGCCAGCTCGCCACGAAAACGCGGCGCAATTTGCCACAGGATATTCGCATCGCGACTGTGTGGTACCGACCAACGGAAAAGACCTTGCGGACACCGGACTATTTCGTCCACGAAACCGAGGACTGGCTGGTCCTGCCGTATGAATTATGCGGCTTCACCCTGGATGAACTGCGCGAGAACCGGCCCGAAATGACCAGGCTGTTTGATCGCCTGGCGCCACATGTGAAATCCGTAGACGACGCCCGCGCTCAATGATCCGATCCGACGTTTTCCTGCGCAAGCTCTTCGACACGGCGGTCGCGGCCGCGAGTCCGGAAAATTGCATGCAAAAGTGGCTTCCGATGCGCCCGGATGGCCGGGTGGTAATCGTCGGCGCGGGCAAGGCTGCTGCCAGCATGGCGCTGGAGCTCGAAAAGCACTGGGCGGAACCACTGGAAGGCGTCGTGATCGTACCCTACGGCCACAGCGCGGACTGCAAATCGATTGAAATCATCGAAGCCGCTCACCCGGTACCCGATGACGCCGGCCTTGCGGCCGCGCGCACTGTTCTCGAGCGTGTGACCGATTTGTCCGCGTCCGACACCGTTGTCTGCCTGTTGTCGGGCGGTGGCTCGGCGTTACTCAGCTTGCCGGCAAGCGGCGTGACCTTGGCCGAGAAACAGGCGCTCACGTCACAACTTCTGCGCTCGGGTGCGGCCATACACGAAATTAATTGTGTACGAAAAAAACTGTCCGCCATTAAGGGCGGCAAACTCGCCGCCGCATGCGCACCGGCGGCCGTTATCACGTTGCTCATCTCGGATGTTCCGGGCAATGACGCGTCGATCGTGGCGTCCGGCCCGACAATCGCCGACACCACGACGCCAGCTGATGCTCTTGGCATACTGAAGCGCTTCGATATTGAGATCAGCGATGCGGTACGGGCCGCCATAGAGACCAGCGAGGTCGTAAAGATTGTGGATGCGGACGTGCGCATTCTCGCGACCAGCGATGACGCAATGCTGGCAAGCGCAGCTTCCGCTGAAGACCAGAACGTTACCCCATACGTGTTGGGCGACTTGAATGCTGACGCAACACAACTCGCAGAAGAACACTCAGAGCTCGCGATACAAATCGCTGCAGGCTTTGGACCGATAACAGCACCGTGCGTAATTTTGTCGGGCGGCGAGACAACGGTGAACGTCCGTGGCGATGGCCGCGGCGGACGTAACGGCGAATACGCACTTGCGCTCGCCATTGCGCTCAATGGACATGCATCGATTTCGGCAATAGCCTGTGATACCGATGGCATAGACGGAACAGGTGACAATGCCGGCAGCCTCGTGTCTCCAGACACTCTGGCAAGAGCTGCAGCGAGTAATGTAAATGCGAACGAAATGAAAGATAATAACGACAGCTATAATTTTTTCGCGGCAATCAACGACCTCGTTTTTACCGGCCCTACCTTGACGAACGTCAACGATTTCCGGGCGATCCATATTTCCGAATAGGGAGTCGGGTGACCGGGCGCGAATAACGGAAGGACTCACATGATCGAAATAATCCCAAACTGGCATCCGATCTTCGTCAATTTCACGGTCGCGCTTTTTGTTGTATCGATGCTGCTGCACGTCGTGGTTTTGCTGGCGCCGAATGCGCCGTGGCGAAACGCTTGTCTCGCTGCAGCACACTGGAACCTGGCGCTGGGGGCAGTCTTTGCACTGATCACAGTCGGTACGGGCCTCAATGCTTACTACACGGTGGCGCACGACAGCCCATCGCATGCTGCCATGACCGATCATCGCAATTGGGCCTTCGCCACGGCCGGTATCATTGTCGGCCTTGCATTGTGGCAGTGGACGCAGCGCCATCGCGACACGCGGCCCAATTTTTTGCTTGCTATCACCCTGGTACTTGCAGGTGGATTGCTATCGGT
>JACZTO010000084.1 GCA_022573655.1 Pseudomonadota bacterium
TCAGGCACACGTTTTTTTCCGGGTCTTCACTCAGCCGACCGGCAAGGCAACAGCCGGCGGAGCCGCCGCCGACAATAACGTAGTCAAACTGCATCAGGCCGCCGTCCAGCCGCCATCGATTCTCAGGCTATGACCGGTCACCATCGCGGAGATATCCGACGCCAGGTAGAGCGCGGCGACCGCTACGTCGTCTGGCTGTCCGACCTTGCCCAGAGGAATCATTCTCTGAACGAATTCTTTGAAATCAGGATCATCCAGCATCGGGCGCGTCATCGGTGTTTCGATGAAAGTGGGCGCGAGCGCATTGACTCGCACACCCATTGGCGCCAGCTCCACTGCCATTGCCTTGGTTAATCCCTCCACTGCATGCTTGGTCATACAGTAGACGCTGCGATTCGGAGAGCCGACGTGTCCCATCTGTGACGACATGTTGATGATCGATCCGCTTTGGTTCTTGAGCATCACGCGTGCGGCCGCCTGAGCCGTCTGAAACATGGCACGAACATTCAGATCAATCACCGAACTCAAAGATGCGGTATCAACATCGACAAAGGCCTGGGGCCGGTTTGTGCCAGCGTTATTGATCAGTACGTCGAGTTTCGTCAGCCCCTCGATGCGCTCATAATACGCATCGTTGGTGACGTCGTTGACCCAGGTTTCTATCGCGTCGGGATACTCGGTAGCTAGCGATTGAAGATCGTCATTGGTTCTTGCGGCAGCAATGACATTTGCTCCGACTTGCGCGAACGCGACGGCACAGGCACGCCCAATGCCGCGCCCGGCACCCGAAATCAGGACAATTTTGTCCTTAAGGCGCAAATCCCAAGGTTGCGTCGTCGTATCAGCCAAAACCACGCCTCTTCAACAAACTCGCGCCGAACAGTAGCAATCATCCGCATTCGAATGCAACAGCATTTGGTGTGCTGCGGGCTCTGGGGGACGTCCGTGCGTGCTTTCGTGCAATTCCGGACAACTTGATGCAGAATTCGATGCAAATCTGCAGCAGCTAGATTAGTGAACCGGGGAAGCTCGCATGCCTGATGTAAGAAGGGGAGATGGACATCGCGTGACGTCCTACGACGTGGCGCGACTGGCCGGTGTATCTCAATCGGCCGTTTCCCGTTGTTTCAAGCCGGGCGCTTCCGTATCGAAAAAGATGCGCGCCCGCGTCATGAAGGTGGCGGAGGATCTTAGCTATCAGCCGAACGCCATTGCGCGAAGCCTGATCACGCGGCGGTCGAATATGGTCGCAGTCGTAATCTCGCAGCAAACAAACCTCTACTACCCGGAAGTTCTGGTGCAACTCAGCCAGCGTTTTTCGGAACGTGGTGTTCGTGTTCTCCTGTTTACACTCGAGCACGAGAGCGACATCGACGGACTTCTCGATCAGATTTTCCAGTACCAGGTTGACGGCGTGGTCGAAGCGGCACGCCTTTCCGGTGAACAAATTGACTTGATAGACCGGCGCGGCATTCCCTTCGTGTTTTACAACCGGTCGCTCAAAGACCGGCGCGTCAATGCGGTCTGTTGCGACCAGACTGAAGGTGAAAGATGGCTCGTTAACCGTCTGGTTGAGGCTGGTCACGAAACCTTCGGCCTGATCAGCGGTCCCGAAGACTCTGCGGTCAGCGTGGAACGAACGCAAGGTGCGCTTGAGCGACTGAAGGAGCTCAACGTCAAGTCGGTGACGGTCGTCCCCGGCGACTACAGCTATGAAAGCGGCGCAAGCGGATTGCTGGAGCTAAAAAACAAGTTAGGCGAACTTCCTGATGCGGTCGTGTGTGCCAACGACGTTATGGCGATCGGTTGCATGGACGCTGCCCGGTATCGGCTGGGCGTCAAAGTTCCTGACGATCTGTCGGTGGTCGGTTTTGACGGCGTCGGTCCGGCGCAGTGGCAAAGCTACGACTTGACGACCGTCCGGCAGCCCGTTGGCAGAATGACCGAAGCGGCAGTATCGATGATCCTGGAGCGCGTGGAACAGCCGGATTTGCCGCCCGAGAAACGTACTTTCTCAGGCATTCTTGTCGATGGTGGCTCGGCCAGAATAGCCTGATGCCAGTTTCGACTACTGCCATCCGCCACTGATATCGATTGAACAATTCCGGTTTCTAATGAAATACAGCACTCAAAGGATACTGACAACGCATGTTGGCAGTCTGCCGCGACCGAAAAAAGTCGCCGAGCTGATTTTCGCGAAGGAGCGTGAGGAGGAATACGACCAGACTGAATTCGACGTGACCATTGCAGGTGCGGTCAAAGATGCGGTAGCCAGACAGGTTGAGGTTGGCGTCGACATCGTCAGCGATGGCGAAATGAGCAAGATCAGTTACGCAACTTATATCAAAGAGCGCATTTCGGGTTTCGAGGGTGATAGCCCGAGGAGTCCACCGAAAGATCTGCTGGATTTTCCGTCGTTTCTCGAGAAGCAGGCACAGAGCGGTGGAACGCCATCGTACAAGCGGCCAAAGTGTACCGGCGAGATCCGCCCCACAAACCCGGAGCCACTCGAGATGGACCTGAAGAATTTCCGCGACGCTTTGGAAATTGTCGATGTCGAAGAAGCGTTCATGAACTCGGCTTCACCCGGCGTCATTGCGCTCTTTCAACCGAACGAGTATTACGCGAGCCACGACGACTACCTCGAAGGGCTGGCCGAAGCGATGCGCGTCGAGTATGAAGGAATCGTTGCAGCAGGCTATCTGTTACAGCTGGACTCGCCCGATCTCGGTTTGGGTCGGCACATGTTGTTTGCCGACAAGTCGGATGAAGACTATCAACGCTTGGCCGGTAATCACGTCGAAGTTTTGAACCACGCGCTCAGAAACATCCCGGCCGACCGGGTTCGAATGCACGTCTGCTGGGGCAATTATGAGGGACCGCATCACTACGATGCGCCGATGTCGACGGTATTGCCGATCGCTTTGATGGCGAACACCGGTGCATTGCTTTTCGAAGCGTCGAATCCACGGCATGCGCACGAATGGACTACATTTCGTGACGCAAAATTGCCCGATGACCTGATTCTAATACCGGGTGTTATCGATTCGACGACCAACTTCGTCGAGCATCCTGACTTGGTTGCAGAACGCATCTGCCGATTTGCCGACATTGTCGGTCGTGAACGGGTTGTTGCAGGTACCGATTGTGGCTTCGCGACGTTCGCAGGTTTCGGCGCAGTAGACGGCGAAATCGCTTATGCGAAACTCGCTACGATGGCTGAAGGAGCTAGGATCGCCAGCGACCGACTATGGGGTTAAATAGGTGACAGAATCCAAACGAAGTTCGTTTCGGCAGCGACTGCTAAATCATGATTTGTTAATCGGAACGTGGGTAAAAACGCCTTCACCAGTTGTTTGCGAAGTTTTGGGTAAATCGGATCTGGACGTTGTTTGTCTCGACGCAGAACATGCACCGTTTGGCCGAACTGAGCTCGATGCCTGCATCGCAGCTATCCGTGCGACGAACATGACGCCGCTCGTTCGAGTACCGACAGCGGACCCGCACAACATTTTGAATGCCCTCGACTGCGGGGCGACCGGCATCGTCGTGCCGCATGTCAGGACAGTCGAAGATGCGGAAGCTATTTGTCTGAGGAGCTTGTATGGCCCGGGAGGTCGCGGTTACGCGGGATCATCGCGAGCGGCGGGATTTGCCGGCAAGGCAATCGCCGATCAGTTACGCGAGAGCGCCGAGCAGACGACGATCATTGCACAAGTTGAAGATGTTGAAGCGCTTGATGTGATCGATGCCATCGCTGCGGTCGACAGGGTCGACTGCCTTTACATCGGACGCATCGACCTGACGGTCGCCCTTGGCAAGACCGACCCGAATGACCCCGTAGTTGTTGATGCCGTTGCTTCGATCTGTGTTGCAGGCCAAAAAGCAAACACAGCGGTCGGCATGTTCGTTGCAGACGTGGCCGAAGCAAAGCAATGGCAGGATCACGGCGCATCATTGTTTCTGCTGCAGTCGGACCAGGCATTTTTGCTGGCGGGCGCTGCCAAATTGGCTGCAGCGCTCAGATAGATCTGACGACGCCCTTTCTGTCGGGGCCATCATCGGTCTCATTCGCATAGCCAAGGTTTCGCAATGCAAGCGTCACTTCATCCAGAGATGCAGCATCGTCTATGGTCGCAGGCATGGTCCAGGGCTCACCGTCGGCAATGCTGCGCATGGTGGCGCGAAGGATCTTTCCCGAGCGGGTCTTTGGCAGACGGTCGACTACCGTACAGAGCTTGAATGCCGCCACTGGTCCTATTTCGTTACGGACTGCCGCGATCACCTCCGCAGCAATCTCGCTCGCATCCTGATCAACCCCTGCGCTAAGCACCAGCATGCCAAGCGGTAATTGGCCCTTGAGCTGATCCGCCACACCGAAGACCGCGCATTCCGCGACCTTGGGATGTGCTGCCAATACTTCCTCCATTGCGCCTGTGGACAAGCGATGACCTGCCACGTTTATCACGTCGTCTGTGCGCGACATTACGAACACGCAACCGTTTTCGTCGATATAACCGGCATCGCCGGTTTCGTAGTAACCGGGGAAGTTGCGGAAATAGGTTTCTTCATAGCGCTCATCGGCGTTCCACAAGCCAGTAAACGTGCCCGGGGGCAATGGCGATTCGATAACAAGCGCGCCAATATCTCCACTGGCAACTGCGTTACCATTTGCGTCGAACACTGCTACCGTGTATCCCGGCACGGGCCGCCCGGGCGAGCCGGGAACAACAGGCAACTGCTCGATTCCCAGACAGTTGGCGCAGATCGACCACCCAGTCTCTGTCTGCCACCAGTGATCGATGACCGGTACCTTCAGAGTGTCCTGCGCCCAGTGCAAAGTATCCGGGTCGCAACGCTCCCCGGCCAGAAACAACGCCTGCAAACTCGATAGATCATATTTGCGAACATATTCGGCGTCCGGGTCTTCTTTTCTGATGGCTCGAAAAGCCGTTGGCGCGGTAAACAGAACCTTGACCTTGTGTTCTTCCACCACTCGCCAGAACGCGCCTGGATCCGGCGTGCCTACCGGTTTTCCCTCATAAATCACCGTCGTGTTGCCGTTGAATAACGGGCCGTAGACGATATACGAATGACCGACTATCCAGCCGATGTCCGACGCAGCCCAGTACACGTC
>JACZTO010000040.1 GCA_022573655.1 Pseudomonadota bacterium
CCGGACTGGCCACCGGACTCACCGGACTGGCCACCAGACGAACCACCGCCTGGAATCTGTACGCCGCCTGGAAGCTGTACGCCGCTGGGGGCGGTTATGGCTGTGGAACATCCCGAGATAAGCACGACGGCAGCAGACATCGCTGCCAGCAAAATTCCGCCTTGGCTTAAACGGGGAAATTTCTTGCGTATATTTGTCTGTTTCATGACCTTCGGCCTCACGGAGTTCTTAAGGTGTTGGAGCGCAAATAGGGTCGCTTTGTTCCGTAATCACGATAATACGCTGCAAGGTCCCGATCAACACCTCCAGGATCATATTTTCGAGGCCCTTCAGCTCGCCGACGGAATTGCCCTAAGTAGTTGATATTGTTAAATGCCGAGACGTTCCGGTTTACGAAACAAAATCAACGATAAATCGTCGGGTTTACTGGGTTGCCCGGCGCACGGCGCCTGCATTCGCCGGTGCGCAAGTTCCGCAACTGAACTGGCTGCGTCAGATAAGGATCCTTTGCGAACACATTCGATTATTTCATCAAGGTGCACGTTATCCATCAGCCCGTCACTTGCCAGCAATATTGTGTCCCTGGGGCTGAGCTCGACCGTCGCGCCAACGTCAATCCGCATGTCCGCGGTGCCAATGAAATTTGACACCAGGTGTCGCTCCTCGTGGAGCAATGCAGCGCGCTCATCCAGAAACCCCGCCTCCACCGCAAAACCTGTAGGCGAATGCACAGTCGTCTGAAATTTAATCACACCCCGCTGCCCCAGGATAATCGCTTCGGAATCGCCGACCTGGTACGACCGTGCCGTCAGACCTTCGATCGTTATTACGGTCAGCGTCGTTGCAGAGCCATTCGCCAGACCCAGCACCGCCGCATTTGCGGCCTCAATACCGTTTAATATCGCCGTGCGCAGCAGCATCGTCTTGTCCATCGCAGACTGTAGCGATGCTGCAAGCGTCTGCACAACAGTGAGCGACGCGCGTTTGCCCGCAGGCAGGCCACCAGCCCCGTCAGCCACGACCAGCACCGCAGCACCTGGCCCGTACGGAATGATGGCGACCGTATCCTCATTCTCAGTTTCTTTTTCCGGGTCGCGGCTCGTATACGCGACCGCCGAGCCGCCGGCAACATCAGTCTCGATGCGCTCAGGCGACTGCGTGCTATCGAGTAACAAAATGTCGTCCGGCAAGCCCTTCATTCATGTATGTCCATTTACTTGCGTTCGCCGATTATTTTCGCTGTACGGGTTCACGGCACCAGGCGCAGTAATTCCAGAATTCCTGTGCAATTCCCCAGTTGCAGGCTGTGCAGCAACGTCGACTGCCTGACAATTTCCAGCGTCGCCTGACTTTGATTCGACACCAGGGACAATAGCGCATGAATGACATCAACGGCCCTCGACAACGGCGGTTGCTACAGCGTGCAGAATAGCGCTTGTCCGGATAACTGCGTGTGGACTCCGCAACGAAACCGGGGCCGTAGCACCAGGCGCAGTAATCCCAGTCGTTCTTCACGCCGCGCTCGCAGCGCGGACAACTTGACGGCATTCGTGATTCGGTGCCGCGCGCCGGGTTGTCAAATCCACACCAGGGGCAACAGTGCATGCTTTCGGCCACAGGCCCGTCGCAATGCCTGCATTGGTGGCGCGTATCAAGTTGCTGTCTGAACTGACGTTGAAACTCACGCCACTGCAGCTGTCTCCAGGACGTTCCGCGGCGCGAGCCGGATCTGGGCCTGGCCCCTTTTTGTCTGCGGGCATGCCTTTGCGCACGAGCAAATGCTGCCTGCATCTGCGTTGCATCTGAGTAACGCAGCTTCGGGTCGAGCTGGATCGACTTCCTGAATACCTCTATCAGCTCCGGCCTGACGCGTGCGGCCAGCTTGTCGTGGCCCGCCAGTGGCCACTCAAACGGCCACTCCGGAAGTTTGCCGGACAGTAAGCGGTACAAAACCAGACCCAGCGAAAACACATCCGATTGAAATTTCGGCCGGCCCATCGCCTGCTCCGGCGCTATGTACTCGATCGTTCCTGAGCCCGACGCTTTAAGCGTGCGCAAATTGAGTTTGGCGAAACCGAAGTCGGCCAGTTTTAGCTGGTTGCCGGGAAACAGTATGAAATTTTCAGGTTTTATGTCGCAATGAATGAACTTGTGTTCATGCGCATGCGCCAATGCCGCGACCGCCTGCCCGGCAAGGTCAAGAGCGCGAACAGTCGATGTGCGCCGCTCAATCCGGTCAGCAAGCGATTCCTCACCAAGTTCCATGGCGATGACAAAATGTTCGTCAATATAGCTGGCGTTTAGTACGCCCAGAATATTGGGGTGCTTGAGCTTTGTTGCGACTCGTACCTCGTGCAGAAACTCTTCATGCCCCGTATAATCGTCCGCCTTCGGAATTTTCAACGCCACCTTGATGTTCTGCACAGTATCCTGGGCACGATAGACATCCGCGAGCGGCCCGGATGCTATACGCCCGAGTATCCTGTACTTGCCGACTTTCTGTCGTGCCTTTAGCAACTTGTGTCTATCCATTGGTGCGAATTCGGGTGACGGCCTGGTTCCAGCCATTGAGCAGGGCATCTCTCCGCTCGGCAGTCATTGCCGGCTCGAAACGCTTGTCGCATTTCCAGTCTGCGCATATTTGCTCGGGCGATTGTATGATCCCTGCCTTATAGGCCGCCATATACGCGACACCCAACACCGTTGACTCAACATTTTCCGGTCGTTCCACCGGAATACCGAGAATATCCGCCAGAAACTGCAGAAACCAGTCATTTGCCACCATGCCACCGTCGACGCGAATGACACTGGGCGATATGCCATCCTCCGCCATCGCATCGATAAGGTCGCGCGTCTGATAGGCGACGGCTTGCAGCGTAGCAGTGACAATCTGTTCACGACCACTGCCGCGAGTGAGGCCGAGAATTGCGCCGCGTGCGGCAGGATCCCAGTACGGAGCGCCAAGCCCGGTAAATGCGGGCACAACATGCACGTCTTCGACAATACCGGTGCTTTTCGCGATAGCCTCCGTCTCAAGAGCCGAATCAATAATCTTGAGTTCATCTCGCAGCCATTGCATCGCTGAGCCCGCGACAAACACACTTCCCTCCAGCCCATAAGTAACCTTGCCGTCGATTCTCATGGCGACGGTAGTGAGTAATTGATGGTCTGACTTGAGCGCATGGCTACCTGTGTTGGCAAGCACAAAACAGCCCGTGCCAAACGTGCTCTTGGTCGTGCCGACGTCAAGTCCGGCCTGCCCAATCAATGCAGCTTGCTGATCACCCGCAATACCGAAAATCGGAACTCCGCCGACGATCGAATCAAACGCCGTGAGGCCATAGTTCGCAGCACAATCACGCACGTCTGGCAGTAACTGCCGCGGGATATTGAACATCTCCAATAATTCCTCGTCCCACTGCTGATCGTGAATATTGAACAACAAAGTGCGTGAGGCATTGGTTGCATCCGTCGCATGTTCCTTGCCACCCGTGAGACGCCACAACAAGAAACTGTCGATGGTGCCGAATGCCAGCAGCCCTGTCTCCGCTTTTTCCCGAACGCCGTCGACATTGTCGAGTATCCAGGCAATTTTTGTCGCCGAAAAATAGGGATCGAGCCGCAGCCCCGTCTTCGCCGTGACCTGCGTTTCCAGATCCTCTCTCCTGAGAGCCTGGCACGCGTCAGCGGTGCGACGATCCTGCCATACGATTGCGTTGTAGACACAGGTTCCGGACTTGCGCTCCCAGACGAGAGTGGTTTCACGTTGATTGGTAATCCCGATGGCGGTGATATCAGTGGCGCCGGCGTCGTGCATTGCCGCGGCCATTACCGCGCAGACCGAGTCCCAGATCGCTTCGGGATCGTGCTCCACCCAGCCGGGCTGTGGGTAGATTTGCGGAAACTCCTGTTGCGCACTCGCAATCACCTTCATCGAGTGATCGTAAATCACCGCCCGGCTACTGCTCGTCCCCTGATCAATTGCCAGTAGAAAACGACTCATTGTCGGCTAACTCGCATGCTCAACCAGGCTGTATCGAAAAGACAGGATTGGGAACGCGGATACTCTTGCCGGCTTCATCAGGCCATTCCAGGTCACGCTGCTGTTCGGCAAATGCCGCAATACTGGCGCGTATCTCGTCCGGCCACGGCACGACGCGACGAACCTTCAGGTCAATGTGCAAATTGAGCCACTCGGCCGTCGCAACCAGATGATGCTCATTGGCGTGATACATGCGCATGAATTGGTGAATTCGTTTCGCATCGTAGGCAAGCAATTGCGATGTAATGACGTAAGGCTCATCGGCCGCCATTTCGCGCTGCCATGTTATGTGGCTTTCCACGGCAAACGTCGAACTGTGTGTCACGTTGATGTAGTCCTGAGTGATCCCGAAGCGCTCCCACAAGGTATCTATCGCCAGATCGAATGCCAGGATGTAGTACGCAACGTTCATGTGTTTATTGACGTCGATCCATTCGCGCAAGACGGTGCCGCGTCTGACTGGCGTACCTATGTATTCGGCTGCGGTCATTTAATCCATTCCAAGATCCGGGATGTCACGAAAATACTCGAGCGCGTCGGGGTTGGCGAGCGCTGCAGTGTTATTGACAGCCTCGCCATGAACAACCGAGCGCACCGCCAGCTCCACGATCTTGCCACTCTTGGTGCGCGGAATCTCAGCTACTGCAATTATCTTGGCCGGCACATGTCGCGGAGTTGTGCTATCCCGTACGACTTTTCTGATTCGAGCGCGCAAGTCCTCATCGAGTGATATGCCCTCTCGCAGAACCACGAACAATACAACTCGGACGTCGCCCTGCCAGTTCTGCCCTATCGCAATGCTCTCAACAATTTCGGGCAGCCTTTCGACCTGCCTGTATATTTCAGCAGTGCCTATGCGCACTCCGCCTGGATTGAGTACCGCATCGGAGCGCCCATGAATGATCAGCCCTCCCGCCTGCGTCAACTCGGCGAAATCACCATGCGCCCAGACACCGGGAAAGCGCTCGAAATAGGCCGCATGGTAACGAGCACCGTCAGGATCATTCCAGAATTCGACCGGCGCCGATGGAAATGGCCGGGTGCACACCAGCTCCCCGCGTTCTGCAATTATCGAGTTACCGTCATCGTCGAAAATTTCCGTCGCCATGCCAAGACCACGGCACTGCAGTTCGCCACGGCGGACAGGAAGCATGGGATTGCCAAGTGCGAAGCAACTCAGGATGTCGGTACCTCCCGAGATGGACGCCAGTTGCAGGTCACTGCCAATTGCGTCGTACACGTAATCGAAACTTGCCGGTGCCAGCGGCGAGCCAGTGGAAAGTACCGCACGAAGATCGGTTAACGCGTATTCATCCCTGGGCCTGATGCCTGCTTTCTCGAGTCCCGCAATGTACTTGGCGCTGGTTCCGAATATCGTAATGCCTTCTCGTTCCGCTATGTCCCACAAGATGCGGCCATCGTGGAAAAAGGGCGCACCGTCAAAGAGTATTAATGTCGCGCCGGACCCCAGTCCACAGACCAGCCAGTTCCACATCATCCAGCCACACGTCGTAAAGTAAAACAGTTTGTCCGTAGGCGTGACGCCCGTATGCAGTACGTGTTCTTTGCTTTGCTGCAACAACGTCCCGCCATGCCCATGAACGATGCACTTCGGCACCCCGGTCGTGCCCGATGAATACATGATGTACAGAGGGTGATTGAAATCGACAGGCGTGAACTCAAGCTCTGCGCCCCTTACCAGGTATTCGTCCCAGCTAACAGCATTCGCGAGCTTGGTGTCCGTCGCGGCGGCGCCAACAAACGGCACGATTACTGTGCGCACTATGGATGCAATCGCGCCCGCCACACCCTCCACCGCTGCTCGCGTGTCACAGGTCTTGCCATTGTAGAGATAGGCGTTTGCGGCAAAGAGAACCTTTGGCTCGATTTGCGCGAAACGATCGACGACACCGTTAACGCCGAAATCCGGCGAGCAGGATGACCAGATCGCTCCCATGCTCGTTGTTGCCAGCATCGCTACAATGGCTGCAGGACAATTGGGCAGATAGCCAACCACGCGGTCGCCGGCAGTAACACCACTGCCACGCAACGCCGCCGCCACTGCAGCTACGGCGACTCGCAATTCGTCGCGACTCATCTCTGTACGGGTGCCATCTTCACCACAGAAAACGACTGCAGGTGCGGAGCCAGCATGACGAAGCAAGTGCGCAGCGAAATTCAGTTGGCTGCCCTCGAACCAACCTGCATCCATAATATTGTCCGGTCTTGCCAGCGTCGTATCGGCTGCACGATCAAAATGAATCTGGCAGAAATCGCAAAGGGCTTCCCAGAACGCCGGCGAATCGTCGATCGACCAGCGATGTAATGCATCGTAGTTATCGAAACCATGAAGCTGCATGAACCGATACATAGCGGATGCCTGCTGCCTATCAGCATCCGGTTCCCAGATTATCGGATTGCCACTCATCGAATTGCTACCAGTCTACGGACTCGTGCCAGTATCCATAAAACCATCCTTGTGTCTATGGTCAATCGAGAGCGATACTAGGATTCATATGAGTACCTCTGCGCTAGCAATATTCGCGGTCATTCTTGTCGTTGCGGCTGTCGTAGCCTGGCGCTACCGGCGACGTGGCAGACCGGTCCCGGCGGTATTGCGGCCAGGCCGGTCGCTACCCGACTTTTCTGCCTGTGACGAGGACGGCAACCCCGTGCGCTCGACTCAATTGCATGGCACTGCAACGGTGATGTTGTTCGTGCGCGGCAACTGGTGTCCATTCTGCACTTCGCAGGTCGAAAAACTGACCGTCTACTACAAAGACATTATCGATCTCGGCGCCAGGCTGGTCATGGTTACACCAAAGCCACAGGAAACGACACGACGTGTCGCAAAGTTTTTTGAAGTTGAGTTCGACTTCTGGCTCGATGACGATTTGTCTATAGCGCAACAATTGGGATTGCTACACGAATCCGGCGTGCCCGGTGACCACCGCAAAGAGTATGGCGCAGATACGGTATGGCCAACTGCACTGGTCATCGACCCAGGCGGCATTATTCGCTATGCAGAACTATCCAGGTTCCTCGCAGACCGCCCGAATCCGGAAACTCTGTTACGCGAATTGCGAAAAGCGCTAGGTCAGTAGCTAGAGCTTCACGCCCACCGCACTGCATAGAAACTCCATATAGGGTGTTGCCTGTTTGAACGCGGTCTCCACCGTGCGCTGAAATTGCGGCTTCAGGCAGTCGGCAACGGGCATATTGCGCACAGCGATAAAGCTCTTGCGCTTGATGTCATCAATGAGCGGATGGTCCTTGTCGAAACCCCGTGGCGGCCGCTGCAAAGACTCCCCGCCAAGTCTGAAATTACGTCTGAATGCGGTCTTGCCGATCGCCAGGTTCCATTCTGCCGGGTGTGCCTTTATGCGCTCGCGAATCTGGCGCAGGGGATCCGAATCAGGACGCCACATGCCGACACCAATGAACACTTCGTCGGGATCAATGTGCACATAGTAGCCTGGCGAATGCACATCTTTGGCACGCTCATGGCGAAACTGGATGCCAATGTTTGTCTTGTAGGGAAGCTTGATTTTCGAAAAGCGTGTGTCTCTGTAGACGCGCATCAATGAGCCGCCAATACGAGTCGGAACAGCCGTAAAATGAGGCGCTATCGCTGCAAGTGGGTCCTGCATTGACTGGATGAAACGCAGTGCGACATCGAGGACATCGTTTTCATAGCGGGTCTTGTTTTCCTTGAACCACTCACGATTGTTGTTCGCAGCAAGTTGTTGCAGAAACGCGATTGTACGTGGTTCGAAGCTGGCATATCGACCCGCCGACATCAGCACTTGGATCCGTCGCCGTCCGGATGTGGATACATGTCAGATTCATCCTCGCCGTCGCGAGGTGCAAGACATGCAAAGTCTTTCTCCACCAGAATTGTCAGCTTCGCCCCGTCATCGAGAACCTGCTCACCCAGCATTGAGACCTGTTCGGTGCTGGCCCACGCCTGGACCATTTTCTCGGGAAGCCGGACGGTAATTTCGTTATCCGAAAAAAAGGCGGCAGGGCTTACGCTGGCTGGGCTGCTCTCGACACAGTAGCGCAACTCACGCCCCCCGGGGAATCCCGTTGTCGATCTGATGATACCGTTTTCCTGGACAGCATCGACCTCGACGCGAGTCAGTCGCAGGCGAATGGAATTATCTCTAATGCGGAGTTTCATGATCTCTGCTACCCATACCAATAAAGGCGACGGGCTGCGCGCCGGGCACGCGCTTACACAATAACGAATCGAACCGACTCTGACCCGTTGCAACCGAACCCGCGCTCAAAAAATTCAGTAAGGCCTAATCGGCCATTACGTTTTCGGCCTGAGGTCCCTTTTGACCCTGGGTCACTTCCATCGTGACCTTCTGTCCTTCTTTCAGTGTCTTGAACCCTTCCATCTGGATCGCAGTGTGATGTACGAAAACATCCTGACCTCCCTCACGCTCGATGAAGCCAAATCCCTTGTCGTCATTGAACCACTTGACGGTTCCTTCAACTCTTTCGCCTGACATAACTACCTCATCTACAAATTCACCGTCCGCAGACGGTTGCTACGCTGCAGCCACGTGGTCACAGCAGCCGAAATGGTACTCGTAAAACCCTCTCAATTTCTACTAAATACAGGGCGCAGCGACAAGCGTTGGCTCGACTGCCATTCTTTCGACTGCATATATAAGGGGCTACGCAGGTGTTTGTGCCTTTGACTCGGTCGGACAATCGCAAAATTAGTTCTGAATTAGCCTCAAATCGCGCAACTCACAGCGACGATGGTAGCGCCCTGGCCGCTCAGTTTCGCCTAGCCACGAAGCTGGATCTGATACCGGCAACAGAATCACAGCCGAGCAAGGCCATCGTTCGCTCAACTTCGTCACGCAGCAGTCCGAGCCCGCGCTCCACACCCGCCTGCCCACCCGCCGCCAGTGGATACAGATAACCGCGGCCGATGCTGCAGGCGCTGGCGCCCAAGGCCAGCGCTTTCACAACGTGCGTGCCGCGCCGCACGCCGCCGTCACAGATGATTTCCAGCTTGTCATGCAACGCGTCCGCAACCGCGGCAATGCAATCCACGGGTGCCGGCGACGACTCGAGCTGGCGTCCACCATGATTCGACAGCATGACGGCCGTCGCCCCGGAATTCGCCGCATTTCTGCAATCCGCGACAGTCTGTACGCCCTTTACGACTAACGGCCCACTCCATTTCGCCGCCAGCCATTCCACGTCCTTCCAGGTCAGCGACCGGTCGAACTGGCTGTCGATGTAGTCTTTGACGCTCATATCGCTGAATTCCGACGGTCTCCCGCTCTTCGTGACATTCACAATTTCCAGGTCGTTGCGCAGCACCGCCCGGTATAACCAGCGCGGATGGCGCAAGACACTGAGCACACTGCGCAGCTTGAGTTTTCCGGATGCAATGCCGTATACATGGTCACGTTCACGGTTGCCCGCAACCGGCGTATCCACCGTCAGACACAGGGCCTTGTAACCGGAAATCTTACAGCGTTCGACAAATTCGCTGGTCAGGCCACGGTCCCGAAAGACGTAGACCTGATACATCTTTGGACCATTTCCAGCCGCGGCAACGTCTTCAATCGTCGTCGTGCCGAGTGTAGACAAGCTGTAGAACATGCCGAATTTCTCGGCGGCACGAACGACAGCCAATTCCCCTTCGCGATGAAATAATTTCGTTGCGCCTGTAGGTGCAATCATCACTGGCCAGTCAATCGGCTCTCCGAATAGCGTGGTTTTCAGATTCAAATTACTCACATCGGACAGTTGTGAGGGCAGCAATTCATAGTCATCGAATGCGGCTGTGTTGCGTCGCAACGACCATTCGTCGTCAGCACCGCCGTCCAGGTAGTGAAACACGGGCGCTGGCAACTTGCGCCGCGCAATACGGCGAAAATCCATGATGTTGTTGCAGTCAGAAATTTTCATCGCTGGAGATTATCATGCATTCGCCAAAGCGCATTGACGAGGGCGGCTGTTCGACTGTAGTTTCCGCATTTATGAATGACGATGTCAGGGCACAAGACCGAGCTGTCGCGATTTGGCTGCTTATTTGTTGTGGACTCGTTTTCGCCATGGTGGTCCTTGGTGGCTTCACGCGATTGACGGGATCAGGCCTGTCCATGGTCGACTGGCGACCGTTCGTGGGCTGGCTGCCACCGATCACAGACAGCGAGTGGCAGCGTGTGTTCGAGATGTACCAGCAATCGCCCGAATTTCAGAAATTGAATTCGCAGATGGACATCAATGCCTTCAAGAATATTTTCTGGCTGGAATTCCTGCACCGTTTGCTGGGCCGAATTATCGGCATAGTTTTTCTGCTGCCGTTCATCTACTTTTTGGCGAAAGCTTATATTCGACGCAATGAGTGGTCGAAGTACTTGTTGATGTTCGTACTCGGCGGATTGCAGGGCGTCCTCGGCTGGTACATGGTCAAGAGCGGCCTCGTGGACAATCCTCACGTCAGCCAGTACCGGCTCACCGCCCACCTTGTAGCCGCATTCCTGATCTACGCGTATATGTTCTGGGTTGCGATGTCGCGGCTGCATCCTGCGGCCACGGGACCCCGACATTCGTGGTTTCGAAAATCCCTGGGACTGACGGTACTGACATCAATCACAATAGTATCGGGCGGCTTTGTCGCAGGCCTCAAAGCCGGCAAAATTTACAACACCTTCCCGATGATGGGTGACCACTGGCTGCCGCCCGGCACGATGGCCCTGCAACCCTGGTGGCAAAATTTTTTCGAGAACATGACGACGGTGCAACTCGACCACAGATTACTGGCGATAGCGACGTTGCTTGCAGTGGTCATATTCTGGGTGAAAGCACGCGCAGCCAACCTGCCGGAGCGTACCCGCCCTGCAGTAAACGCGTTGTTGCACACGGTCATTTTGCAGGTGGTGCTCGGCATAACCACGCTGCTACTGGCCGTGCCCGTTGTCCTGGGCGTCATGCATCAGGCTGTCGCCATGCTGCTGTTCACCGTATCCCTGTACATTCTTCATAGTCTCCGCAAACACCATTAGACTGCGGTCAACCAATTGTGCGTATCGGGCGTCCGACCACATTGGACATCCTGCAGAGCTTTACGCAGCCTCTGAGTATTCGGACCGGGACCGCCATCACACACTGGGATCTCTTCACCTTGATAGACCAACGCGCCGACGGCTGACAGGCACACTGCCGTTCCGGACAACGCGGCTTCGTAGGTCGTCACAAAATCGAGTAACTCGCTGACCGTAAAACTGCGTTCGTTTACCGTGTAGCCAAGTTCCACCGCGAGCTTGAGAATCGAGTCGCGCGTCATGCCGTGCAAGATTGTGGTATCGAGAGGTTTGGTAATAATTTCGTCATCGCTGATCAACAAGAAATTCGCAGCACCGGTTTCCTGAACATCACCATCCGGACAGAATAAGACCTGGTCGGTGCCATATTTTTCGCTGGCGTCCAGCGTTGGCCCCAATGCAGCCGCATAGTTGCCCCCCGTCTTCGTGCTGCCAAGCTGTTCCGTCGAGCGCGCACGCTGATCTTCGACGAGTAATTTCAGGGTCGTCGCTGCGCCGGTGAAATAGTCGCCGACTGGCGAGGCGAGCACGAATAGCGTTGCCTCAGTGGATGGTGCCGCCGCCGCACCGATATTCGCTAAGGTGCCGATCAATGTAGGTCGCAAGTACAGAGAGCTCGGTGGAGCGGGTATGTCGTCGATTTGCTGCGCGACCAGGTTGACAACCATCGCCTCCAGCATGTGTGCGTCGGGGATCGGCAGGCGCAGCGATGCCGCACTTTTTTGCATGCGCGCAAGGTGATCGCGCAAGCGAAAAATGCGAGCTTTGCCGTCATCCCAGCGATAGGCCTTGAACCCTTCGAAACAGCTGCTGGAGTAGTGAAAAACATGCGCCGCCGGGTGCATGGGCAGCGGCGCCAGAGGCACAAATTCAGGTGTTTGCCATGCATTGTCCTTAAAACGGACGATAGCGATGTGATCGCAGAATTCTGTACCAAACTGGCTCGTCGAGTTCATGTTGTAGTCGTTGATCGGCGGGGGCGCTACTGTAGCCTAAAACGTCGGTGGCGTGCACGCCGTGATCAATTCGCAAATCTCGTTGCCCGGATTGTGAAAGCGGTGTGGCTGGTTGCTGCGAAAATAGTACGCATCTCCCTTTTTCAGCACCGCTGACTGCTCACCGACTGTTACTTCCAACCTGCCCCTCAGTATGATGCCGCACTCCTCTCCCTCATGTGTGATCGCATGCTTACCGGTTCCGGACCCAGGTTGATAGCGCTCCTGCATGAATTGAATGGCATGCTCGCTCAGATTGGCTCCCACTTGACGGTAGGAAACGCCACCGTCGGCAATCTCGGTCAATTCCTCGGCACGAAAAAAAACCCGGTCGCGAATCTCAAACTCATCAGCGAAAAATTCGCTGAGACTGATTGGAAAACCGTCGAGAACTTTTTTTAGCATGCTGACGGTTGGGTTGAGCTTGCGTGCCTCGATCTGCGAAATCGTCGCATTTGCAACTCCCGACTGCCGGGCCAGCTGCCGCTGCGACAGCTGCATTCGTGTGCGAATAGTCTTCAGGCGCCGGCCGATGTCGTCATCCACGTGTAAATCTCATCGCAAGTGTTAACTTTGATAAACATTCTTGACCAATCGAGTAATAAAATCAATAGCTTATATTTCTCAAAGTAACTGATTGTTTAACAATGCTTTGCAGGCGTACACTCTCTACCCTTTTCGCATACATCTCGGAGACTTGTTGATGAGCGCCGCAACTGACCACCTTGACGCCTACTGGATGCCTTTCACCGCCAACCGCGATTTCAAGAAGAAACCCAGGATCATTAAGGCTGCGTCCGGCCACCATTACACCGCCAACGACGGCACCCGATTGTACGACACATTTTCTGGCTTGTGGACCAGCGGCCTGGGGCACTGCCACCCGAAAATTGTTGCCGCCGTCCAGGCCCAGGTCGCCGAACTCGACTATTGCATGACATTTCAGGTCACGAATGACAAGGCAGTCGCACTGGCCGAACGTGTAGTCGGAATGGCACCAGAGGGATTCTCGCATTGCTTTTTCACCAATTCCGGTTCCGAGTCGGTCGACACGGCGCTGAAAATTGCACTTGGCTATCACGGCGCTCGTGGCGAAGGCAATCGCACGCGACTCATCGGCCGAGAGCGTGGTTACCACGGCGTCAATTTTGGCGGTATGTCGGTCGGTGGCATCGCGCCCAATCGAAAAGCGTTCAGCGCTTGCCTGCTCCCGGGTGTGGATCACATACGCCACACACTCGACATCGGCCAGAATGCATTCAGCAGGGGCTTGCCGCAGCACGGTGCCAATCTGGCGGAAGACCTGGTGCGCCTGTGTACATTGCATGGCAGCAGCAACATTGCGGCAGTAATAGTGGAACCCGTTGCAGGATCCACAGGCGTCCTGCCGCCACCGGTCGGCTATCTTGAACGCTTGCGAGAAATTTGCGACGCGCATGGCATTCTGTTGATATTCGATGAGGTAATTACCGCTTTCGGCCGCCTCGCCAAGCCTTTCGGCGCACAACGCCTGGGTGTATTGCCGGACATTATTACGATCGCCAAGGGTCTGACCAATGGCGTTATTCCGATGGGCGCAGTGCTGGTGCGTGACTCGGTGTACGACGCGTTCATGCAAGGACCTGAGAGCATGATCGAACTATTCCATGGTTACACGTATTCCGGACACCCGGTCGCCGCTGCTGCCGGACTCGCGACCATGGACGTCTACGAAGAAGAGGGTACGTTCGAGCAGGCGGCCAGCCTGGAGCAGCATTTCGAAGACCTGTTGCACTCATTTTCCGATCACAAACACGTAATCGATGTGCGCAACTTCGGCCTGATGGGGGCGATCGAAATGGCGCCACGTAAAGGCGCACCGGGTGCAAGAGGCAGCGAGGCGCACAAGAAATGTTTCTGGGACGAAAATCTGGTGATCCGCAATGGCATGGACACACTGCAATTTTCGCCCTTCCTCAATTCAGATCCTGACGAGATGCAGCAATCCTTTGCAGCAATTCGTCGTGTACTCGACTCGATCGAGTAATATCAGATAAAACCGGAGCTATCATGAACGCAAGACCCGCAAAGCAAGTTGATGCCGCGAACATTGTCGGTCATTTCATCAACGGCGAAGAAGTCCACGACGACAACCGGCCCACGCCCATAACCAATCCGGCAACCGGCCAGGTAACCCGGCACGTCGCCATGGCGTCGCAGGAAACTGTTGCAGAAGCAATCGCTGCTGCAGAAGCTGCGTTCCCGGCGTGGCGCGATACACCGCCGGCGAAACGCGCAGGCATTATGTTTCGTTTCAAGCAATTGCTCGAGGAACACGCCGAAGAAATCGCCGCAGCGATAACGGATGAGCACGGCAAGGTGCTGGACGACGCCATGGGCGAGTTTGGGCGCGGGGTCGAAATCGTTGACTATGCATGTGGAATTCCCGAGCTTTTGAAAGGCGAACACTCTCGCAATGTGGGGCCGGCCATCGATAGTTGGTCGGAATTTCAGCCCCTCGGTGTTGTTGCGGGCATCACACCGTTCAATTTCCCATCGATGGTGCCAATGTGGATGTATCCAATGGCAATCGCCTGCGGCAACACGTTTATTTTGAAACCGTCGGAAAAAGACCCATCTGCACCGATGATCGCCGCACGCCTTTTGAAAGAAGCGGGCCTGCCTGACGGGGTATTCAATCTCGTCAATGGCGACAAGGAGGCCGTTGACACCTTACTCAACGACGAGCGTGTGCAGGCAATAAGCTTCGTCGGTTCCACGCCTGTTGCTGAGTACATCTACAACACCGGCACCAAGAACGGTAAACGCATTCAAGCCCTCGGCGGCGCAAAGAATCACGCCGTCGTGATGCCCGACGCCGATATCGACAATGCCGTTAACGCGCTGATGGGAGCAGCATTCGGTTCCTGTGGCGAGCGTTGCATGGCGATATCCGTCGCGGTTTGCGTTGGTGACGAGGTTGCGAATGCCGTCGTCAGGAAATTGCAGGCGCAAATAGCTGAATTGAAAGTGGGAACCGGAACGGATATCACCAACCAGATGGGGCCGCTGGTCACCAAGGCGCATTATGAAAAAGTTCGCGGTTACGTCGATCTGGGCGTGGAAGAAGGCGCGGACCTCGTTGCAGATGGACGTAACCTTGTCGTGGAAGGTCACGAAGACGGTTTTTTCCTCGGGCCGTGCCTGTTCGACAACGTCACATCGGCAATGCGTATCTACCAGGAAGAAATATTTGGTCCGGTGCTGTGCGTCGTTCGCGCAGAGTCTGAGGAACAGGCAATGCAATTAATCAACGACCATGAGTTTGGCAACGGAACCTGCATTTTCACCCGTGATGGAGAAGCAGCACGGTATTTCGCCGATAACATCAAGGTCGGCATGGTCGGCATCAATGTTCCGCTGCCCGTGCCTGTTTCGTATCACAGCTTCGGCGGCTGGAAACGGTCTTTGTTTGGCGATCTGTTTGCCTATGGACCGGACAGCGTGCGGTTTTACACACGTCGCAAAACGATTACGCAGCGCTGGCCGTCCGGTGGCGTGCGCGAGAAAGCACAGTTCTCGTTCCCGGGTCGCCAATAACGATCGATTCGAGGGTACAATCGCTGCCCCGTCCTGTTATCGGAGACAGTTGATGCGAAAGTTTTTCTACGCCTTGCTTGCAATAAGTTGCACCAGCCACGTGTTGGCACAACAGCTGCCAACGGCGTTCAAGTCCCAGGAAGTTTCACCGGGCATTTACGTGCTCGAGGGCGAGGATGGTTTCGGTGGCGGCAATGTCGGGCTGCTGGTCGGTGACGATTATGTGGTCCTGATCGACGATGCCATGTACTCGACTGTTGGGCTGCTGATTGACGCCGCTACGCAACTCGCGGGCCGCCCTGTCGATTTCGTTATCAACACACATGTTCACGGCGACCACGTCGGCGGCAACGAATTCGTTGCGGATCTGGGTGCGATCATCGTCGCGCACGACAACAGCCGCAAGCGCATGATTCCCGACCCGCAGTTGAACACCGGCCCCGGCGCGCTACCGGTGTTGACGTTCTCCGATAAGGTGACATTCCACATCAATGGCGATGAAGCCTTTGTGTTTCATATCAAAAATGCACACACAGACGGCGACGCGGCAATTTTGTTTCGCAATGCCAATGTTATTGCCGCCGGCGACGTCATGTTCAACTATCTGTTTCCATTTATCGACCTCGACAGCGGTGGCAGCGTCAGTGGGTACATCGCTGGTCAGCAAAAACTGCTTGCGATGGCGAATGACGAAACCGTGATTATTCCAGGGCACGGTCCTGTCGCCAGCAAGGCTGACCTGGAGACAAATCTCAAAGTGTTAATCGACGCGAAAACGCGTGTCAAAGTACTCGTCGACAAAGGGTTGAACGCAGACGAGATTGTCGCCGCCAACCCGCTGGCTTTGTATCATGACGATTACAATTGGGGCTTCATTACGACGGAACGAATGACTCGCACCTTGATCCGCTCACTAACCGGGAAATAAGAAAAACGTGGATACAAACAAAACAGCAGAATTCGTTAACGATATGTGGGACTCATCGATCGTTGCGGAGATTTCCGAATACATCAAGGTGCCCAACAAGTCTCCGATTTTTGATCCGGACTGGGAGCGGCACGGTTACATGGACACCGCCGTTGCCATGCTGGAGGCCTGGTGCAGGAAACAGCCCATCAAGGGCATGCAAATCGAAGTAGTGCGTATCAAAGGCCGCACACCTTTATTGTTCATTGACATACCCGGCGATTCCGATGAAGTCGTGCTGCTCTATGGTCACTACGACAAACAGCCTGAATTCAGCGGCTGGGAAGATGACCTTGACCCGTGGACACCGGTAATCAGGGACGGCAAACTTTACGGGCGTGGTGGCGCAGACGATGGCTATGCAACCTTCGGCTCACTGACCGCCATCCGTGTCCTGCAGGAACAGAACATACCGCATGCGCACTGCGTCGTACTCATTGAAGGCTGCGAGGAAAGCGGCAGCTTCGATCTGCCGTATTATATAGACCTGCTCGAAGATCGGATTGGCGCCCCCAGTCTCGTCGTTTGCCTGGACGCCGAATGTGGCAACTACGACCAGCTTTGGTGCACCACATCACTGCGCGGCAACCTGACCGGCACCTTGCGCACCGACGTGTTAACCGAAGGCGTTCATTCGGGCACAGCGAGCGGCGTTGTGCCGTCGAGTTTCCGGGTAGCGCGTCAATTGATCAGTCGCATTGAAGATGAATCGAATGGGCAAGTGCTGATTGAGGCGCTGCATGTAGAGATTCCAGCGCAACGACTGACACAGGCCGAGTTTGCGGCGAAAACATTGGGGAAACTTGTTTACGAGAAATTTCCGTGGGCCGTCGACAACCCCTCACCAGGCGATTCAAACACGGAAATATTGCTCAACAATACCTGGCGACCCACGCTGGCGATAACCGGCGCAGAAGGAATGCCCGCCATGATCGACGCGGGCAACGTGTTGTTGCCTTTTACCGAGTTGAAACTCTCTTTCCGCCTGCCGCCAACATGTGATGCCGACGCGGCGGCTGAGGCCGTCAAATCGGTCCTGGAAGCAGATACGCCGCCGTTGGCCAAAGTGTCCTTCGACGTCGAATCAACGATGGCCGGATGGAATGCGCCGGAGGTTGCTGATTGGCTTGAGGCCGCGATGCATAAAGCGTCGAACGCGTTCTTTGGCAAGCCCTCGATGTATATGGGCACCGGCGGCACCATTCCGTTCATGGGCATGCTCGGCGAACGCTTTCCCGAAGCCCAGTTTTTGATTACGGGTTTACTCGGGCCCAAGTCCAACGCGCATGGACCGAACGAGTTTCTGCATATCGAAACCGGCAAGCGCCTGACGAGCTGCGTCGCGCAGGTCCTTGAGGATCATTTCACTCGCTAGGGAAGCTCTGATCAATTCAGTGCATCTCTGCGTAGTCTGAAGCGCACAGATGCACGGCGTGATTCGACGGCAATGGCCCGGTCCTTGG
>JACZTO010000085.1 GCA_022573655.1 Pseudomonadota bacterium
ATATCGTGCGTGAGTTTTGCGTGAACTAGTTGTGCACAGTCCTGCACTGTACTGCCAATTGGGCAACGGACGCCCCGGTAACTCTTTGAAATATAAAGCCTTAGGCGATCCTACTCGCGACTGAAAATCCGCGTGTCGGTGGTTCGATTCCGCCCCTGGCCACCATTCTCTTCAAAGACTTACGTCTGTTCAGAGAATTTCTCAAAAAGCCCTTGCCTGAGTTTTGCGTGACCTAGCTGACGCTAATACGTCGCAAAACCACCAGTTCGGGCTTGTTACCACTTCTTTCACACACACTGTTTGCAGCTTCAATAAGATTCGAAAGCTCCGCCGCAGAGTAGTGCGTCGTCATCCGACCAGACCGATGACCAAGCAAGTCCTGCCGATCCTCGAAGCTCACCCCGGCTGCACGAAGCCTCCGGCCAAACGTGTGCTTCAGATCGTGCACTCGAACTTGTTCAAGGCCTAAGTTTCTTCTGACCCGGCACCAGGAGCTGTTCAGCATCGTCGTGATCGGTTTGCCTTTGAAAGCGAACACATACGTCGGATGCTTTCCTCGGCGCGCATTCACTACTGATCGGGCAATGTCATTCAAAACCACCAGCCTTTCGTCACCGTTCTTGACGAACTCTCCCGGCACGATGAACACGAACGTTTCAAGAGTCGGCACCTTCACTTCCCAATCCCATCGAAGGTTGCAGATTTCTGCGTCGCGGCAGCCAGTGTTGACTGCATACAACGCCATTTCTGCAAGATGAGCCGGCAACGCCAAGACCATTTGTTGCTGCTCATCCCAAATCAGCGGATACGGTCGCCGCTTCCGCGTATCGACAACGAAAAAAGGCAGGCAACCAGGGAATATTGCGACGGGAATCGTTATTCGCTGTTCCCTCCAATTAGGAAAATACTTGCATCGGGTAATCGCGTCATAACAAGTCGTCACCGGGATATGAATATGCGCCATTAACGCCGATTAATGGTCATTCACGGACTATAATTGCTCCCAGTAGCGTTCAGGAGAGGTAGCGCGTGAGCGAGTCGACATTCCAGATGGATCAAGATTGGCTGGTTTTTCACCCCAGTCCGTCACTACCGGCTTTCGCGTCACCACCCGGCGCCGTGGATGCACATTGCCATGTTTTCGGTCCGGGTGATGTATTTCCATACGCAGCCGAACGCAAATACACGCCCTGCGACGCGCCAAAAGAAAAGCTTTGGGCCTTGCGTGATTACCTGGGTTTTGAGCGTAACGTCATTGTTCAGGCCACCTGTCATGGCACGGACAATCGGGCTTTGCTGGATGCATTGGAGAATTCCGCTGGCCGAGCCCGCGGAGTAGCGTCAGTGCAGAAAACGGTAACGGACGAGATGTTACAAGGGCTGCACGATGCCGGCGTTCGTGGCATACGCTTCAATTTCGTAACACGGCTCGTCGATGCGCTACCGCACAAAATCCTTGCTGAGATCGCCGAACGAATATCCTATTTGGGGTGGCATACGGTCATTTATTTCGAGTCACCGGATTTGCCACAGCTCTACGATTTCTTTTCATCACTGCCTGGCACTGTTGTCGTGGATCACATGGGGCGACCGAATGTGAGTTTGCCTGTCAATGGTGCCGAATTTGAACTGTTTTTAAAGCTCCTTACCGACAACGACAATATCTACTGCAAGGTCAGTTGTCCCGAACGCCTCTCGAATACTGGACCGCCGGAATACTCGGACGTTCTGCCGTTCGCAAAGACGGTGATCGAAGCATTTCCTGACCGTGTGCTCTGGGGCACGGACTGGCCCCATCCAAATATGAAAACCCACATCCCGGACGACGGTAAACTGGTGGACATTATTCCCTTAATCGCACCGACTTCGGCGTTGCAATACAAGTTGTTGGTGGAAAATCCGATGAATCTGTATTGGCCCGAGGAAATCCACTGATGCCGCTCGACAAGGCCTACGCGAAAATTCCTGGCACAACGATATTCGATGTCGACATGGCGAGACGCGGATATCACCTTAATCAGTTCTGTGTGTCTCTGATGAAGGAACAGGATCGACAACGATTCCAGTCCGATCAACGCGCCTATCTTGATGAATGGCGCATGACTGAACAACAAAAACAAGCGGTGCTAGACCGAGACTATAACCAGATGCTCGCGTTAGGCGGCAATATCTATTTTCTTGCCAAGATCTTTTCCAGCGATGGCCAGTCCTTTGAGCAGGCTGCCGCGTCGATGACGGGGATGTCCCGGGAGGAATATCGGAGCATGATGCTGAGTGGTGGGCGATCGCCGCATGTCGATGACCAGGATGTAGATTAAGTCGATGGCTAGAATTACGTCTGGCGTAGCAATGTCACACACGCCGGCGATCGGCGCTGCAATTGACCTTGGAAAAACGCAGGAAGAGTACTGGGATCCGGTGTTTAAGGGATTCGAGTTTTCAAAAGCCTGGATTGCGACTGAGAAGCCGGATGTCATTTTTCTCGTCTACAATGACCATGCTTCAGCATTCAGCCTGAGCATGATCCCGACTTTTGCGATCGGATGCAGCGATTCATTCGAGCCGGCGGATGAGGGCTGGGGCGCGCGGCCTGTTCCGATTGTCAAAGGCCACTCCGAGTTTGCGTGGCATATTGCGCAGTCAGTCATTCAGGACGACTTCGATCTGACCTTGATTAATGAAATGACCGTTGATCATGGCCTTACTGTTCCTTTATCACTGATGTTCGGCACACCGAAAGAATGGCCGTGCCGGGTAATCCCGTTCGCGGTAAACGTCGTTGTGTACCCACCGCCCTCCGGACAGCGCTGTTTCCGCTTGGGCAAGGCTATTCGCCGGGCAGTCGAGGCCTTTGATGAGGACCTGAACGTTCAGATATGGGGAACCGGCGGCATGAGCCACCAATTGCAGGGCCAAAGGGCCGGATTGATAAATCAGAAGTTTGATGCGGATTTCCTTGCCCGACTACAGTCTGACCCAAAGGGATTGGCGAAAATGCCGCATCTGGATTATTTGCAGAACGCCGGATCGGAAGGAATCGAATTGGTGATGTGGCTGGTCATGCGCGGGGCGCTTGACCGAGACGTTGAGACGTTGCACAGTTTTTACCATGTACCGGCATCCAATACAGCGCTCGGTCATATCATTTTAAAGAATCGTGCAAAGCGTGCTTAAGAGGTAATTCTAATGAAAGTGCTTCTGGCGGGTGCTGGCGCATTCGGTATAAAACACCTCGACGGTATTGAGAAAATTGATGATGCCTCGGTCATCGGCCTGGTTGGGCGGCGTTTGGAGCCAACCAAGGAGGTTGCGGGTCAATATGGAATCGAGAACGTATTTACTGACTTGGCGGAAGCACTAAAACTTCCGCAAGTCGAGGCCGTGATTCTTTGCACCCCGACGCAACTACATGCACAACAAGCCATGCAATGTATGGATGCTGGTAAACACGTCCAGGTCGAAATACCGCTTGCTGATTCGTGGGCGGATGTACAGGCAGTCAGGCAAAAGCAAGAGGATACCGGGCTGATCTGCATGGCAGGGCATACCCGACGATTCAACCCGTCTCACCAGTTTATCCACGACAAGATTCAGGCGGGCGATATCAGTATCCAGCAAATGGATGTCGAGACTTATTTCTTCCGGCGCAAGAACATCAATGCCAAAGGAGAGCCGCGCTCCTGGACAGACCATCTGCTGTGGCACCATGCTGCGCATACCGTTGACCTGTTTCAATACCAGACCGGACAGAAAGTGGTGGAGGCAAATGGTCTGCAAGGTCCGATACACCCGGAACTCGGTATCGCCATGGATCTGTCTATCCAGATGAAGACGGAGGAGGGCGCAATTTTGACATTGTCCCTGTCGTTCAACAACAAAGGTCCGCTGGGTACATTTTTTCGCTACATTTGCGATGAAGGCACCTACATCGCCAGCTACGACGATCTAGTTGACGGTGAGCTAAACCCGATCGATGTGTCACAAGTAGCCGTATCAATGAATGGAATCGAGCTGCAGGACCGCGAATTCTTCGCTGCAATTGATGCAGGCCGGGAGCCCAATTCATCCGTCGGCAGTGTGCTGGAATGTTATCGTATATTGCATCAAATTGAACAGCAGCTCGAAGCTCCCCGGTAACTGCTATTATTAATGCATGAGAAAAATCGGAATTCGTCAGGCGCGAATTTTTATGGCCGTCGCAAATGCGGCGAGCGTCACAGGCGCAGCCAAAGTAGTTAATCGATCGCAGACTTCGGTTACGAAATCCATTCAGGACTTGGAACATCAGCTCGGCGTCTCACTGTTCGACAGAACCCCGAAAGGGGTTAGCCTCACAGCTTTTGGGGATGCTTTGATGCCGCGGGCGGAGTTGGCTGCGCGTGCGTTTGCGGCCGCGGAGCAGCTGGTGTCTCCCGCCGTACTCATGAGTGCACCGGGTGCTACACGCTTTTTCAGAATGGACATCTCCGAAACCTGGTTGGATGGATTTCTTGCGGTTGCTAGTCACCAGAATATAGCCAGCGCCGCGGATCACCTGGGCATCAAGCCAGCGGCCGTTTCGTCGTCTCTCAGGAAGCTGGAGGATAGTCTGCACATAACGCTTTTTGAGCGCACCCCCAATGCGATCATTTGTACTTCATTAGGGCGGTCGATTGCTCAATACGTCAAGCTCGCACGAAGTTACATGCGGAACGCGTGCGACGAGATTTCGAATATGCAGGGTGTTCATGTCGGCCATATTTCAGTTGGTACGATGCCATACACTCGCACGATGATTATTCCCCGGGCAATAAATCAATTACTGGCCGAACATTCAGATCTCGATATTACGACGCACGACGGGCCGCTTGATGATCTTGTGGCGGCGTTGCGCTGCGGCGATATAGATGTGATGGTCGGCGCGTTGCATGGCCCAGGCAGTGACGGCGGACTAAATGAAGAACACCTGATCGATGACCAACTGGCGATCATCGTGCGCTCGCAGCACCCACTCACACGCTTGAAAAAAGTCGAGTGGAAGGATTTGCTGCAATACCCATGGGTGCTTCCGCGTC
>JACZTO010000086.1 GCA_022573655.1 Pseudomonadota bacterium
TCTGAGCCGTCGCTGTTGAAAACCCTGTAACTGGCCACGCAGGCATCGTCAGACGCCGGGCTGACCCACAGCATCTGGTCGAAACCGGGCCCGCTGGCCGCGTCTGCAAGTTTACGGATTACACCTGCCGTCGGCGGTGCCAGGTTTGTGCTGCGTTGATCGACGACCAGGATCAGGTTTCCGGTGCCGTGCATTCTGAGATACGGGACTTGCATGAGGTTCGAATACAGCCGTTGCTTCCGCTTGGATGGACTTTTGATGTGGGCCTCTGTAGTTTACATAAACCGCTAACAAAACTAACAAAATTGCCCTTGGGGAGAGTCATGCGGCACATCATGGTTATGAACGCAAAGGGGGGTTGCGGCAAGAGCACCCTCGCGACGAATATTGCATCCTATTTTGCGAATCAAGGCGCTGGCGTCGTGCTGGCGGACTACGACCGGCAGCGCTCCAGCCTTGACTGGCTGGAACGTCGACCAGACAAGCAGCCGAAAATTTTCGGTGTGGCCGGATTCGAAGACGGCTTGAGGCGCGCACCGCGCAGCGCCGATTTCGTCATCATCGATGCGCCGGCACGCTCACATGGCAAAGAACTTTCAGACCTCGTGCGTCACGCTGAAACGATAGTTGTACCGGTATTGCCGTCGACCATCGATATACAGGCAACAGAGACGTTTCTCGAAGAGCTCAAAGCGGTGGGCAAGGTCATGCGCAAGGAGGTGAAAATCGGCACGATCGCGAATCGAGTTCGCGACAACACCCTCATATTCGATGATCTCGACGAGTACCTGCTAAAAACAAGAACGCCGTACATTGCTGCGTTGCGCGACGCTCAGAATTACGTGCGTGCCTATACGCGCGGCCTGGGAATCTTTGAGTTACCGGCGTACCTGGCGTGGCCGGACTGGGAAGAATGGGAACCACTCACGGCGTGGCTACGCACCAAGCGCAGCCAACCATAGTAGTAGGAGCGCGCCTTGCGCGCGATTGTAGGAGCGGCCCTTGGCCGCGATATCGCGCGCAAGGCGCGCTCCTACAGGTCTGACTTCATGTGAGCAATTGCTGGCAAAGGTTTAGCGGCAACCATTCCGAGGCCATCGGCAAAGGCGTCGGCTGCTGCGCTGACTTCGCCTATCTGATTGAGCAGGCTGCCGTATTCATGATATGCCTCGGGCGATGGCCGCAGGCTGATGACCGATTCGAGATAGCTGCGGGCCTTACCCCATAGTTCATTGCGCAGACAAAGCCGTGCCGCGGCCAGTAGCAGGTCCGGATCCTCGCCATGATCCTTGAGCCAGCCCTCCGCGCGCTTAAGCTGCTTGCTCGCGTCGGCGCCTTGCACCTGGCCAAACAGGCATATGAGCGGCCCTTGCCAATCAGACCTGAGCGCTGCAGCGAGCTCTTTTTCCGCCTTTTCGTGCGACCCCACGCGCATAAGCGCCTCGAAATAGGTTACGAGTAGTGCAATGTCTGACTTGTATGCTTTGGACACGTTGTTCCAGGCCGCCGCGAGCACCTCGGCGTCAGCGGCACGGGCCAGCGACTCCCTGCCGACGCGGATAGCCCATAGATCAAACGCAGCAGATTTAGTTCGCCCTTGTTTCTTTATTCGCGGCAATAAGTCGCCAAGCGCCCGCCAATCCTCCAGCACATAGTAGAGACGGCCCATAAGGATCAGGGCGCGCCCGTGATCCTTGGTGTTCTCATCAAGACGCCGCAGCGTCGCGAGTGCTTGCTCGTGCTGGCCGCGATCGAGTTGAAATTCCGCCTGTGTGAGTAGCACGGCATTCGCCGCTTCAGGGGTTTCCTTGTAGGCAAGTCGCAGCCATTCATCGCGACGATCGTCCCGGCCCTGCAAGTGCGCGGCGCGCGCCGCCTGCAAGTAATTGAATAATGGCGAGTCACTGGTGCTTGCTGCACGCGCCAGCATTTTCTCACCGCGTGCGAAGTCGCCCTCAGCCACGGCGATCATGCCAAGCGTCAATTTTTGACCCGAGCGCATTGCTCGGTAGCGACCGGCTGCTTCCCCGATCCGGCGCGGCGCGAGAATCAGTTTGCGTATCAGCCAGACACTAAACACCAGGGCCACCGCAAGCAGCACGAGAACCGGTACTGACATCTCGACCCGGTAACCATGAAAATCGATTGCGACGGAGCCGGGGTCAGAGAGCAGGAAGTGCGCCGTAAAGGCGCTCAGGATCAACGCGAGGACAACAATGATGCCCAATTTCACTCGGTCGTCTCGCTCAAGGTCCGGAACTGCCGCAACAGGCGCAGGGATTTCGAAATATCAGGCATGGCGATTGTGAATACCTTGTCGCGAATCTCGGCGATTGTCTGCTGTGCGCTTATTACCTGGGCGCTGTTGCCGTCAAAATATTCGCCCAGCAGGGCGCTCGTATCGTCCAGTGTTTGTTCGAAGATTGCCTGCTCGCCGCGCAACAGAGCCAGGCGAGCTGCCTGCAATTGCAGCGCGATGTTGTTGCGCAGGAAATAAGCGGCATCAGGCGATAACAGAGCTAGTTTGTCCTGGTCAGGAGGTGTTACTTTGATCAGACTCGACATCGCATCCTTCATGGAAGCCCATGCACGATCGACGCCACTGGCTTCTGCGTCGAGTTCTTCGAGCGCTGCCTTCTTCGACGTCGTCGCGCTGGCAAGCGGCAGGGATTCAACGACCCGGGCAAGGCTGGCGAGCGTCAGAGTTGCACCCTCGATATCCGGCTTCACCAGAACATCAAGCGCGGCGAGTTCATCCGCGAGCGCCCGTCGTACATCGATGAGTGCCGGATTCGATAATTGTATGACGCGTTCATCCGCCATGCTCAGCGCGAGTGATGCAAGCTGTGGATTATTCGCAAGTTGCAATTGAGCGTTTGCAATCTGCAGGTAGTATTCCGCTTCGGCCAGAAGAAATGTCTCTCGTGCGCCGGCCGAGATACCCGCGAGTGCCGCCACCGAGTTCTCGATAGCCGACATCCGTGCCGGTAGAGAATCCAACAGCCGAAGACGTTCATCGATGTTGCGCTGCAGTGCATCGATGTCACTACCGTAGTCGTTGCGCGGCAGTTGCCCGACTTCCACTTGCAGCGCTGCCAGCGCGCTACGGGATTGACTGAGGTCGGTCTCCAAACGGGTCAGGGCGTTGTTTACGCGGACATCATCGGTCGCGCGCCAGTCCTGAAATAATGTATAGCCGACGGCCGCTGTTGCCGTAATTGACAGCATCACAGCCAGCCAGGCAATCGAGTTGCGCTGCGATGGCGCCGCGTTTTCCACTGTGCTGTCGTCTTCGGTGTCGCTCATGGTGCCAGTCCGTGGTCAGTTCTCTAGGGTTGCGATTATTGCCTGGGCCATCTGTTTGGCTCCGGGGCCGGGCGCAAGTACGGCCTTCCAGGCAGGCTGCCGGTCCAGTGCTACTTTTATCACACGAGCAGCAGGCGTCACCAGTGGCGTTTTTTCGAGCTGCGCCATGCACCAGTCGGGCAACAGAGCAAGCAGATTGTTCAAAGTCTGTACGCTCATCACCGTAATAATGCTGATTTCGCCGTTGCGCCAGCGAGCTTCGACTGCAGCAATCAGGTCCGCATCTGTTGTTGGCAATTGTCGATTATAAACGCACAGGTAGTTAACCGTCGCGCCACGAGCCACCAGCGTTTCGGCCAGCAATTCCCGGCCGGTATCGCCACGGATGATCAGGATCTGTTTTCCTGAGACGTCTTTCAGTGAGGGTTCCGCAAGAAGACTTTCGCTGTCATAGCCGTCGCGAGGACTTATGTCGACGGAGTGTCCAGTGTCCAGTATTGCCGTTGCGGTTGACGGTCCAATGGCAGCCGTCCTGGCGCTGCCGGCGTATCGCATGCCGTATTCAACTGCGTTACGGCTGATGAAAATGACAATATCCGGATCGGGAAGCCGCACGACATCTTCGTGCACCGCATGTTCGTCGCGCGGCACAATTTCGATGACGGGGAAACATATTACGCTAGCGCCTTCATTTTCTATCGCGGCGATCAGTTCGGCCGCCTGCGCGCGCGGGCGGGTGACAAGTACGCCGACTCCCTGCAGTGCAGCGTCAGTCATCAAGCGCTCCGATTGACGCAAGTAACTCGCGCGCACCATTGTCGAGCAAGCGTTCTGCCAACTGCTCGCCCAACGCTTTTGCATCACTCGCTTTGCCACTCGCGGTGTCGCTGATCGATTGACTGCCATCGGGATGCGCGACCAGTGCGGTCAGTGTGATTGTGTCCCCGTTGACAACCGCATACGCGGCGACCGGCGACTGGCAGCTGGCTTGCAGGACGCGCGCGATTGCACGCTCTGCGGACGTCGTCTGCGCAGCCGTCGTGTCGTTTAGTTGCGTCAATATGGCGCGTAGCTGCTCATTATCTTCCAGACATTCAATGCCCAGAACGCCCTGGGCAGCGGCCGGCAGCATTTCTGATGGCGAAAACAGCTGGCTGATGCGGTGGCCCAATTCGAGACGCTCCAGGCCCGCAGCCGCAAGAATAATGGCATCGTAGTCGCCATTTTCGAGCCTTGCCAAGCGAGTGTTGATGTTGCCTCGTAACGGCGTAACTTTCAGGTCAGGACGCAGTATTTTCAACTGTGCCTGTCGCCGCAGGCTGGAACTGCCAATAGTGGCGCCGCGCGGCAGGTCGCTGAGTTGAGCGCCGTTGCGGGTCACCAGCGCGTCCGCGTGATTGGCGCGTTTCATCGTGGCCACGATGCAGAACCCAGCGGGTAATTCGGCCGGCACATCTTTCATTGAATGCACGGCGGCATCGGCGTCGCCCTGCTGCATGGCATTCTCAAGCTCCTTGATGAACAGGCCCTTGCCGCCGATTTTTTGCAGGCTGCGATCGAGCACTTCGTCGCCCCTGGTGGACATCGGCACGAGCTCCGTACCATCATCGCTGGGCCGGTTCT
>JACZTO010000087.1 GCA_022573655.1 Pseudomonadota bacterium
GGGATTATTCACCCAAAGCTGAACTGCACGACAAATCCGCACATCGGTTGCGTCTTCGATGTCGGTTGAATGCGATGGCGGGTGACGGGGCCAGCTGGCCCAGGCCGGGGTCAGAACGAATCCAGATTTTCCGCTCGCCGGCGCGCCTGGAACTCAAGCACCCATTTGAACAATCTCGGGAATGAGCGACCGATATAATCCGTGAGTATCCGTGTGCGGCTTTCCTCAATGAACTCGGTGAGCGGCGTGTAGCGGGTGCACTTCTGGCATACCTGCGGCAGGTTTCCCTTTACCCATTCCCGACGATAGTTCTTGAGTTTTTCTCCGCGCCATATTTCCAAGAGCGACTGCTCATTGACGTTCCCGACATTGATTTCGCCTTCCATATCCATGCACACACAGGCGCCGACGTTGCCGTCCGACAACACATGCAAACGGCGATAAAGCTCGAAGCAGGGTACCTTCTGTTTTTCCTCGATCGGGATCGGTTCGACGATACTGCATCCCTCCGGCACGTCATCACCGCCGATCATCCCGGACCAGGCATCATAGGACGTGAGAAAATCGATATTCTCCTCGCCGATGAGTTCGGCCAGCGCCTTAAAAGTATCGGTCTCGCGCCATTGTCCCTCGTCCCGGGAAACCCGCAGATGCAGGGTTATGTTGACCGGAGAACCGAGCTCGCGGTTGCGCCGGCAAATCCCCAGCAAATTGGCCACGACCTTGTCGTATTTATCCGTGCCGTAGAACCTTTTGTAGCCGTCCCGCGTGCCCACATAAGTGGACAGCGCCAGCCGGGTGATGCCCGAGGTCAAAATCTCGTCGTAACCGAAGCGATCCAACAAAATCCCATTGGTAAAAAGGAATTGCGTATGAATGTTCGGCAGGGAAGCGGCAAAGCGAATCTTCCTGAGCAGGTTCTTGTCCACCAGAGGGTCGCCCACGGTCGGCGTATAGACAATCGGCATCACTTCTTCGATGTGTTGACTGAGCAGTTTGTAAAACAACACTTCATTGCGGTCCTGAAGCATTGCGAGACCAATATTCCGGCCTACATCGTCACGGTTGTAAAAAATGGACTTGAAGATTCGCTCGGCCTGGGTATCGATATCGTTGTACTCGGCCGGCAACAGGCCCTCAATACCCAGTTTGCGGCGCTCTGCGTGAGTGAAACCAGTACCTTTGTTGTATAAGGGGTAACGCAGCAGATCCGGGCCGGGCTTGGCCACACGAAGCAGGTCGCCGTCCGGAGATCGTTCCAGATCGAAATTCTCCACCGCAACTCCATAGTCAGACTAACGCAACATTGTGACTAGCGTATTGCATTTTTGCCTGCAGAGTCGGACTATATGATCCAGCGGATAGAGCGCGGAAACGAACATAGGGGCTGCAGAGGCAACCTGGCGCTCAGCGAGTGACATATGAAACGATTGCTGACCTGGTTACAGACGAGTTTGGCCCACGCAAAATCTCTTTTCGTGGCCGACCAGATGAGTGAACCGGACGACGTCGATCCCGATGACGATCACGGTGATGAATCGACACAGAATGTCGAGATGCCGAACATTTATACTGACCTCAAAGTTACGTCGCCGCACCTAAAAGTAATCGAGGCCGTTGCGGCGGACTCCGATGACACGCGCGGTTTCAATCCCTACGACACGGGCACCCTGCAAAAGAAAGATAGCGATTAAGTAGAAACGGGGTAGCAAGGCACTACGAATATTTGGCATTTTACAGCCTTAACTCGGTGTCCGGATTCAGTAGACCATTTCACACGAATCATAGTTAGGCCGCATGAAAGACTCTGTATTTTATTTGGGCATCGCCTTGTTATTCACTCATGAACTCGACGCAATACCAAATCATGAGTGGCGGATACTCCCGGGTTTAACTTGTTGCCCGGCGCCGCAGGGGAAACAGCATTTCTTTTAGCGCACGTTCCACTCTTTGTCCTGGCCATCGCATGTATTGCAAGTCTAAACGTCAAGACTCGAGCAACTGCTCATAGAATTGCGAGTTGGTTCCTGATCTTTCATGCCGCTGCACACTATTTGTTATCAGGCAGCTCTGCATATGAGTTCTCGTCCACGGTTTCATCTGTGCTCATTTACGGCGCAGCCATCTGCGGATTGACGTACATTGCGGCGCGCCATTTCGAGAGCGACGCAAACGCCACCTAACGATGCACTTCATTGATGCCCTCAACGACCGCAATGTGTTGCATCGACCGGTTGAAATCGCAACCCAAAGCGAATGGTCGGTTTGGACACTATCTGTAAAAAATGTGATTCCCAATCCGGGCAGTTCGAACTCGCGTCCGCGTCCACGGCACCGGAATACTATTACTGTGATAGAACAATGCTCCATTTGTCGGATCGCGCGGAGGGTCGACAAGGAGACCGGCCGCGATTATTCGTGCCTTTGTCCAACTAATTCGGTCCCTCGGCCGGTCGCTCTTGCCATCACACCACCATGAAAATTGACAAGGGCCTCGCTCGCTGCCCTGATATACAACCGCGCAGGGAGTCGTTGGAAAATGGTCGCTTCGAGTGCGATTTAGTATTGTCCAGCCGACAGCAATCATACCGTGGCGACCCTCTCCTCTAGCTTCCCAATACATCGCTAGCGCGAGACACTGCTGCTCATCATGCAAGCTTCGCGCATTACTGTCATGCGCGTGTAGCAACGCCAAGGTACAAATTAGTCCCGGCATTATCATCCAACCGACTTTCATGTCGTCCTCCTTACAGGCAAAGTACCGCGACTCGAGGTGGCGACCCGTTGCAGCAATATTGAAGTAATGGAGGTGAATGAACCCTGAATCGCGACTGACCTCAGCGATTGCAGGAGAATGCCCGAGTAAGCAAAGTGTTATGTCAAAACAATTGTTGTTAACTGTGAAAACTGTCACGTCTATTTGGCGCAGTCCATTGCTACTCTTCCAATTGAAATGTTATTTCGAGTTGTTTATCAGCCGGCTGGCTTCAGCAGGCTGATTGACCGTTGCCATTCACGAGTGTGAACTAGAGGTGCAGTAATGTTGATTTTCCGGAGTAAACAATTTTGTGTACTTGTGATTTCGGCCTGCTTGATCAGCCTGCCGATGATGCAGTCTGCCGGTGCGGCAATAATATCGACCGAGACAGCGATTGAAATGATCGAACGACAAGACCGCATTGATCACATCAACGAGGTCCTGGCTAGAGAGTCCGTACGGAGTACGCTGATTGCATTCGGTGTTGATCCGGCCAACGCTAGTGTACGGGTTGATGCGTTGACCGATACGGAACTACAAACGCTAGAGCAGCAGTTGGTGCAACTTCCGGCCGGCGGTGTCGGGTTTGTCGAAGTGGTCGGTATTGTCGCGATAGTACTCGTCATTCTAGAACTGCTCCATATAACGAACTTCTTCAGCGAATTCTAAGTCGAAGTCATGTTGACGGCATGGCAACAGCATGGGTTAGCGGTCGGCATCATCGTATTGATCTCAGGATGCGCCAGTGATATTCGTAACATGCTATCGGGACTTGAGCAGCAACGTGGCGACATAGAGCTAATTCGAACTCCGTTCTACCCTCAGGTGACCGACCAGTGCGGACCGTCAGCATTGGCAGCCATACTGAATTATTCGGGTGTAGCCGTTACGCCCGATGCCCTGAAAGCACGCATCTATATCCCCGGTCGGCAGGGCAGCCTGCAGATTGAATTGCTTGCCGCTACTCGCGGTTACGGGCGCATGCCCTACCTAATCGACACAAATATTTCAGGGCTACTTGGCGAAGTGCGCGCGGGTCGGCCGGTGCTGGTCCTGCAGAATCTCGGCAGCAAGCGTGCGCCCGTTTGGCATTATGCGGTGGTAGTTGGCTATTTGGCAGATGAAAGGCAATTTATCCTTCGTTCCGGTGACCTGAAGCGTCACGTGACGAGCGCGTCCAGATTTGCTCGTACCTGGCAACGAGCCGAATATTGGGGTGTTCTGGTGTTGGAGCCTGGCGAACTGCCGGCATCGCTGGATGCCGATAAGTACATTCGATCAGTCGCCGCTGTCGAGGCAGTCGGCGATGTCGATAGTGCAGTAGTGAGCTACGGCGCGGCGACGGAACGGTGGCCGGAACATTCTCTTGCCTGGCTGGGTCTGGGAAATGCCTATTACGCACAGGGCAATCTGGACTCGGCAGAGAGCGCATACAAAACGCTGCTGTCGATGGATTCCGATCACCTAATAGGGCTTAGAAACCTCTCGCAAGTGCAACTAGATCGCGGATGTATTGAGGACGCCGCTGCCACGCTGGACGCTGCAATGTCTGCAGCCATTAGGGACACACCGATATACGGAATCATTCAAGAGGCGCGCCAGGAAATCGAGTTACGCAGCCCGTCTACTGCCTGTTTGTAATATCAGCACCGTTGTTTTGGTACGCGGTTGCCTGTCCCAATAAACCGACGAACTTCCGCTTGTGGCCGAAAGCGGCCGTTCAGAACTAATGGTTTAATGCTTCTTGAATGACCGCTATTGACGAAAGCGGACGTTCAAATTACAGCCCTGGAAAAACCAGCCGTCGAGTGTCCGCTATACGCCGGTGATCTCAACCGGTCGATGCAACACCTAGACTCTCACTATAGAGAGGGAGGTGTTGAAAATGAAGCAGCGACCTAGGATTTACTACAGCTCAGAACAAAGAAACTTGATGTGGGATCGTTGGCAGAAAGGCGATTCCATGCATGCCATCGCTCGGCTTTTTGACCGCGGGCATTCATCCGTTCAAGGTATTCTGTCAGAGACGGGCGGGATACGGCCAGCGCAGAGAAGACGCTCGCGCTTGTCACTGTCGCTGGCAGAACGCGAAGAGATCTCGCGAGGCATTGTTGCCGATCACTCGTGCCGTTTAATT
>JACZTO010000041.1 GCA_022573655.1 Pseudomonadota bacterium
AACTGCCGCCGGGCGGCATCGTCGGCGTCATCGGTCCGAACGGCGCGGGTAAGACAACCCTGTTTCGCATGATTACGGGCGAGGAACAGCCCGATTCCGGAACGCTGCGACTTGGCGAAACGGTGCAGATCGCGAGTGTCGACCAATCTCGTGAAAGTCTCAATGGCGACAATACCGTGTGGGAGGAAATCTCCGACGGCCTGGACATGATTAAAGTTGGCAACTACGAGACGTCGTCACGCGCTTATGTCGGTCGCTTTAATTTTCGCGGTCAGGACCAGCAGAAGAAGATCGGCTTGTTGTCCGGCGGCGAACGCAATCGGGTGCATCTCGCCAAGATGCTGCGCGCGGGCGGCAATTTCCTGCTGCTCGATGAGCCCACCAATGATCTCGATGTCGAGACGCTGCGAGCGCTCGAAGAAGCGTTGCTTGAATTTCCGGGCTCCGCCATCGTGATCTCGCACGATCGCTGGTTCCTGGATCGAATTGCCACGCATATTCTCGCCTTCGAAGGCAATAGTGAGATCGTCTGGTTCGCCGGGAATTACGCGGACTATGAAGAGGATCGCAAGCGACGACTGGGTTCCGACGCAGCAAATCCGCATCGAATAAAGTATAAGAGACTCAGCGCCTGATGGGCTAACGGAGAGCGACCGATGAATCTGCTGCTGACGGCCAGTGCGGTTTTCACCTTCATCGCGCTGTTCTTTGTTTTCTCAATGACACGCCACATCCGCCGCCGTCGACCGGTGCGGGCAACCGGTTCGCTGGCGGGCGGACTCGTTGCAACAGTATTGGGCGGCGCCAGTATTTTGCTTGCATTCAGCTATTACGGCTATGGCCGACTGGTTGACGAGCAAGTCGTCGGCAAGATTGAATTCTCGCAGTCCGCACCGGGTGAGTTCACAGCCCGACTGATGATCGACGGCGAACCCGACCGCTTGTTGGAACTGCGCGGTGATGAGTGGCAGATAGACGCACGCGTCGTCCTGTGGAAGCCACCCGTCACGCTGCTGGGGCTGGATCCGATTTATCAGCTCGACCGGCTCAGCGGTCGCTACTCGGACATCGACGACGAGATGAAGGAGCAACGAACGGTGTATGCATTGACCGAGGAGTTGACACTCGACGTTTGGCGGGTCGCGCGCCAGTTTCCACGACTGGTGCCGGGTGTCGACGCATATTATGGAACCGCTACCTATGTTCCAATGGCAGACGGGGCTCGATTCGAAGTCACGCTAAGCCGCGACGCGTTGATTGCGCGACCCGTAAATGAAGCCGCACGAAAAGCCGTGGGCGACTGGGGGCAGTAACGATTGTTGGATTATGTAAACCAAGAGGTTCGGCCACTTTTGGATAGTGCATACTGAATACGACAACAATACATCGAACGAAATGGCGATTGTCTTAGATAAAGATCGGGGGATCGAGAGCGAACTTGAGGAGCGCATAGGGCTCGAATGCCCCTATTGTGGCGTGTTCGCACACATGAGCCCGCAGGCCTTTCCCGATGCGGCTGCAGTCATCCGTGACAAACCCAAGCACGTCGGGCTCGTCTACCAGTGCGATGCGTGCCATGCGCCCGTGTTCCTGCGTTTTGCCGTTCGTGAGTATGCTGACAACCGTGTGGAACTTTACCGCAATTTCGTGGAGCTTGAGCGACCCAAAGAACGCTTCGCGTTTTCGTATTTGCCGGACCACACGGAGGTACTGTTTCGCGAAGCCTTGTCGTGCTACTCCGCCAACAATTTTAACGCGTTCGCCTCAATGTGCCGGCGCGCCGCCAAGGGCTCCTTTGAAGCACTGGGCGACGGGGGTAAATTGCGCGCTTTCGAAGAGGTCATGGAGGCGCAGGAGATTGCTGGCATCGATGACGATACCTTCGCACCAATCAAGACCGTACTTTTTGGCACCGGGCAGTACGAAGAATTGCCACTGTTGAACCGAGCACAGGCAGGCATTTTGCTGGAGGTGCTGAAAGATATGTTCTATCAGTGTTTCGTCCGCCACGGGAAACTCTCACGCGCAATCAAAGTGCGTCGCTTTTTTGTCTCCGAAAACAGCAGCAAGCGCCAATCCGCCTGATAGTTAGGGGGACAGTGACCCTGACTGATATTTCATTAATTTCTGTACACACAGTTAGGGTCACTGTCCCCCCCCTTTAGCCGAGGGCAATTCGTGCGTTGCGGAACATGCGCATCCACGGCCCATCCTCTCCCCAGTCCTGCGGATGCCATGAATTCTGCCTTGTCATGGCAACGCGCTCAGGGTGCGGCATCAGGATCGTCACACGACCGTCTTCGTTGCTAAGTCCGCAGATGCCGTCTGACGAGCCATTGGGATTCGCCGGATACTGATTGGCAACCTCGCCACGATTATCAACGTAGCGCAGCGCTATCGTGTACGAAGAAGTGACCCGTGCCGTGTCATCGGCAAAAACGGCTCTGCCTTCTCCATGCGACGTGGCAATCGGGATGCGTGAACCCGCCATACCGTGCAGGAGCAGCGACGGACTCTCCACAATTTCGACCAGGCTCAGACGCGCCTCGAATTGCTCCGAGCGGTTGCGCAGGAAACGTGGCCAGCTGTCCGCCCCGGGTATCAACTCGCGCAGGTGCGACAACATCTGACAGCCGTTGCACACACCCAGGGCAAAGGTATCACTGCGCTCGAAGAACGCCGCAAACTGATCGCGTGTACGGGAATGATACAAAATGGACTTCGCCCAGCCACCACCGGCACCGAGCACATCACCGAAAGAGAAACCTCCACAAGCAACGATACCCTGGTAGTTATCCAGAGCATCGCGGCCGCTGAGCAGGTCACTCATGTGCACGTCGACAGCCGTGAAGTCAGCGCGCATGAAAGCCGCCGCCATCTCGTACTGACTGTTTACGCCCTGCTCGCGAAGAATTGCGATACGCGGCTTGGTGTCGCCGCGCAGGGGTCGTACGATATCGTCGGACGGATCGAACGCCAATTTGACGTTCAATCCTGGATCACCATCGTCAAGGATGCGGTCGAATTCTTCTTTCGCCGTCGCCGGATTATCACGCAGTGCCTGAATGCGGTAGCTCATTTCCGACCACTCACGTTGCATGGTCGCACGATCCAATTGCAGCACCACCTCATCATCGCTGCGTACGGTAAGCCTGCAATCTTCTTCAACGCGGCCGACAGCCGTCACCATCACGCCGCAGCGATCCAGTACCATCTGTACTTGCGCCAGTTTGCTCTTTGCCACTTGCACAACAGCGCCGAGTTCTTCGCTGAACAATTGCCTGAGCAGTTCCTCTCTGGAACCACTCAGTGCTAATGACGCACCAAGCCGGCTCGCGAACATCATTTCTGCGACGGCGGCAAACAACCCGCCGTCACTACGATCATGGTAAGCAAGGAGCATGTCGCGCGAACTAAGCTCCTGGATCGCCGCGAAAAAGCCCCGCAGAAGCTGCGCGTCAGCAAGGTCCGGGGTACTACCACCAATACGTTGGTATGCCTGTAGTAAACACGAGCCACCAAGACGATTTGCGCCTTGCCCGAGGTCGAACAGCAGGAGGTAACTGTGATCGTCAGTTCTCTTCAATTGCGGCGTGAGGTGGCGAGTGACATCGCTTACCGGCGCGAAAGCAGAGACAATCAAAGACACGGGCGCAACGACGTGGTGCTCGCCGTTGTCATCTTGCCATCGTGTGCGCATGGACATGGAGTCTTTGCCGACCGGGATCGCGACGCCTAATTCACGGCATAATTCATCGCCAACGGCCTGCACCGTCGCAAACAGGTTGGCATCTTCGCCCGGGTGACCGGCGGCCGCCATCCAGTTGGCGGACAGTCGAACTTTGCTCAGATCATCGATTGCCGCGGCCGCAATATTGGTGATCGCTTCGGCAACCGCCATGCGCCCCGACGCCGGCGCATTGCTAATGGCCAGGGGCGTCCGTTCGCCCATCGCCATCGCTTCGCCGGTCTTGCCGGTAAACCCGGACGATGTGATCGCGACATCACTGACCGCGACTTGCCACGGCCCGACAAGCTGATCACGGACAGTCAGTCCGCCTACGGTGCGATCGCCGATATGAATCAGGAACGACTTGTCCGCGACAGCCGGAAATCTCAAGACGCGCATCGCGGCTTCCTTGAGTTCTATGCCCGACAGGTCGAGAAGCAGGTCAGGCAACGCAGCGCGCTCAACGTTGCGTTCCATTTTCGGCGGGTTACCGAGCAGCATTTCCATTGGCATATCGACCGGGCGATTGCCGAAATCCCTGTCGGTGACGACGAGATTGCGCCCGCCTGTAAGAGTACCGATGATGGAGACCGGACAGCGTTCGCGTTCGCAAAGGGATCGAAAATCCTCTATGCGGTCCTCTGCGACAATCAACACATAGCGTTCCTGGGCCTCATTGCACCAGATGTCCATGGGCGACATGCCCGGCTCGGCGTTTGCAACTTCACGCAACTCTATCTTCGCGCCAAGTTTGCTGTGATCAACCGCTTCCGGCACAGCGTTCGACAAGCCACCCGCGCCAACGTCGTGAATCAACAGGATTGGAGTCTGCTCGCCCATGGCCCAGCAGCGGTCGATAACCTCCTGCGCACGCCGCTCCATCTCCGGGTTGCCGCGTTGCACCGACGCAAAATCGAGATCCTCGCTCGAGGTACCGCTTGCCAGTGACGATGCCGCGCCGCCGCCAAGACCGATCAACATCGCGGGGCCGCCAATCACGACTATCGCGGCACCAACCGGCACATCGATCTTGTTGGCGTGCTCCGCGCGTACGTTGCCGACCCCGCCCGCGATCATAATGGGCTTGTGGTAGCCACGGATCTCGTGGTCCGGCAACCCTGGCAATCTGCCCTCGAAGGTGCGGAAGTAGCCCGCCAGGTTCGGCCGCCCATACTCATTGTTGAAAGCCGCAGCGCCAATCGGACCATCGATCATGATTTCCAGCGGCGTCGCCAAACGCTCAGGATGGGGAAAATTGTCTTCCCAGGGCTGCGCGTAACCGGGTATGCGCAAATGCGAGACTGTGTATCCGGTCAGGCCCGCCTTGGGTTTGGCACCCAGGCCCGTTGCACCTTCATCCCGAATCTCGCCGCCGGAACCTGTCGCCGCGCCGGGAAACGGCGAAATCGCCGTCGGATGATTGTGAGTTTCCACCTTCATCACAATGTGTATCGACTCATTGACGTAGGTAAATTCACGGTCACTGGGACGCGGCATGAGCCGCGCGCCATGCCAGCCTTCGATCACTGCGGCGTTATCGCTGTAAGCTGAAATAACGCCATCCGGAGTCTTTTCCGTCGTCGAACGGATCATGCCGAACAGTCGTTTGTCTTGCGCCTTGCCGTCGATCACCCAACTGGCATTGAAAATCTTGTGCCGGCAATGTTCGGAATTCGCCTGCGCAAACATCATCAACTCCGCGTCGGTCGGATCACGCTCCAGGTCGGCGTAATTCTTCACGAGATAGTCGATTTCCTCGTCATTGAGTGCCAGGCCGAGATCCGTGTTTGCAGCGACCAGCGCGCCGCGCCCTTGTGCCGATAACGGTACAATTGCGACCGCCGCAGGCTCCTGAGCCGCAAACATCGCCTGCACCTTCGCGCCATTGTCATAAACCGCTTCGGTCATGCGGTCAAAGAGCAGCCTCGACAATGCAAGCACATCTTCATCGCAGACGCTGCCCGCGAACTTCACGCCGTAACAGATACCGCGCTCGATACGCTCAACGGCTTCGATGTCACATGCCCTGGCGATGTCTGTGGCTTTCGAAGACCACGGTGAAATCGTACCGGGCCGCGGCATGACGTAGAGGTGTCGGGCGGCCTTGCTCAGCTTGCCTGGCTTGTCGCCAGACAGCAGCAGTGCGTCCAGCCGCACGCGGTCCTGTCGGGATAAGTTGCTGTTGATAGTGACAAAATAGACGAATCGTGCCTCAAGATTCTTGACGCGTTCATCTGCACGCATGAGCGCACGGGTCAATCTGGCAACGCGGAAATTCGACAGGGCCGGCTGCCCGGGCAACTCAAGCGTGGTTAGCGCTTCTATTTGCTGTCCCCCGGCGTATACACCGGCAATGGAAACTGCGCGACATTGCCGCCTTCACACTTGCTAATCTTGCTCACACCCTGCTTGTCCACCTCGTCGATCCGAATGATGGCATGCATCGGCAAGTAAGTACGCTTGACGTTCTTGAACTCAGACTTGATCTTTTCTTCTGACGGATCGAGCACGACGGTGGTTCTCTCGCCGAAAACCAACTCCTCTACTTCGACAAAACCAAACATCTCGCCGTGGCCAACGCTGCGTGCATAGATCTCGTAGACCTGACCCTGACTCATGAAAATTACTTTGAACAGATTTTTCTTGGGCATTGACGGCTATCATCGTAAATGTTTGCCGCGGCTGACACCGCGCGGGCGCGTAGTTTACCCAAAACGGCCGAAAAGGGCGCGCCTTTCATATCCTCAGCCCCAAATGCTATATATGGGATAAAATCCTCATATTATGAGCCAACCACGCACCACTCGGGTCCTATTATGTGAACTACTCGGCATCGCATCTCCTTGTTTCGCTGCAAAATTTGCTCAATAGGGCTGGTCGGGACAGCACATGCCGCTACAAATCGAAATCGTCAGCAAGCACGCTGAACTTGTGGGCAATGATGCCATATGCGAGTTCAGCGAGGACGGCGGCACCATTGGCCGCTCGCTGCGCAATGACTGGATCCTGCCGGACCCCGACAACTTCATATCCGGCCGGCACGCGACTATCGATTATCAGGGCGGCATTTATTACCTTGCCGATATCAGCAGTAACGGCGTCTACATCAATGATGAAGATGATCCCGTCGGTAAGGGTAATCCGCGACGTCTTTTCAATGGCGACAGGCTGCGCATGGGCGACTTCGAAATGCTTGTCACCATCGACACCGGTGAGGGCCTCGAATTACCCGAGCCACCCAAACCGACGGTCGTCCCCGACCATATTGAGCAACTCGTTGACGAGGTGTCGCTGCGCACCGGCGTGCAACTGCTGGACGAAGAGGAAATAACGGGCGACGATGAATTCCACTCGACCCTGTTCGGCAAGCCAGCAGATAAGCCCGAGCCGAAACCGAAATCGAAATCGAAATCAAGCTCAAAGTCGAAAAAGACAAAGAAATCATTGGACATGGGCGTGACAGCCGAAGACTTGTTCGACTCGTTTCTTGACGGTCTCGGTATCAGCCGCGCCGAACTGAATCCGTCTGTGAACAGGCCTGAAATGATGCTGGCCGCCGGGCAAGTATTGCGCGAATTTGTAGCCGGGACGACGCGCCTCTTGTCAAGCCGCGCGAATCTCAAGAATGCCTTCCGACTGGATCAGACGACGGTCTTGCCGCGCGCCAACAACCCGATAAAGTTCTCTGAAAATACCAATGACTTGATCAAGCAACTGCTGGTCGGTAGCGAAGGCGAGTATCTCGGTGCACAGGATGCAGTGCGCGAAGTATGCGGAGACCTGCTGAATCACCAGAACGCGTTCCTCGATGCGATGAACAGTGCATTTATCGAGTTCGCCGACCGCTTCGATCCCGTTGAGCTTCAGGAAGGATTTGATCGCACGATCAGTAGCCGCTTTTTTAGCTTCGCAACCAAAGTGAAGTACTGGCAGCTTTACTGCGATGTGTATCCGATCATGACCGAGAAAGGCGGTGGCCGGTTCCCGCAGATGTTCGGCGAGGAATTCGTGAAAGCCTATGAGCGCCAGGTGGCAGAATATCGACGCCTTGACGGCGAAGGCACTGGCAGTGCCGGTATCACGCCCCAGAGCCACGATCAGTCGGTTGAGCCGGATCTAATGAAGACACAAAAACTGGTCCCAGCCGACGCTGAGGAAATGGCATTTGATGACGATGACATCGTCGCAACAATATCTGAGTCGGGTGCCCTGGAGATCGATCAGAGTTTTATCGACGACCTCGAAAACAGCATGTCGGAAGCGGTATCCGAAGACGATCTAAAACCCTGACCTCATTCTAATCAGCGCGATTCTGCCGGTTAGCAATCAGATCATCGACTACCGCCGGATCGGCAAGCGTCGAGGTATCTCCAAGATCGCCAAAATCATCAGCCGCAATCTTTCTCAGGATTCGCCGCATGATTTTTCCGGAGCGCGTCTTGGGCAAGCCAGGCGCCCACTGCAACAAGTCCGGCTTGGCGATTGGGCCGATTTCCTTGCGCACCCATTGTTGCAGTTCGCCTTTCAGCGCGTCGTTGGCCTCTACCCCTCCCATCAACGTGACATAGGCATAGATTCCCTGCCCTTTGATGTCGTGCGGATAACCGACGACAGCCGCCTCGGCGACATCCCGATGCGATACCAGTGCGCTCTCGACTTCGGCCGTACCCATGCGATGCCCTGACACATTTATTACGTCGTCTACCCGACCCGTAATCCAGTAGTAGCCGTCTTCGTCCCGGCGCGCGCCATCACCGGTGAAATAATTTCCCTCGTATGCCGAGAAATACGTTTCAAAGAATCGTGCATGGTCACCGTAGACGGTGCGCATCTGACCGGGCCAACTGTCCGTTATGATCAAATTGCCTTCAGCCACGCCCTCAAGCTGTTCACCTTCGCCATTGACGATCGCGGGTTTGATGCCGAACAACGGCCGGGTCGCGGATCCCGGCTTGAGTGGTGTGGCTCCTGGCAAAGGGCTGATCAGAATGCCCCCCGTCTCCGTCTGCCACCAGGTGTCAACGATGGGGCAACGCTCTTCGCCCACGACATGGTAGTACCACTCCCACGCCTCCGGATTGATCGGCTCGCCAACAGAACCCAGCAAGCGCAGGCTCTTGCGCGACGTTCTTTTGACAGGATCATCGCCTTCGCGCATCAAGGCGCGAATCGCGGTCGGTGCTGTATAACAGATATTGACCTTGTGCTTGTCGCAGATTTCCCAGAATCGCGACGCCGTCGGGTAGTTGGGTACGCCCTCGAACATCAGCGTGACCGCGCCGTTCGCCAACGGACCGTAGACAATGTAGCTATGCCCGGTGACCCAGCCGACGTCAGCCGTGCACCAGTATATATCGCCGGGCCGATAGTCGAACACGTACTCGTGAGTCATTGCAGCGTAAACGAGATAGCCGCCGGTCGTGTGCAAGACACCTTTCGGTTTGCCGGTTGAACCCGATGTGTACAGGATGAACAACGGGTCTTCGGCGTTCATTTCCTCGCAGGGGCAGTCTGCATCGACTTGGCTCTCCAGCTCATGCAGCCAGGCATCGCGGTCTGCAACCCAGTTGATGTCCGCGCCCGTATTGCGCACAACAAGTACTTTTTCCAGCGTCGTGACCTCCGGGCGCTCTGCCGCTGCGTCAACATTGGCTTTGAGCGCCACACGCTTGCCGCCACGCACGCCTTCGTCGGCAGTAATGACGATATTGGATTCGCAGTCGTGAATGCGCCCGGCCAGCGCGTCAGCGGAAAAACCACCGAATACCACGGAGTGAATCGCACCGATCCGCGCACACGCCAGCATGGCCACCGCTGCCTCGGGAATCATCGGCATGTAAATGGTGATGCGATCGCCTTTCTTTGCGCCCAGTACCTTAAGGGAGTTAGCGAATTTGCAGACGCGTTCGTGCAAGTCGGCATAGGTAATCGACAGGTCTCGCTCAGGATCGTCGCCCTCCCAAATTATTGCAACGTCGTCGCCCTTGGCATCCAGGTGGCGATCGACGCAGTTGTAGCAGACGTTTAAGGTGCCGTCCTCGTACCAGCGTATGTGCAGATCATCTTTCGCAAAGCTGACGTCTTTGACTTTCGTAAACGGCTTGATCCAGTCGATACGTTGCGCCTGCTCTGCCCAGAATCCTTCGTTGTCTGCCAGCGAACGGGCGTACATTTCTTCATAACGCTGCTGATCTATCAGGGTGCGTTCTTTTGCCGCATCGGGAACCGGATAAACGTGTGTTTCCATCGTGCTGTGTCGTCCTGTTATTTTTTCCTGGCTTGTTGTGCCATTTTGAGCAAGCGACGCGCCTGAGTCAGATGCGGGCGGTCAATCATTTTGCCGTCCATGGCAATGGTACCCGCGCCAGAATTCTCGGCGAACAGCGCAACAATTCGTGCCGCGTTTTCGACTTCCTTGTTCGTCGGAATGAAGACCGTGTTTATAACCTCGATTTGCGCGGGATGTATCGCCAGCATGCCGGAAAATCCATCGCGCCGCGCATTGGCAGCGTAAAGTCGCAAGCCATCCATATTCTTGAAATCGGTAAACACCGTATCGATTGCCGGGACCTCGGCGGCGGCTGCCGCCAGCAGACACAATGAGCGCGCCATCTCGTAAACCGGCAACCAGTTACCCTCTTCGTCGCGATTGCTGCTCGAGCCTATCGCAGCACTGAGGTCTTCCGCGCCCCAGGACAGGCCAGCCAGCCTTTCCGTCGCGCCGATGTAACTGTTCAGCGTGAACAACGCTTCGGGACACTCGGTACACAACGGAATAATGCCGGTGCTGCCCGCCTCGATACCGTGTTCGGACTCCAGCACTGTGATGCGATCGCCCAACTTAACAGCTGCTGCCGCACTTTCGGGTTTCGGCAGAACGATACCTGCGGGCGCCGACGGCATGACGGCCTCGAGGTCGGCGGCGGCTTCTCTGCCGTCGATCGAATTAATGCGCACCCAGACATTGCTCTTGCCGCGCAAGTACTCGCGTGCAAGTACGCGCGCATCCGGTAATGCAGCCGGAGCAACTGAATCTTCGAGATCGAGGATAATCGCGTCCGCACCGACGTCGCCGGCCTTGCGCAGCTTGCGCTCGCTATCCGCCGGCACGAACAGGAAACTGCGGGTCATTTCGGCTTCCGCAGCATCAGCGCCGTGCGCTTGCACTCGCCGACGAGTTCGTCATTCTGGTTGTACGCACGGTGCGCGAAAATTACGATGCCGTTTTCAGGGCGCGATTTGCTATCTCGCAATTCAAGCACCTCGGTCTCGACACGCAAGGTATCGCCGCAAAACAACGGCTTCGGAAAACGCACTTCGTCCCAGCCGAGATTGGCGACTGTCGTGCCATGCGTAATATCGCCGACGGAAATACCCACCATAAAACTCAAAGTCAGGCAGCTATTGACGAGTGGCTTACCGAATTCCGTGTTTTTCATGTACTCGGCGTCCAGGTGCAGGGGCGATGTATTGTGCGTCATCGTCGTGAGGAGCACGTTATCCGTCTCAGTAATGGTTCTCCTGATCGGATGATCGAAGGTCTGGCCGACGGTAAATTCTTCGAAGTAAAGTCCCGGCATCGATGCCTCTACGTTTCAGTCAAGGGTCTGCAATTGTGCCAGCGTCGTGCACATCAATACAGTGCCGGGCATAATAGCCCACACAAAACATCGGGCGGAAGACCATGAATATCAATCGACGCGCCTTCACCAAGGCAGGACTTGGCGTGGCATCGCTGGCGGCGCTTGGCGGAACACAGGCCCTGGCCGGTCCTGAACACATGATCCGCAAAGCCATCCCATCGTCGGGCGAAATGGTCCCTATCATCGGTCTGGGCACCAACCGTTATGGCGTGGATACGTCTGATGCGGCGCGCGCACCGCTAAAAGCAGCGCTTGAGCGCTTTCACATGATGGGCGGCACCGTGATCGACACAGCGCCGGGATATCGAACCTCAGAATCAGTGCTCGGCGACCTGATCGCGGAACTCGGCATTCGTGACGACCTGTTTGTCGCGACCAAGACCGACCGCTCCGGAGGGCCTGAGGACACGCAAGCTCAGTTGCAGGAATCACAGGCCAAATTAAAGACCGAAAAAATCGAGCTCATGCAGGTGCATAATCTGCGCGGCTGGAAAGAGGCGCTACCCGTAATGCGCGAATGGCAGCAGGAAGGCCGGATACGCTACATCGGCATTACGACGTCTCGCGCCAGACAATACGAAGACTTCGAGAAGGTCATGAAGCAGGAAGACCTCGACTTCATCCAGGTCAATTATTCACTGGAACAACGTGAGGCGGCAGACCGATTGCTGCCGCTCGCAGCCGACCGCGGCATGGGCGTGATTATCAACCGCGCGTTTGGTGGCGGACGAATATTCAATGCCGTAGGCAATCAGCCGCTACCTGCCTGGGCAGAGGATTTCGGCTGCTACAGTTGGGCGCAATTCCTGTTGAAATATGCAGTCGGTCATCCGGCCGCCACGCTGAGCATTCCCGGCATGACCAAACTGCATCATGTAGACGATAACTTCGGCGCAGCACACGGCCGTTTGCCGGATGCCAAAGAACGCCGGTTGCAGGAAAAATTCTTCGATTCCTTATAAGAATCTATGCCGATATGCGGAGAGCGCGAAATGAAAAATAAGATAATTGCAATAGTGGGCATTTTGGTGCTTGTTGTTGGCACGTTCGCAACCGTCAAGAAAGTCTCACCAATTTCCTGGGGCATGTGGGGCAACTACAATACTGCGTCCGGGATTGCCCTCAAGGGTTACGATCCTGTCGCGTACATTCAGAACTCAGAAGCGATGCCCGGTAACAGTGAATTTACGGTCACCTGGGACGACGCCGACTGGCAATTTGCCAGTGCTGAAAACATGTTGCTTTTCGAACAAGACCCGGAAGCCTATGCGCCTCAATTCGGCGGCTTTTGTTCGTTCGCCGTCAACAAAGGATTTACGGCCGATATATCGCCGGATGCGTGGCACGTTCACGATGGGAAACTCTATGTGTTCGCGGACAAAAATGTCCAGGACGACTGGGTGGCCGGGATTGACGACGGCACACTTGAGGCATCAATCGCAAATTGGGACAAACACTAACGCCACATTATTGCCAAACAACAGAACCGCTACTCGCAGACGAAAATAGGGATGTCGCGGCTCGTGCGCTCGCGGTACTCGGCGTAAGGAGCATAGTACCGGTCGCAGATCGGCCAAAGTTCCGGTTTCTCCTCAATACTCGCAAGGCGCGCGCAAAGTTTTTCACTGCGGCCCCGGTGACTCACGGCAATATCGGGGTTCGCCACGAGATTGTAATACCAGGCTGGATTCCTCGGCCCGCCAGCCATTGACGCGACCAGCAGTACGCCCTCGCGATAGGGGACGAACATCAGCGGTATGGTCATTGTGCGGCCGCTCTTCGCGCCCGTCATGGTGACAAAACAAACGTCGTCGCCTGCGAAGCTGTTGAACAGACGGCCACCACTCAGGCGGTTCAGAAGCACATGGACACGCGTAAAGGTCCTGGTAGCCCACGACGCCGTAGCAACGTTCTTTTCGGTGTCAACGGCATTGCTTGCCATCGGGGGCCTCCTTCTCACGAATTTGCAGCGAATCATGGAGGAAAGTGACAATTTTGTCGATTATTCGAATTCGTGCTTGCCGCTAGCCAGCGGTCGACACATTCCCTGCTATTATTGACCTATGAGACTCACTGCATTATTGGCTGCATCAGTTCTGGCCTTGTCTACCATCTCGGCACGTGCCGATGGCAATGTCGTCGTACTTCAGATCAAGGGCGGTATCGGTGTCGCCACAGCCGAATACATTCTGAGCGGTATCGAGCATGCCGAAACATCGGCAGCAGAACTGATCATCATCGATATGGATACGCCTGGCGGCTTGATGGCGCCCATGCGCGACATCGTTCAAGCCATTCTCGGTTCCAGCGTACCGGTTGCGACCTATGTCACCCCGGCCGGAGCACGCGCCGACAGTGCGGGAACCTACATCTTGCTCGCCAGCCACATCGCCGTAATGACGCCGACCACGCACCTTGGCGCGGCGACACCGGTTTCTCTGGGCGGCGACGACGCAACGCCCTCGACATCGGATGATGAAGAAACGGACGATGACGCCGATGGACCACCGTCCGGCACTGCAATGGAGCGCAAGGTGCTCAACGACGCCATTGCCTATATTCGCAGCCTGGCGGAACGTTATGGACGCAATGCCGACTGGGCCGAAAAGGCCGTAACTGACGCTGCAACGCTGACGGCCCGCGAAGCGCTGGAACAAAACATTATCGAATTCATCGCTGAAGATCGCGCAGAACTACTACGACTGGTTGACGGCCACGAAGTTGAAGTCAATTCGGAAACTGTGACGCTCGTGACTGACAATGTCAGCATCGAAGAGTTCGCGCCGAATTGGCGCATCAGGATATTATCAGCAGTAGCAAGCCCGGAGATCGTGCTGCTCCTCGGTATGATTGGACTATACGGATTGATGTACGAAGGCTGGAATCCCGGCGCCATCGTGCCAGGCGTTGTTGGCATTATTTGCTTGCTGCTTGCCGTGTACGGTTTGCAGGTTTTGCCGGTCAATTACGCCGGCCTCGCATTAATGATTGTCGGTATTGGGCTGATGACCGCCGAGGCATTCGCGCCGAGTTTCGGTGCGCTTGGACTCGGGGGGATCGTTGCGTTCGTGTTCGGCGCAATCATGATGTTCGACAGTGGCGTACCGGGATTCGGAATCTCGATTACATTCGTCTTACTACTCGCGGCCACCTTCGCTCTGTTATTTATCTGGCTCATCAGCTACATCCTGAGATTGCGCAGGCGCGGCGCCGTGTCGGGCAAAGACTCGATCATCGGTGGAATCGGCACCGCAATGCAGGACTTCACGGACGAGGGTAAAATCTGGCTCGAAGGCGAGGCCTGGGCCGCGCGAAGCAGCGTCGCCATCGAGAAAGACCAGCAAGTTATCGTGCGTGCGATGGACGGTTTGATACTCGAGGTTGAGCCTGTTGCCGAAGCCGATGATGCCCTGCTGCAAACATGAATTAAATACTTCTTGAGGAAAATCTCATGCCGTACATCACGACTGTATCGATCATCTTGTTCGCCGTCGTCATACTTTACAACACAGTCAAGATCCTGAAGGAATACGAACGCGGCGTTATCTTTTTGCTCGGACGTTTCCAGACGGTCAAGGGTCCGGGACTGATTATCCTGTTTCCCGGCATTCAAAAAATGACCAAGGTTGATCTGCGGGTCATCGTGATGGATGTTCCGACTCAGGATGTGATTTCACGCGACAATGTCTCAGTCAAAGTGAATGCGGTCATCTACTTCCGTATCGTTGACCCCGAGAAAGCCGTGATTCGCGTGGCGGATGTTTTCGAAGCAACCAGCCAGCTTTCACAAACAACGCTGCGTTCGGTGCTCGGCCAGCACGAGCTCGACGACATGCTCTCGGAACGCGAAAAACTGAATGCCGATATTCAGAACCTGCTCGATAAGCGCACCGACAACTGGGGCATCAAGGTCGCCAATGTCGAGATCAAACACGTCGATCTTGACGAAAGCATGATTCGAGCGATTGCACAACAGGCCGAAGCCGAACGTGCACGACGCGCCAAGATTATCAACGCCGAGGCCGAAAAACAGGCGGCTACGATGCTGTCGGAAGCGGCCCGGATACTGGCCACGGAAGAACACGCCTTGCAGTTGCGCTACCTGCAAACGCTCAAGGAAATATCGAACGAAAGGACGAACACGATCGTGTTCCCGATTCCGCTCGAGATGCTTAAATCGTATTTGGACACGACCAAAGGAAACCCGCAGTCGTAACAGCGGGCGACATGGCAAACACAGAAATTCCCGAACTCGAAAAGCAGATATTCGAGCTCACGGCGAAGCTGAACGAATTGCGCAAAGCAAGCGCCGGCGACGAAGTTCTAGACTATGAATTTTCGACCATTGACGGTGCAACCAGTTTGCTGAAAATGTTCGGAGACAAGAAGCAGTTGCTGCTCATACACAATATGGGCCAGGGATGCCGCTACTGCACGCTGTGGGCGGATGGCTTCAACGGATTCCTGCAACATCTTGAGTCCGTGATGTCCGTTGTCCTGGTATCAAAAGATCCGCCGGAGTTGCAGCGCCAGTTCGCGAATTCAAGAGACTGGCGCTTCCGCCTGGCCTCTCATGGTGGTGGCAAATACATATCTGAACAGACCGTTTTGGATGGCGCCGAGAATACGCCCGGAGCGGTCGTCTATGAGCGGGACGGAGACAAGATCACTCGCAAGAACAGCTGCATATTTGGTCCGGGCGATATCTATTGCTCAATGTGGGGCCTGCTGGGGCTCGCCGGGTTGGGCGCGGACAACTGGACACCGCAGTACGCTTATTGGAAACGCCCCGAAAAAATGGACGATGGTGGCGAAAACTTGCCGGACTAAAACGATGACATGGCGATCATTCTTGGCATAGACGTCGGCGGTACCGGTATTAAGGCGGCACTTGTCGATACCGACGCGGGTCACTTGATCGGCAAACGGCGCCGCATCGACACGCCGGATCCGTCAACACCAGAAAATGTCGTTGCCACGGTAGGACAGCTGGTGGATGAATTTGATTATTCAGGCACCGTTGGATGTTGCTTTCCCACAGTCGTCATCGACGGGAGGGCCACAACGGCAGGCAATATCGACGAAGCTTGGCGAAATACACAGATTGACGCCGTGTTCAATCACGCAACCGGGCTTCCCTTTATCGTGCTCAACGATGCTGATGCTGCAGGAATCGCGGAAATGCGATTGGGAGCCGGGGTTGGGCTCCAAGGACTGGTCATCATGATTACGATCGGAACAGGGCTCGGGAGTGGCGTTTTTTACAATGGCCAACTCATTCCGAATATCGAGCTGGGAAGGATGCCCGGCAAGGACGGCGAGCCGATCGAATTTTATGCGGGCAACCGCGCGAGAAGGGAAAGTAATCTCTCCTGGGACGCATGGGGGCGGCGATTCAACTATTTTCTGGAGCGCGTCGCCAGGGTGTTCTCACCCGATCATTTCATAATCGGCGGCGGGGCGAGCAAAGAATTTTCGCAGTACGAGGAAGCGATCAAAGTTGCAACGACGATACACGTTGCGAAATTCTGCAACGACGCCGGAATTGTGGGCGCCGCCGTTGCAGCCGACCAAAGGACATTACAATAAAAGATCGCCCACGAGATTTGTATGCTCTTGGCGGAGAAGTTCAAGAAATCCCCTCTGATATCGGCAGTGCGGACATGGCACCCCAGTTCAGACGCCACGCTTTGTCAGCGTGGGCTGGATTAGCACGGCAAACAAGATTGCAACCGCGGCCAGGCACCAGACGATAACCGCGCCTGCCGGCAAATCGAGGCGGGTGGACAGCACGAGCCCCGACACATAACCAACTATTCCGACACCATAGGCAAAAGCCAGCCGGACGCCACGAGTGTCTATTTTGCGTGTTGCTAGTGCTGGAATGATCAGGCTGGCGAAAACGAGATAAACGCCGACAAGTTGCATTGATGCGGTAACCGCAAAGGCAAAGAGGACAT
>JACZTO010000013.1 GCA_022573655.1 Pseudomonadota bacterium
CCAATCCGGTGGCCAGTCCGGTGGCCAGTCCGGCGGCCAGTCGGGAGGCCAGTCCGGTGGCCAGTCGGGAGGCCAGTCCGGGGGTGGTTCCTCTGGTGGCGGCTCATCAGGTGGCGGTGTATCCGGTGGCGGCGGCACCATTGGCGGTCAGAGTCCGATGTCGCAAGGCGGTGATCTGGGTGCGGCAGGTGGTGAAGAATGCAACGATGGTGGCATCGTCGGCGGCGGCATCGGTGGCGGCATGGCGGGGATGGGCTGTGGCGACGGCCAGTCCGGGGCCGGTAGCGTTGGCGAGTTTCCTGGCGGCGGCGACGCTGATCGCGCGGCGGAACTTGAAGGCGAACTCGACAAGTCCTTAGGGGAATTTGACGAAGAACTGGGCGAGGAGCAGCGCAAGGTGTCATCAGTTGGCCGCAATACTGAGGGCTTTGGCGGCGGCGGCCGCGGCGGTACGATTAGCCTCGGTGAGCAGTCGGCCGGCGCAATGGCTGGCAGTAGCGGTGGCGGCGGCGGTGGTGGTGGAGTCGCCAATGCTGATCAAAGCGAGACGAAAGGCCCGCTCGACGGCATGAGCGAGCAGGATATCGAAATGCGCACGCCCGATGATATCGATCTCACCGCATATGATGACATCGTTGCAAGGCAACTTCGTGAAGCAGCACTGGCAGAAAATGATCCTGAATTGCGCGACCGCTTGTGGGAGGAATATCGCAAGTACAAGGGCATGAAGTAGGACCGACAACCAAAATGATAAGAAACATATTGCTGTTAGCCGTCTTTTGCCTGTTGGGCACTGCTTGTACTGTGCAGGAACTCGTTGTCGCAGAGGAGACTGAGCTGGTCGTCGCAGCTACGACCATCGACGAAGCGATGTTGCTCGATATCGGCATTGTGGAATTTGATGCTGGTGTGCCGGAGAACAACAGGCCGGAAAAGACAGGCATCTATGCCGATATCCGCCATGCAGAATCGAAGTATGTTCCGTATCACCTCAAGACGACATTGCAGGGCACCGGCCACTGGGGCGCGGTGCGTGTCATTCCATCGATTAACGCATTCACTGATGTGATCATTAGTGGTGCTATCGAACGGTCTGATGGCGAATATTTTACGCTGAATATTTCTGTGCACGATGCGGCTGGTCGTCATTGGTTTTCGCGCCGTTACGAAACGCAGACTGGCATGACGTCATATTCCAACCGCCGCGACCGGCGCAGGGATCCATACCAGAAAGTATTCAACGATATCGCCAATGACTTGCAATTATTTGTGGCAGAGCTGCCGGAGAAACAATTGCAGCGCACGCGGCAGATTTCGGAATTGCAGTTCTTTGCCGACATGTCGCCCGTGCCGTATGACGCCTACCTGGGGACTGACGATGAGGGCATTGTGACCGTTATCAGGCTGCCGGCCGAAAATGATCCGTCCGTGGCGCGTATGCGGCAGATTCGTGAACGCGATCGTCTTGTGGTTGACACCCTGAACGAGCATTACGCCAATTTTTACTATGGCATCGCGATTCCGTATCGCGGTTGGCGCAAGAACGCCCGGCAGGAATCGATCAACTATCGCCAGGCCAAGCGCTCGGCGCAGATGCAGGCGTTGATCGGGGTGGTCGTTCTGGCGGGCGCAACGCAGATCGATACGTCAGGCTCAAGCAGCCGCAATACCAATAACATCAATAGAGCTTTGCAATATCAGGGAATATCGCGTGGCATCAATACGATTTGGGCTGCGATAAATCGAAATCGGGACGCCGGCATGCACCTGGACGCGATCGCAGAATTATCTGAGTCATTCGGTAATGAAGCGGCACCAATGGTCGTCAATATTGAAGGTCAGGAGCGCCGGCTGACAGGAACCGCCGCCGCGCAATACGAAAGCTGGCGGCGACTGCTCAGGGAACTCTATGAAGCGGAAACCGGCTTTACCCAGTCTATCGAAGTCGGTGTTCCGACGCGTGCGCCCGAACCAACGGGATAAGCAGTCGGGGCGAAATGCTTGAACTCATAAAAGGGACGCAGCTAGCCGACCGATACACACTGGATCGCAGGCTAGGCGGCGGTGGTGAGGCACAGTTGTGGCTCGCGAAGGACCGGCTTACAGCTGCGTTCGTCGCCCTCAAGATCAGGCAGGGCAGAGAGGCATCCGGCGGCGCGCAGATTGACGATCGATTGCGGCGCGAATGGCAGACCCAGATTCGCCTGATGCATGCGCATATCGTGCGTGTGTTCGAATTTCACAGCGAAGACGGAGTCGCTTTTTACAGCCAGCAGTTCATCGATGGTCCTGATCTCAGGGCTGTTGCCGGCATGCCACTGGACAAGATTTTGGCGCCGATAGGACTGCTGGCCGACGCTCTGCGCTATGTGCACGGCAAGGGCATTGTGCATCGTGATGTCAAGGCCAGCAACGTCCTTTTGGATCACAATGGCGCGCCGTATCTCAGCGACTTCGGCGTCGCTGGCGCGGCAGGACAAAGTGCGGCCGGAGGGTCGCTCATCGCACAGAGCCCGCAGTCACTGGCCGGGCAAGCATCGCAGCCGGCTGACGACATTTTTGCCTTGGGCGGACTGATCTATGAGTTGGTCACAGGTCAGCCACCGTATTCTTCCGCTGCTATTGCCGCCGACATCAGTAACAAAGTGCCTGAGCCGATGCGTGCAGCTGATGGCTCCAGCATACCGGCTGCGCTGCAAGATCTTGTTGCCCGCATGCTCGATAAAGATGCGTCCAAAAGGCCGTCTGCCAGGACCGTGACAGACGAGTTGCGAGCTGCCGGGTTTGAACCGGGATCCGCAAGCATTGCGGCGGGCACCCGGTCGAGCGTGGTTGATGAGGTGATTGAAACCGTTGAGTCCATTCACCCGACCCGACGGACCGGGGATGAGACTGCACCCAAAGTCGAGCTGCCGGCAGGTGGCATCGACATAAAAACGCTGGGTATCTCGTTGCTGTTGTTGTTATCAATACTGCTGGCAGTGATTTTCGTCTTACCCGATAACGGTAATGAAGACGTCGAGCAGACGGTCGGCACGAGCGTGCCGGAGACTGCCGGGGATTTGCAAACGGAAGTGCTTGCCGATGACTTCGGTGAAGAATCATCACTGCCGATCGAGCGGCGGGGCGCCAGGAGCGAAACCATTCTACCCACGCGAACGCTGGGCGACGACGACATTAGTTTCAACGAGAACGCGGCGGATTATAGTGGTCTTGACGAGCAAGAACGCGCCCGATTCGTCGCGGAACTGACTCTAGGTGAGCTGCTGTCGGCATTCGAGGTGCTGCAAGCGCGGGGTGTGGAACGCTGGGCCGTTGTGGAAATTCGGCAAGCCAAAGAATTGTATGCGCAAGGCGACAAGGCCTACCTTGAGAAGGATTTTGCTACCGCGGACGCGCAGTACCTCGGCGCATTGGCAATCATTGAACCACTGTACGACCGCATCGAACCGACGTTTCAGAAAGCGTATGCCGATGGCACAATTGCGTTCGATGCCGGAGACAGGCTTGAAGCCTTGCGCTGGTTCGAACTTGCTGTGGCCATCACACCGAATCATCCGGGCGCAGTCGCAGGATACGAGCGAGCAAGAAACCTTGAAGCCGTGTTGCGTTTGACTGACCAGGGTCTGGGCTATGAGGAGGATCTGGAGCTGGCCGCCGCCCAAAGGAGTTTCGAGCAGGCAATAGAGCTGGATTCACTGTGGCTGCCGGCTCAGGAAGGGCTGGACCGGGTACGGCAGATACGCAACAAAATGACGTTCGACCAGCGCATGACGGAAGGCTTCGAGGCCATCGCAGCCGAGGATTTCCTCGCGGCCCGCGCGGCGTTCCGCATGGCGGAACAGCTGATTCCGTCGTCCACAGAGCCGGCAGACGGGTTGTTGCAGGTTGATCAGGGAATCCGCCTGGACAGTATTCGGATTCTCGAACAGGAAGCCGTGACGCTGGAACACGACGAGCACTGGGAGGCTGTCGCCACTACTTATCAGGAAATCTTGAAAGTGGATTCGACGCTATCGTTCGCACAGGATGGACTGCGTCAGGCAAGTGACATGGTTGTGTTGCACCAGCAACTGGACAAGTACATCGAGGAGCCTGATCGTCTTAGCGTTCCATCGGTAATGGAGAAAGCGACGCGCCTGGTGGTCGAGATCACAGTACGCTCGCAGGTTGGCCCGCGGCTTGCCGCACAACGCGATGATCTTTCGCGCCTGCTGAAACGTGCGGCCACGCCATTGACTGTGCCGTTGCTGTCCGACAACGTCACTCAAGTATCCATTCACAGAGTCGGCCGATTGGGTAACTTCATGAGGAAGGAAGTGAGGCTGCGGCCAGGCACCTATGTGGTCGTCGGAGTGCGCCCAGGCTACCGCGATGTGCGTATGGAATTTCGGGTCGCACCGGAGCTGGAAATGGAGCCGGTCGTCATTCGTTGCGAGGAACAAATTTGAGTTTCGATCACCTAATTATCAGGGATGTAGAAGGCGAACGGCATTTCGACGGAACACAGTTGCCGCTGCGCGTAGGCACTGGCAATGATTGTCAATTGCGATTGCCGGGCCCGGGAGGCGCACCCGTCGCATTGCTCGATCTGCTCGACGGCATGCCTTTTGTCCAGCCGGTCGGTCGGAATACTGCATTGCAGATCAATGGTGCCCCCCTGGAGGCAAGCCGGCGCCTCGTGGACGGCGATGTGCTGCAGTTTTTCGGCAGCCGGATTAGCGTCAGCGTCGACGCGCAACGCGTTGTTATCGACGTCAAGCTTGAAGACAGTGCTTATGTGACAAAGCCACCGCAGCTCGATGGTGATGCAGAGCGGCCGGATGATGAGGCCATTTTGCCGACGGCATTTCGTCGTGTTGCAGGGACGTCGGCGAGCACGGTTGCAACGAAACACAGCCCGCTGAAAATGATCGTTGGTGGTGGTTTGTTCGCGCTGTTATTGGCTTCGTTCTTATTGTTTACATCCAAGTCTGTCGACTTCGAGATCGACCCGGCGGATCCGGATAGCTTTAGTATTGAAGGCGGATGGTTTCGGCTGCCGATCAGCGACCGCATTTTGCTGCGCAAGGGCAATTACCTGGTCAAAGTAGAAAAGCAAGGCTACTACGACATTGGCCAGACGTTCGTGGTTGGGGATGAACAGTCTATGACGGTAAGGCTGCGCATGCGCAAGAAGCCGGGTCAGTTACAGGTGCTTACCGAGCCCCTGGTGGATGCCCTGGTCACCATTGACGGCGCGTTGGTGGGCAAAGCGCCATACGGTCCGATCGAGCTGCAGCCAGGAGATCACCAGGTGCAGGTGCAGTCCGAACGTTACCTGCCGTTTGAGGACATCATTGCTGTCGCCGGGCTTGATCGCGAAGACATACTGCACGTACAGCTGGTGCCGCGCTGGGCCGACGTCGATGTTCGCTCCGAGCCGGCCGGCGCAAGCATTTATTCCGGAGACGAAAAGGTCGGCGTTACTCCGGCCGTGGTGCAGTTATTGGAAGGCAAGCATGACCTGACAGTTGTGCGCGAGGGATTCAGTGCATGGGACGGCAACGTCATAGCCAAGCCGAATGTCGCACAGACTTTGCCGTTGATTCGACTGCAACCGGCGGATGCGCGCTTGCTCGTGAAGACGATACCGCGCGGTGCCAATGTGACCGTCAATGGACGCTATCGCGGTCAGTCACCGATAACGCTTTCACTGACCCCGGACATCGATTATGAAATTGGCATGTCGAAGGCAGGATACGGAGTCACCAGTCGCAAATTGCGCTTGCAATCTGCCGCAAGCGAATCGATTACGGTTGATCTGTCCGCGCGAGTCGGGACTGTAACCGTCACGGTCGAGCCTGAAGATGCAACCGTTTACGTTGACGGGCGTGCGCGCGGCACCGGCAAGACGACTCTTCGTCTGAGTTCCGCACCGCATCGCATTGAGGTTAAGCGGAACGGCTTTCGTAGCTGGTCGCGTACAGTGACGCCGCGCCCGGGATATCCGCAATCGCTTACCGCGCAACTACGATCGATGCAAGCAATCGCGCGCGACGCCGTGGCAACCACTTTGAAAACGGCAGGTGGACAAACGCTGCGCCGTGTCGAGGGTGGCACATTCTCAATGGGTGCGTCACGGTCTGAGGTTGGCAGGCGGGCAAATGAGGTCATTCGGCCTGTGACAATCGCGACGCCATTCATGATCAGCATTCATGAGGTCACCAACGAACAATTTTCGCAGTTTCGCAAGAATCACGACTCTGGCGCGGATGTACACCCGTCGCTGGCAGCAGACGACAATCCCGTCGCGAATGTGAGTTGGTCTGACGCGGTTCAATACTGTAACTGGCTCAGCAAGAAGGAAGGCAGGTCGCCGGTCTACCGTGAAGAATTCGGTCATTGGGTGACGAGATATCCATTCGCCGATGGTTACCGTCTGCCTACCGAAGCGGAGTGGGTCTGGGCGATACGTTACGCGGAGCGGCAGCAGGCATTGAAATTCTCTTGGGGTGCCAAATGGTCGCCACCTAAGAACAGCGGCAACTACGCGGACAGGACGTCGCGAGAACTGGTGCCTTCCATTCTGCCAACCTATGACGATGGCTATGCGTCGACAGCGCCGGTTGGCACTTTCAAGGCCAATCCGATCGGAATTTTCGATGGCGGCGGCAACGTCGCGGAGTGGGTAAACGACTGGTATACGGTCCCTACACCTGGGATAACCACGCCGGTTGTTGATCCTACGGGTCCGCAGCGCGGCACCAGTCATGTCGTTCGCGGTTCGAGCTGGCATCATGCTGGCGAGACCGAGCTGCGATTGAGTTATCGCGATTACAGCGCGGAACGGCGAGCGGATCTTGGCTTTCGTATCGCGCGCAACGCGGACTGAGTTTTCGTGAGACTATTAGTCGTTTTCGTTGCACAGGCCTCGCGGCATTGATGGAGATGTGATTATGTTTCGCTTATTGCTAATGCTTATGCTGCTGTCTGCGGCACCGATCGTGGCGCAGGATTCCGAGACCGGCGAACGCAGCTCCACAGAATCCTCGACGGAGACGACTGACACCGATTCTGCGGACGAAATCAATGTTGACGAAATAGGCGAGAGCGACACTTATTCGCAAGCAGATGAGGGTGATTTCATTCCGTCGGATGAAGTCACCTATGAACAGTCTGTGCCTTACCCAACGGACATTTGACAGCAAAGCCTGGAGAGTTTGCAACTAATGAACAAGAAACATTTCCCTGTTGAGTTTGTGTTTCAGTTGTTTGCGCTGATTATCGCGATAATCATCGTACATGCGTTCTATGTCTCGGTTGTGCGGCCCAATGCGGCACAAATAATCGAACAGGAGAAAATCATGGCAGAGCAGGACCCGGACTTTGTGCGTGGTCGCAGCGTCTGGATTCTGGTCAAGGATCTCGAGCAGGAGTCCTGTTTTATTCTGATGTTCTGGGCGCTCGCTATCATGGGCTACAAGACGGTTAAGGTCAGGAATGAACGACGGCTACTTGAAGTCGATCTGGTGCCGATCGCCGAAGGCATGCGAATACTTCCCGAGGACACGCGCGAATTCGCGCGCCAGGTCCAGGCGCTGCCCGAGGACCGGCAGCAGATGCTTCTGCCAAGGGCGTTGCTAAACGCACTGCGACGCTTTAGTTCGACGCGTAATATTCAGGATGTAGCCACCAGTACGCACACTATCTGCGAGTCTGAGGCAGACCGCCTGGAATCCGAATTGTCGATGATTCGCTACATCTCCTGGGCTATTCCATCCATTGGATTCATCGGCACTGTGCGCGGTATTGGTGAGGCGCTGGCACAGGCAGACAAAGCCGTGAAAGGTGATATTGCCGGCGTAACGGCAAGTCTCGGCGTCGCGTTCAACTCGACCTATATCGCCTTGATCATCAGTATTTTCCTGATGTTCCTGGTGCATCAATTGCAACTCACTCAGGAACGACTGGTTTTCGACAGCGAAAGCTACTGTGACGAAAAGGTAATACGGCACATGAAGGCGGACTAGAGGGCTCAGGATCTGGCAATGGGTTTGCTTGCTGCACATTTGAACGATGCGGGTATTCTCGTCCTCAGCGGCGAGAAAGTTCTTTACAGGGAGCCGGGCTTTGCGTTGCTCGACGACGATCGCCTGGTCACCGGCGCGGCGGCGTTCGCGAATGCGAGCCTGAAACCCCGCTGGATGCAATATCATTATTGGTCCAATCTGCATACCGAGCCATTGCCCGACCGTCGCTTTCACCATTTGAGCAATGCCGACCTCGTCAGTCGGCAACTTGAGCAGCTATGGAAGACGGTGTCGCCATATGGCGATCGCCTCGCGGTCGCGGTGCCATCGTATATGACGAACGAGAACCTCGGCTTGTTACTCGGCATTGCTGCGGAACTCGAGATTCCGGTCGTTGCGATGGTTGATGCCGCCGTAGCCGCGACGCGGCGGCGCTATGAGCACGCTGTGCTCACGCACATTGATTTCAGCTTGCACACAACGATGCTAACGCGCCTGCTGCAGGAGAGCCAGGTCCAGGTAGAACGATCCGCGGTAATTGAAGACGCGGGCTTGCTGGCGCTCCATGACAACTGGCTGAAAACGATTGCGGAAGCTTTCGTCCAGCAGTCCCGGTTTGATCCGTTGCACACGGCCGAAACCGAGCAAATGCTGCAGGACCGAATGCCCGGGTGGCTTGCTGCAGCGTCGAGTGCGGAAACGATATCGTTAGAAGTTGAGTATCGCGGTAACACGCACCGTGTCGAACTCGAATCACTCGAACTTATCGCGGCCGCTGCTCCCATCTACCAACGCATCGTCAGTAATTTGCGGGCGTTTTACAAAGCCGAAGATACGCCGGCCATTCAGCTAACAGACCGCGCGGCACGTATGCCGGGTCTGGCGGAGACACTCAAGACTCGAGTGGGTGGTGAGGTCTTTATCCTGGAGCCGGGCGCTACTGCGCGTGGCCTGATCAAACGTTGTCCGGCCGATCACAAGAGTGGCGGTATCACCCTGACGCGACATTTACCCTGGGACCAGGCCACAGTGCAGGTGCGCGTAGACGACACTGACAATGACGGTGGGCAGCCGACCCACCTGCTGTTCGGTCACAACGCGTTTTCGCTACGTGGCGAGCCACTGGTACTGGGTACGCAACCCGTGGATGGAGAGCGCTGGCTCGATCTGCAACTCGAGATGGGTGGTGTATCAAGGCGCCATTGCGTTATCAGCGCAAGTAACGGCCAGTGCATTCTTACCGACCATAGTCGCTATGGCACCTTTCTGAATGGGCATCGTATTGACGGTACGGCCGTACTGCAGACGGGTGATCTGATTCGGGTAGGGTCGCCAGGATTCGAATTGCGGCTGATCGCGGCGGAGCAAGACAGTGGCTCGTAGGCGCAGATCGGCTGAAGCCTTCAGCATAGCGTTTCTCGACTGCATGAGCTGCGGGTTTGGCGCAGTAATATTGCTCTTTATGATTATCAATTCGCATGTCAATGCCACTACGGACACCGACACGCAGGCGTTGATGGCCGAGACGAATCTCCTTGAAATCGAAGTGCTGGAAGGGCGCAAGAACCTGGCCCTGGCACGCAATTCGATTCAGAAGCTGGATGCTGAGGCCGAGACAGCCGCGGATAAAATTTCGATTGTTCTGGCGCTGATCGCCGAACTACAGGCAGAGCTTGCGAAATACGATAACGATACACTGGCCAAGATCGAACGGGTCGAAAAGCTGCAGTCCGACATCAAGTCGCTGGAAGAAGAAATCAAACGACTGCTGGCGCTGAAGAAACAACAAGACGCGGCAGGCCGACAGGTCCGTCAGTTCAAGGGTGACGGCGATCGCCAGTATTTGACGGGCCTGAAGCTCGGTGGCTCTCGCACGATGATACTGGTAGATCGCTCCGCAAGCATGCTGCACGAGACGGTCGTCAATATCTTGCGACGCAGGAATCTTCCTGAGTCTGAACAGCTGCTGTCGCGCAAATGGCGGCAGGTCATTGCGTCAGTGGATTGGCTGACGTCGCAATTCCGGCAGGGTACCGAATACCAGATTTACATGTTTAATAATGTGGCGCAGCCGGTTCTCAAGGGTACGGACGGAATCTGGCTCAAAGCGGATGACGCCACACAGCTTGACGAGGCAATACGTGTCCTGCGACGTACGGTTCCCAAGAACGGTACCAATATGCACGCCGCATTCAAGGCTGCGAAGGACATGAATCCACCGCCAGACAATATTATTCTGTTAGTCGATAGCATGCCCACTATGGATGCTGCCGTAACATCGAAGAGTGTGATTGGCGGCGGTGAACGACTTAATTTGTTCTTTAGCGCGGAGCGTGAGTTGCCGCGCGGCGTGCCCGTCAACATCATGCTGTATCCGATGGAGGGCGATTTTAACGCCCCTATTTCCTTTTGGTCTCTCGCGATGAGAACACGGGGTTCATTTATCAGCGTAAGCCGGGACTGGCCCTAGGCCGAAGAAGACAATGGCGAGAAGACGTAGAAATATTGAAGCTTTCAGCCTGTCATTTCTTGACTGCATCTGTTGTGGATTCGGTGCGATCATACTCTTGCTGGTGCTCAGCAAAATCTACGAACCCGTGGTTATCGAGGAAGCGGAGACCAATCTCGAGCAACTCATCGCGCTGTTGCAGCAGGAGTTGTTTCAGATTCGCGGCACGGCCACTATTTTGAACCGTGAGCTGAAGAAGACTCAGGAAGATACGCAGGCGACCAAGATCAACCTTGCGTCGCTGGAGGGCGACCTTAATAAGATCCTGGGTCAGTACGAGGCCAGCCAGAAAGAAGAGGAGGAAACCATCGATGAAGGTGAAATGCTGGCCGCGAAGCAGCGCCTGACTGAGGAACAAAAAAGACTGCAGCCGTACTATCGACGGCCGGATGCCGATGCTATTGCCGGATTGCCTGTCGACAGCGAATACATCATCTTCCTGATTGACACCTCGCCGAGTATGTTGCGCGGTAGCTGGAATTTGGCACAGCGTAAGTTGCGCGAAACACTGCAGGCCTATCCGACTGTCAAGGGCATTCAAGTCATGAATGACGACGGTCGTTACATGTTTCCGGACACTGTCGGGCGCTGGATGCCCGACTCCCCAGGCCGCAGGCAGGCAATCATCAATCGCATGCGCACCTGGCAGGCCACCAGCGACAGCGATCCGGTCAATGGAATTCAGGCGGCGATCAGCACGTTTTGGTCGGCCGATAAGAAAGTGAGTCTCTACGTTTTCGGTGACGACTTTCAGGGCGTAACCAGTATTGACGCGGTGGTGAAGACGATTGACCGTATCAACCGCGTGGGTGCTGACGGCCAGCGGCGCGTGAGGATACACGGCGTCGGATTCCCGGGACGCTTCAAAGGTAGCGGAACTATTCCGGCATCGGCGCAACGCTTTGCAACACTCATGCGCGTGCTGTGTCTGAGAAATGGCGGCACCTTCGTCGCACTGAGTGGCGAGAATATTTAGGCAAGCTCCTGTGGCCGGCGCCACTCTTTGCCACAATTGATCGCTACCTTTCCATCATAGAGACGCATCAGTAGCGGTTTTTCGCCGTGTAATGAACTCCGAAGCAGGCCACAACCTTTGGCCCTGCGATGAGGAGGAAATGATCATGCGAAATTCAACCATTGCAGTAATAACGATAGCCGCATTGCTGACACTGACGATTGCACCGCCGGCGCTCGCGGGCGGGGCATCCAGAGAGGAAAATATTGGCGTAGGGGCCGGTAGTGTCATCGGCGCCGTTGCTGGCGGCCCAATTGGTCTGATCATCGGCGCGGCACTTGGCGCGAAGATCGGTGATTCATTCCACAAAAAGGGTGAGCGCATCGACACTTTGCAAGGCTCGCTTGATGGTTCGCGCAATAGCGTTGCAACTCTCGAGAATGACATCGACAAGCTCAGCGGCGAAGTAGAGCGCTTGCGTCAGGTTGCGCGCCCCGAGTTGCTTAGCTTGATGCAGGCTGGTATCGCAATGGATTTGTTGTTTCGAACCGACGAGTCTGCGCTGACGGATACAACTGGAGACCGGCTGACGCAGATGGCGAGTGCGTTGGCGACCATGCCTGATATTCGCATTCAGCTCGACGGCTTTGCCGACGAACGTGGCGATGCTGACTACAATTTTGAACTCTCCGAAAAGCGCGTGGAGTTCGTTCGCGACCTGTTTATTGCATCCGGAGTTCACCCGGCGCGCATCAACGTTGCAGCGCACGGTGAGTCGGTGGCGCAGGATGCGACTGTCGACAGTTACGCGTTCGAGCGCCGTGTCAGCGTCAGATTGTTCATCAATAACACCCAGTCAGTCGCGGCCGTCCCCTACTAGCGGCTTTCCCTGTCTTCCCTGTGACTCATCTCGAGTCTCCGCCTGGGCCGGCCTGTAGTGGGTCGGCCCCTTTTTATCGCGTGCGACTTATGGCGCGCGACATTCGTCGTTGCTAATGTTGCCAACGATAAGGGGAGAACGAGATGTCGAATGAATCATCGAATGAACTGGCAGACCGCCGTTGCAAGCCTTGCGACGGGGAAACGGATGGGCTGCAGGGCGATCAAATCGCAGCACTGCTGGGTGCGTTGCACGAAGACTGGTCACTCAGCGACGACAGCCTGGAGATATCGAGAAAGTTCGATTTTCCGGCATACAGCCGCACGCTCGGGTTTGCCAATGCAGTTGCGTGGGTTGCCATAGCTGAAGGGCATCACCCGGTCCTGACGATAAGCTATGGCTCATGTCGGGTCAGCTACACGACGCATGCGATCAACGGCCTTTCCGACAACGATTTCATCTGTGCCGCGAAAATTGACCGCTTGACACCACACTCATGATCGATATCAGCGATATCGAGGCCGCGGCGAAGCGGCTCAGCGGGATTAGCGTCAGAACACCGTTACTGCGCAATTTTGAACTCGATCAGATTGCCGGTGGTGTTGTGCTGATCAAACCGGAGTGTCTGCAAGTGACGGGCTCCTTCAAGATTCGGGGTGCCTACAATCGCTTGCGCCAGCTGTCGCATGAGCAGGCGAAAAAAGGCGTGGTGGCATGGTCCTCAGGCAACCATGCGCAAGGTGTCGCGGCCGCTGGTGGTTTGTTGAACATCAAGACTGCGATCGTCATGCCCGAAGATGCGCCCCGGGCCAAGCTCGAAAACACCCGGAAACTCGGCGGGGAGGTCATCACATATGACCGTTATTCGGGCGATCGCGAAGCCATCGCCCGTGGCATTGCAGTCGATCGTGATGCGGCGTTGGTGCCGTCATATGATCACGAACACATCATAGCCGGGCAGGGAACGGTCGGACTCGAAATTGCACAAGACGCAGCGGCTCTGAAGTTGCCGCCGGACCAGGTATTGATCCCTTGCGGCGGTGGCGGGCTTTCCTCGGGCAGTGCGGTTGCGCTAAAGGACCGATTTCCAGACGTGTTCGTCTATCCGGTAGAGCCGGCTGACTTTGACGATACGGCCCGCTCCCTTGAACTCGATACGCGCGTGAGCATCGAACCTGCGGCGCGCTCGATATGCGATGCGTTGCAGACACCGATGCCCGGCGAGCTAACATTCGCCATCAACCGAAAATTGTTGCAGAAAGGGCTTACGGTCAGCGATGACGAGGTGCGACATGCGATGCGCTTCGCGTTTCGAAATCTGAAATTGGTGGTGGAGCCGGGCGGGGCGGTGGCTTTGGCTGCGATACTGTCCGCGAAAGTAGCGACGGCTGACACGACGACTGTCATCGTGTTAAGTGGTGGCAACGTCGATATTGATTTGTTTGCGGAGATTCAGGCGGAGCCAAACTGAGTTCTGTGCAGGTTGCTCCGTTCCGACAGTGGCTGGCGGTTAATTGCAGTCGCTGCGTTCGACGTGCGGCGGCGATCGGGCCATGCGTCCAGCCAACTGATAATCTTATCCAGCTGTTCCATATCCTGTTTCACGCGCGAGGGTTGCATTTCGCAGATACCCACGCCCTCGTCAGCGGCGCGCACGAAGGTCTGGCTGTCGCGCAAGACTGCGACGATCGGTATGCCCAGCGAATCAAGAAACTGGATAAGTTTGGCAAGACTCTTGGTGTTCTTGCGTGTGCGGTTGGCGACAACCGCAAGCTTGCGCTCACGGCGATCGACTTTTGCGACCAGTAGAAGATCGGCAATACAACGCGCCGCCGCATGTATATCCAGAGCCGAGGGCAATATCGGTACCAGGATGCTCGTAGAATCGCGGGTCAGCTCCCGCAAGTCATCGTGCGACAGGCTCGCCGGTGAATCTATTATTAGAGTGGCTGTGTTATTCGGAACCCTCAGCTGCCAGCTTCGCGTTGCCTGCATGGAGTTCTTGTAGGCCGCGATGCCGTGAATTTCCGGGCGGTTTTTGGGTCGTTTGGCCAGCCAGGCCATCGTTGAGCCCTGCGGATCGTAGTCCATAATGGCAGGAGTAGCGCCGCTCCTGGCATAAATGGCGGCAAGATTCGTCACCAATGTTGACTTGCCGCAACCTCCTTTGGGGTTGAGGACGACGATCTTATTCAGGTTGTTGCGTGACGGTGTACCCAGCATGTCCCCGAATCTGGCTGAAACCGAGAAAAACTTCTTTGCGCCAGCTCACATAATACCGCAATTCGCACGTCTGCCAAAATCGCTTCGGCGGGCGGCAGATGCCGCTGCTCGTCGACCTCGTTACATGCGGAACTAATATCTCATTTTAGCCGGGAATGTGTGGTTATTTGGCGACAGTGTGTGAACAATTCTAAAGTTAATTGGCCTCAGGCATTTACTTATGTGTGGTAATTTCGCATCATGACCTACATGGCAAAACCGGCACTGACCGGTTGTCTGGCGTAAAGGCCACCTAATAGGCCGCGCCACATAATTACAGCATAAGGGGTATGACCAATGAGAGTCGATGCAGATCGCGCAATCCTTGCGCGTGTACTCAGTCCATTTTCCATTGTTTTCGCAAGTTTCTGTTTGCTGGCCGCGCCGATGTTGTTTGCTCAAGATGACGACGGAACTAAGGATGATCAGGCTGAGTTGGAAGATAAACGTACAGTTGATGAAGTCATCGTTACTGGATCTCGCCTGAAGCGAGATACCTATACGAGCATAGCCCCTTTGCAGATAATTTCGGGACAGCTATCCCGAGAAGTCGGATTGATGGACGCGGGTGACATCTTGCAGGAGTCAACCGCGGCGGCGGGGCAGCAAATCGATCTGACTTTCAACGGATTTGTTCTGGATAACGGTCCAGGCCAAACCAACATCAACCTGCGTGGTCTTGGCAGTGCGCGCACGCTCGTGTTGATTAACGGTAGACGTGTTGCGCCGGCCGGTGTTGAAGGTGCGCCGATATCTCCGGATCTTGGTTTGGTGCCGGCGTCTCTTGTTCAACAATATGACCTTCTGCTCGACGGCGCGTCATCGATTTACGGGTCTGATGCGGTTGCCGGCGTGGTGAACATCATAATGCGCAAGGATTTTGACGGCCTTGAGATTGAAGGGTTTTCCCGCGTGCCCCAGCAAAGCGGCGGCGTGCAAAATACACTGTCGGTAACCTGGGGCAAGAATTTTGACAGAGGTTTCATCGGTTTTGGTGCCGAGTACACCCACCAGGACAGGGTGACTTTGGACCAACGTCCATGGACTTCAAAATGTGATCGTCACGCAGAAATCGACGAAAACGGCGTTGTCAGGAGTCAGTCGGTCTGGCAGGAAGTGCTCCGGAAAATGCCATGGGATGACTGCAAAGGCAGCGCGGACCTGTTCACGATCTTCCAGGGATCTGGGTTTTCCGAAGCGTATTTCTATACGCCGGGCACCACCAACGCGGGCGTGCCCAACTGGTCCGACTGGGCGGAATCCGCGATCATCGATTTAGACAACGACGGCGTAGCAGATGTCAATTTCCGGGACTACTCCTTAACCGACAAAGTGCAGTTCAGAGACCTCTTCGGGGAGCGGAAAACCACAGCGGCGATGCTTTTCGGTGAATACACTTTTGAAGGTGAGGCAAATATTACGCCGTTTTTTGAGGTTCAGTTCGGGCGTCGCGAATTCAATAATAACACGGGCGCACCACCGCTATTTCCTGCGATCCCGGCAAATAATCCTTTTAACCCGTGCAATCCCGCTGCTGTAGGCGGTGTTGATTGTGGTTTGGGTCATGACCAGTTGCTCACGAACCCGGATTACCTGGATGACTTTGTGGTGGAGCCACAGCCTTTCGGTGCCCAGTTCGGAGCTACCTACGGCGACCTTTGCGTGTTTTTCGGCATCGCCCCGTGTAGCCCGGAAACCTTAGCTGTGCTTGGCATACTCGGTCTTAACGGCCCGGTTGGAGCTGTCGGTAGCCCACAGCACATAGTGTACGTTCGAGGTGACCGCAATAATGTGGACGTGGATCTCGATCAGACGCGCATCGTCCTTGGCGTTACTGGTGATTTGCCGGGATTGTCAATCGGATCCGTGGAAAATTGGTCGTTCGAAGTTGCTGGTATTTATTCAGAATCCAGTGGGACGTCCGCTCGCAACGGCATCCGTGAAGACAGGCTGGATCACGCATTGGGTTTTAATTCCGCTCTGGGTGATACGCCGTGTCAGAATGACACCGGCACTCCATTGCCGTTCGGTGCGGAGAACGGCTGTGTACCGGTCAATTTATTCGCGGCTTCGCTGCTGGATCCGATCGTCAATGGTGAGTTTGCATCACAGGCTGAGCGCGACTACCTGTTTGACAGCCGGGATTTCGAGACTACTTATAAGCAGACTGTGCTGACCGCGTATCTTACGGGTGATTTGTTCGAATTACCGGGCGGGATGGTTGCTGCTGGATTTGGCGTCGAGTATCGCAAAGACGACCTCGAGTCGCTGCCGGACGAAAATGCAGCCAATGGTCTGGCTTTTGGCTTCTCGTCTGACTTGGGCGCAATTGGCGATAAGGATACAAAGGAGTTTTTTGCTGAAATTGAGCTGCCGTTACTGGCGGGAGTGCCCGCTTTTCAGGAGTTGACTGTCAATTTGTCTGTGCGCCATACCGACGATGAGATCTATGGCGGTGCCTGGACCGAATCGTTCAAGTTGGGATGGCGGCCTGTTGACTCTCTGTTGATTCGCGCAACATTCGGAACCTCATTCCGGGCACCCAACCTGCGTGAGCTGTTTCTCGCTGGACAGACTGGATTCAACAACAGCTTTTTTGATCCCTGCTACGTTCCGTTCTCGGCAATCAATCCGGGAACGGATCTGTATGATCCGCTGTTGGAAACCAGGGAGCCGGAGGTCCTCGCGAACTGCCTCGCGAACGGCGTAGACCCGACTCTGGCCAACCTGAACGGTATTACGAGCTATCCGGTGGAGATCAAAACTGGCGGTTCACTCGATATAGCTGCTGAGGAGTCAGAATCCTGGACCGCGGGTATCGTGTACGAGTTCCCAGTCAGCGGATTCGAACTGACCATTGGCGGGTCCTACTACGAGATCGAGATTACCGATAGCATTATCGAGCCGAGTGGCAGCTTCATCGTCGCCGATTGCTACGGCTCGTTGACCGGAAATAGCGCATTCTGCAATCGAATCACACGCGACCTATCGGATCCGACGGACCCTCGCATAATATTAATCGATAGCGGGTTCATAAACAGGGATAGCGAAATTGCCCGAGGCGTCGATCTTAATTTCCTGTTGGCCGACACAATTACCATCGCAGAACGCCCGATCGACGTTGCGCTCGACATACGTATGAACCGTCAGTTAGAGCGCTCAACGCTGTTCGTCAATACAGAGGGCGTCAGGGATTTCAACGAATTCCAGGGCTCGTTCGGTTTTCCACCGTGGAAGGGTCGTGCAGTCATTCGACTGGATTACTCGGACTGGCGCCTGAGCTGGGAAACGAACTACCTGAGTTCGATGGATCAGCGCCCTGAGTTTGTCGATGACTTTGAGGACGCGATTAATGGCTTGTCTGATACATGTTTTGGACCACCTGACGATGTATTGTGTCGAGATATTGGTTTCGCCGAAAACTACTTCCGGCATGCCGTCTCGCTGTACTATTTTGGCGACACCTGGACGCTCGGCGGTGGAATTCGAAATGTCTTCGATGAAGCGCCACCGTTCGTCGATGGCAGTGAAGTATTTGCCATTAACAATTCGCCGATTGGAGTTGGCTATGATCTTCAGGGACGTTCTTACTTCTTTAACGCGTCTTATAATTTCGGCGGCGGTGAGTAGGCGTTGAGCCGCCCATTCCGAGTGTAGAAAATGTCCAGGACGAGGCCCTTCGGAGTGCAGCTTCGAAGGGCCTTTTTTGATATTGTTTCCGTCAGCTTTTAGTAGGTAGAGCCCATGAGAAAATTGGCCTGTTTGGCATTAGCCATTCTCGGATACACAATCGCGGCCGGCTCATCTGTTGCCGACATTGAGCCGTACCCGTTGGAGTACTGGGCCCTTCGCGAGGTCATCAACAACGCTCAGGTATCGCCAGATGGCAAGTATTTGGGCCTGATGAAGATCGCGTCGAAGAGAGCGAACCCAATCATTGAAGTGTATGAAACGGCTGATCTCAGCAAGAAGCCGTTTCGTATTGGCGCGGCAAAGATGGAAGTCACAAACTTTTATTGGGCGAGTGACAAAGACATTGTGTTCACACTGCGGCAAAAAGTACGCGACCGGATTGACGGGTTCAATCGGGGCGTCTACGAAACTAGAATCGCGGTCGCAGACGTCGAGAAGAAAAAGATGCGCTCGTTCGATGAGTCGAACCCGACGATTGTCGATCTATTGCAGGACAAGCCTGATAAAATCATCATTTCTTTCACTGAGGGCGACGACGATGGGCCTGGCTCCAAACTGTCAGAAGCTTTCCGACCACGTGCGTACTGGGAGTTTGATCTCAATCGAGGAACAAAAAAACTCCTGATTCGCGGCAAGATCGCCCTCGGAAACATCGAGTTCGATGCGCAGGGAAATCCGTGGCTCGCACGTGGATTTGACCTGGCCCACGGTGAGTTAATCTGGTACTGGCGCAAGCCCGGCGGCTCCGGCTGGACTGAAATCAAACGTATGAGCGAAGATGATTTCGAGACTTTTAGTGTCGAGAACATTGATTACACTCAGCCCGATCACCTGCTGGTTTACGCGCATAATGGCAACGACAAGATTGGCCTGTGGTCTTTCAACGTCAAAACCAAGAAACTCGACGAGCTGATCTACCGACGTGAAGATGCTGACGTATATGGCGTCAAATACCACAGCAATGACTGGACACATCCCAATCAGGTCACCGGAGTGTCTTACTTCAAGGACAAACTACGGGTCGAGTTCTTCGACGAAACTGAGCGCGCAACTTACCAGCAGCTTGAACAGCTGATTCCGTATTCACACTATATAAATATCAACAGCCGCTCTCGCGACGGCAACACGATGATCGTGTATAACGCTGGACCTCGTGACCCTGGCACCTACTACTTGCTCAGGAATGGGCAATTCAAAGTGGTCGGCAGCAAGCAACCGCTGCTTGAGAGCGAGAATCTCGCCGACGTCCGCTATATCAGTTACGACGCGCGTGACGGGCGTCCGATTCCCGCATTTCTGACAGTGCCTCATGGCGAAGCTCCATTTCCGCTCATTGTATTGCCGCATGGCGGCCCGTTCGTGCAGGAAACCGTCATTTACGACGAGTGGGCACAGATGCTGGCAAACAACGGCTACATGGTCATACAGCCGCAGTATCGTGGTTCGCATGGCTACGGCATGCAGTTTTACCTGGATGCGTTCATAAAAGGTGGACAGGGCGGTTATGAAATGCAGGACGACAAGGACGATGGTGCGAAATACCTCGTGGAGCGGGGTCTTGTGGACCCCGATCGCATCGCGATGTTCGGCTGGTCGTATGGCGGCTATGCCGCACTCGTTGCGGCATCACGCGAGGATCAGATATACCAGTGCGTTATTGCAGGTGCCGCGGTATCCGACCCGATAATGCAAGTGAACTACTACCGCTTCCGGCTCCGCGGAACCAGCCGCGACGAGCAGCTACGAATGTGGGATGACAGTATTTCGCCACTCAAAGAGGTGGCAAAGGTCAACGTGCCGATACTATTGATCCATGGTGACGTCGATCAGCGCGTGCCGCCCGAGCATGCCAAGAAGTACCGCAAGCTGCTGGACAAGCACAACAAGAACTACAAGTATCTCGAACTTGAGGGCGCCGATCATTTTTCCAGCACGCTTTTTTATCGCCACCAGATTGCGCTGTACGAGTCGATGATCGACTTTCTCGAGAACGATTGCGGGCCTGGAGGGCTCTAATCGCAGGCTGATTGTAGGAGCGCGCCTTGCGCGCGAATAAACTATGCGCCTTGCGCGCTCCTACAAAATCAGAACATCTCGCTCGGTCCCGGCGTTTCATCGCTGGGCTTCGAGCGGTTCTTGATGTGCTCGCCCGTGATCATGTTCGCGTAGCTCTGGCCCGGGCCTACCATCGGGTATACGCCCGCATCGCGATCGATGATTACCTCGAGAAATGCCGGTCCTGCGAAATCCATGAACTCCCTGATGACCGCTGGCAGGTCTTCTCGTCTGTCCAGGCGTTTCGCGAACTTGAAACCGTCAGCTTCGGCCGCCTTGACGAAGTCCTTGTTATGCAAGGACTTATCACTACCTGACATGCGGCCGTCGAAGTAGAGTTTTTGCCACTGCCTCACCATGCCATCGCCAAAGTTGTTGAGTACGATGATTTTGACTGGTTGATTGTATGTGGTGACGGTTTCCAGCTCACCAATATTCATGCGAATACTGCCGTCTCCATCAATATCGATCACCATGCGGTCGGGTTTTGCGAACTGAGCGCCAATCGCAGCCGGCAGGCCGAAGCCCATCGTTCCCATGCTGCCCGACGTTAGCCAAAGACGTGGCTCACGAAAATCGAAATACTGGGCCGCCCACATCTGGTGTTGGCCAACGCCCGTCGTGATGATCGCCTCACCCTTGGTGTGTTTGTTGATTTCCTCAATCACCGCGTACGGTTGAATGAGTGGGCTGTCACGGTCGTAATTGAGTCCGTACTCTTTCTTGAGCACGGCGATTTCCTCGTGCCACGTGGCAAACGATTTCTTGAAGCCTATGCGGCGCCCGTACTCGAGCATGTCGGTGAGGTCCGTTTCCAGAATGCCGACGTGGTGCCAGTCGACTCGCTTGACCTTGCCAATTTCCGCAAAGTCGATGTCAAATTGCGCAATGTATTTCGCGTTTGGCGCGAACTTTGGTGGGTCGGCGGCTACGCGGTCATCGAACCGGGCACCGACGGCGATAACGAAATCGCAATCTTCAACAGCGTAGTTTGCGGATGCGATGCCGTGCATGCCAAGCATGTGCAGTGCCAACGGATTTCGTGTATCGCTCGCGCCGAGCGCCATCAGTGTTGTCGTGATCGGAATGCCGTATTCTTTGGCCAACTGTCGCAAGGCCTTGGTCGCGTTTGCGTTGATAACGCCGCCGCCCGCATAAATCAGCGGTCGCTCGGACTCTGACAGCATGGTATAGAAACGCTCACAGGCATCATCGGCCAGCCTGTTGCCGGTGACAGCCGCAAGTCGGCGCCGATAGCCGTGCAGGGGCAGCGTGCCTTGACCTGCGAATGCGCCCTCCCAGACTTGCACGTCTTTTGGAATATCGACAACGACGGGCCCGGGTCGACCCGTGCGGGCAAGTTCGAAAGCGGTGCGCACTGTTTTTTCGAGTTGTTCCGGGTCGGTAACGAGGAATACGTGTTTGGCCACCGCCCCCATGATTGCCGAAACCGGCGCCTCTTGAAAGGCATCGGTGCCGATGGCTGCCATCGGTACCTGACCGCAAATCAAAACGAGTGGTACGGAATCGGCCATGCTGTCGCGCACGGGCGTAACCGAGTTGGTCGCCCCCGGACCTGACGTGACCATGAAGACGCCGACTTTACCGCTGGCCCGAGCGTAGCCCGCCGCCATGAACCCGGCACCCTGTTCATTGGCTGGAACGATCAGTGGAATAGGCGAGCTGCCATCCGCCTTTTTATGTTTTTCGTTATAACGAAACACTGCATCATAAATCGGCAGAATGGCACCGCCGCTGTAGCCAAATACGGTTTCAACACCCTCGTCGACCAGCACCTGAATGACAGTGTCGGCGCCAGTCATGAGTTGCCCGGCCAGCGGATGCTCGTTTATGGCAGCGGTATTTGGCTGCTCGTTCATTGCTTTCCCATTTGCTTGAAGCTACGGATTTTTCGCGAGTGTTTACTAATTTTTATTGCATTGCAATACTCAGGATTCTGCGCCAACATCCGCGGTGAATGCAGGTAAAATAGTTTCAAACGTAATTCTTTTGTTCGAGCAGGAACGAGCAGTAATGCGACACGCAATATCAGTCCTTTTGCAGAACGAGGTCGGCGCGCTGACGCGCATGACGGGCATGTTTTCAACTCGTGGCTACAATATCGAAACATTGAATGTGGCGCCCACCGATGACCCCCTGGTTTCTCGTGTGACGCTGGTCGTAACGGGTTCGGATGCCGCAATCGCCCAGCTCAATGCGCAGCTGGCCAAACTCATTGACGTGGTCAACATACACGACATGACGCTTGGCGAGCATTTCGAACGCGAACTGGTGATCGTCAAGATCAAGCTCGCTACGGGTGGACTGGCACGAGTCATGTCATTGACGAAGCAATTTGGTGCGGAAATCCTGGATGACGCGCAAGTGAGTTGCACGATACAGCTTACCGGCCGCGTGAAGGACATTGATGCCTTCATTGCGGAGGCCGCGGCCATTGGCGAGATATCCGCTGTCGCGCGTAGTGGCACAGTTGCGGTTTCAAAGGGTGAAATAACGCTGTCATCTTTCGATCGTCAGCATCTGCTTGTCGGCTAGCTCGTGTCAGGGCTGGCGCTTTCTGATTTTCGCCGACTCGTTGTCAAAGTCGGCTCGTCCCTGCTGGTCGATGACCACGGGCGGTTGAATCGCGATTGGCTGGCCGGACTGTGCGACGATATTGCCAACCTGAATCGACAGGACCATGAAATCCTTGTCGTTTCGTCTGGCGCGATAGCGATCGGCAGCTCGATACTGGGGATCAACAAACGTCGTGCGCGTCTTGAAGACCTGCAGGCCGCGGCGGCGGCCGGGCAGGTGCAATTGGTGCATGCCTATCAGGAAGCGCTGGGCCGACATGACATCACTGCCGCGCAGGTCCTGCTGACGCTCGATGACACAGAAAACAGACGTCGCTTCCTGAACGCTCGCGGCACGCTGGGGAAATTGCTTGAGCGCAGCGTCGTTCCGATCATCAATGAGAATGATACCGTTGCGACGGAGGAAATTCGCTATGGCGACAATGACAGACTTGCGGCACGCATCGCGCAGCTGGTCATGGCCGACGCGCTGATATTGTTGTCTGACGTCGATGGCTTTTACACTGCGGACCCGGCAGCTGACGAAAATGCACAGCACATTCCTGCAGTAGGCAAGATCAGCGCCGAGATGATGGCAATGGCTGGCGCAACGCGATCCGACGTTGGTACCGGTGGTATGGTAACAAAACTTCAGGCAGCCCGAATTGCCACTCACGCGGGTTGTGCGACCGTGATTGCGAGTGGTGCGATTCAACGCCCGTTGCGGGCCCTGGGTGCGGGAGCTCGATGTACGGTATTTGCCGCGGCTGGTACGCCAGCGGCGGCGCGCAAGCAATGGCTCGCAGGAGTACATGACGTCAAAGGTGAGCTGCGACTTGACGATGGTGCAGTGAATGCTCTGAGTGGTGGCAGCAGTCTGTTGCCAGTCGGGGTTATCGCTGTCGCGGGCAAATTTCGCCGTGGCGATGTCGTCAGGCTGATAGACAACAATGGCGCCGAAATCGGACGTGGGCTTGCTGAATACTCTGACGACGAGGCGCTGCAGCTCGTTGGTTGCCAGTCAGACGAGATAGAGGCAACGCTGGGTTATCGTGGCCGGACGGTTATGGTACACGTCAATGAATTGGTGTTATTCGATCATGACTGAGCGACGCGCTGCGGTCGATGCATCGATAGCGGCGACAATGGACGCGTTGGGACAGGCTGCTCGTACGGCAGCTCGCGGTCTTGCGGTGACCGATTCTGAGCGGCGCAACGCCGCGTTGCTCGCGATGGCTGCCGCGATACGCAGTAAAGCTGCAGCCATCCTCGAGGCGAATGAGACGGATATGCGAGCGGCCCGGGAGCGTGGGCTAAGCGAGGCGATGCTCGATCGACTGATACTCGATGGCGAACGGGTTGAGGCGATGGCGGTGGTCCTGGAAGCTGTCAGCGAATTGCCGGATCCTGTTGGCAGAATACTGGCGGAGTGGCAACGTCCCAACGGACTAAAGATTCAACGTGTGGCGGTGCCACTCGGTGTCATTGGCATGATTTACGAAAGTAGACCGAATGTCACAGTCGATGCAGCCGCGTTGTGCGTGAAGTCAGGCAACGCCGTCATCCTCAGGGGCGGCTCCGAGAGCTTTCACTCCAGCCAGACTATCCATAATTGCATTCGCGGCGGCTTGATCGACGCTGGCATCACCCCGGAATGTGTACAGATGGTTCCAACGCGTGACAGGGCTGCCGTTGGGTATCTGCTTGCATCAATGTCCGAGTGGGTAGATGTCGTTATCCCGCGTGGAGGAAAGGGTTTGTTGCAGCGTGTACGGGACGAGGCGAGGGTGCCGGTAATTGGGCACCTGGAAGGTGTCTGTCATGTGTATCTTCACTCAGCGGCCGATGCGGACATGGCACGAGAGGTAGTGCTGAACGCGAAAATGCGCCGCACCGGGGTTTGTGGAGCTGCTGAAACCATACTCGTTGACAGAAAGGTCGCTGCAAAGCTGCTGCCCGACGTGTGTGCGGCGTTGTCTGCTGCCGGCTGCGAAATACGCGGTGACGAGACTGTGCGTGCCATCGTGCCTGCCGCAGTGTCGGCCAACAGTGAAGACTGGGCGGCCGAGTATCTCGACGCTATTGTTGCCATACGTGTCGTGGACGATATCGATAATGCGATCGCCCACATTGTTGAATACGGTTCCGGACACACCGAAAGCATCGTGACGAATGATGACCTGGCCGCGGAGCAGTTTTTTCGCTCGGTCGATAGCGCGATTGTGTTACAGAACGCGTCTACGCAATTTGCCGACGGCGGCGAGTTTGGTATGGGAGCCGAAATCGGAATTGCGACGGGGCGCATACATGCGCGCGGGCCGGTAGGTGCTGAACAGCTGACCACCTACAAGTACATCGTACGCGGGACCGGTCAGGTCCGTCCCTGATGGCTGACCGCCGGTTGCAGGACGCTGCGCCGCAGTTCGACGTCGCCATCGTTGGTGCTGGTATCAACGGGGCGGGGATAGCACGCGACGCAGCGCTGCGTGGACTGAAAGTCGTTATCTTCGACAAGAACGATATGTGTAGCGGTACCTCTGCCGTATCCAGTCGCCTGATTCACGGCGGATTGCGATATCTGGAATATGCGGAAATTCCATTGGTCTACGAGTCGTTACACGAACGTCGTTACCTGCGGCACATCGCGCGGCACCTGGTTCAGCCTCTGCGTATTTGCATTCCGATTTTCGCAGGTGCCAGGCGCGGCTTGCTACTCATACGTCTGGGCATGATTGCCTACGATTTGCTGTCGTTTCGCAAATTGACGCCCAATCACGAAATACTCGACGCGGCAGAAATACAGGACAGGGAGCCGGGATTGCGTCGCGACGGTTTGCGTGGCGCTGCCTGCTACTTCGATGCGCAGGTTACGTTCGCCGAGCGCCTGGTTCTTGAGAACCTGCTTGCTGCCCGGTCTGCCGGCGCGGTTATCAATACACATTGCGAGGTTCGCGAGATTTGTATCCGCAAGGGCCGCGTAGTTTCCCTGGTTTATGCAGACGCGTCCGGTGCGCTTCGCGAACTGACTGTGGGTTCAATAGTCAACGCGTCGGGACCCTGGGTTGACCAGGTCCTCAAACTGGCGCCTCGGGCCACGAAGAGATTTATCGGTGGCACCAAGGGAAGTCACATTATCGTGGCTCGATTTCCAGGCGCCCCGACAGACGCTTTTTATGTGGAAGCCGCGGCCGATTGTCGGCCGTTCTTTATTATTCCGTGGAATGGCCAGTGTCTCATCGGCACGACCGACATTCGCTACACGGACGATCTGGACAATATCCGCGCAAGTCGTGCAGAGATCGACTATCTGCTGGCGGAGACGAACCGTGTATTTCCCGGCGCAGGATTGGATGTCAGTGATATCCACTTTGCGTACGCGGGCGTTCGCCCGTTGCCGTACCGCGACAAAGGACCGGAGTCGGCGATTACGCGGCGCCATATCATCAAGGCCAACCGGCAGGTTGCCAAAGGTCTGGTGTCGATTATCGGTGGCAAGCTGACGACCTATCGCAACCTGGCCGAGCAGACTGTCGACAAGCTGGCAAAAATCTTGCGTCGCAAGCTCCCCGAGTGCCGGACACACGACACGCTCCTGCCGGGCGCCTGGGGCATCGATCGCGCACAGCAACAACTTGTGGCATTGCGAATGCTTTCTGATAACAGCGTTGAACGCCTGCTGCATATATACGGTGGCCGCGCAGTCGGAATATGTGAGTTGATGGAAGTCGGCGCAACCTGTCGCGAAACCCTGGATGACGACAACACGCTACTTGCGGCCGAAGTTGTATTCACGATTCGTGACGAGTTTGCGGCAACGCTAACCGACATCGTTTTTCGCCGCATGATGATCGGCTTTGACCCTGACCAGGGTCGGAGTCAATACGCAGCAGTCTGTTCTGTGGCGGCGGGAGAGCTGGGGTGGACGACGGACGAAGCAAACGCTCAGATGGAAAGACTGGTCAGTTATGCGGATTCCCTGCGGGAATTCTGATCGTCATTCGACTAGCGAGTGATTTTCTCGAGTACTTGCGTGGGAGTATCCGTATTGCGGTAATAGCCGTGGCGAGTTCCCATGTCAGTGTAAGCCGTATCTCGGTCTGCTTCGCTGGCATACCAAAGTAGTTGTTCCCAGTTATCGCCCAATATTTTTATCATGGTATCGCCATCTGGTAACGACACGCGGATGCCATAGCTGCGTTTTGTGCCGGCAGTTCCAGGTGCTACAAGATTGTGTCGATGGCAGTAATTCACTCGCGGTGTCCTCTGTCGGTCGCACCCTCGCGATCGGACCAGCCCAATACGCGACGCGTCACCAACAAGTATACCGGTTTCGCGAATCTCATCCACGCACGCGCCAGCGGCGACGGGCTTGCCAGGATTGCGCGTTCGCGCGCGGTAAGCCGGTCCGGACAATAAGTCCGTTTGTGTTTCAAAAGATGCCGGATGTCCTCGCGCGCCGCTATGCGGAACAGTCGGTTGCGGCCCGGGGCATGCCAGGCCAGCTGGAAATCGATAAACGCAGGTGCGCCATCGTTCTGGACCAGGATATTGGGTTCCTTGGACAGATCGTTGTGCACAACGTTAGCTCGGTGCAGCCTGCGCAATAATTGCGCTGCTGCTTTAAAGTATCGGGGATCCTGCGGCTGGCCTTCACACATGGGCACTCCGGCAATGAAACTGCGCTCAAGTTGTGTCCTGCCGCTGGCGAGACAGCGTGGAACACCGTCAATACCGGTTAACGCTGCCAACGCGCGCGCCTCGCGTCGCAATAGTCGGCGCGCCAGCCACGCCACCCACCAGCGGGCCGGGCGCGAATCACGCAGAATCAGCGTCTCGCCGCCGGTATGTGTCTTCCAGACCTCCCCAAACAGGTCTTTTTTTAGCAGCCGCTTGTCTCGCACTGGCGGTCGCCCCGCAAAATGCAGAGAATACAGCAAGGCTTAGGAAGAGGGGCAAGCGTGGCCGAGAATTCCACTGGAAAAGAGTCGCACGATGAAGGCGCGAAACTGGATTCGACCGGCGAATTCTTTAGCGTAGGCGCTCCGTTGCACGCTGTGCGTGCTGGTTATGTGCGGCGCCGCGCGGACGACCTGCTTTATGAAACCGTCATTACGGGTCGCTACGCTCATGTTCTGGCGCCGGATCGCAGCGGCAAGTCGAGCCTTATCGCCGCGACGGCGGCGCGTCTCGAAAACCATGGTTGCAGAGTTGCCATACTGGATCTTGAACAGATCGGAGTGCGCGATGGCGGCACTGATCCGGGACGCTGGTATTACAGCGTTGCCTATCGGCTCTTGCGTCAATTGCGAATTCGCTATGACCTGCAGAACTGGTGGCAGGATAAATCGATGCTGAGCAACCAGCAGCGATTGCTCGAATTCTATTCTGAAATTATTCTGCAGCACGTTCCCGAACGCATAGTCATTTTTGTCGACGAAATCCAATGCATTGAAGATCTTCCGTATGCGGATCAGTTGCTGACGAGTATTCGCGCGGCACACAATGCGCGTACCACCGATCCCGAGTTCACCAGGCTGGCATTTGTATTGCTGGGCGAATGCGATCCCGTTAGCTTGATGGCAGAAGCGGAACTGTCGCCATTTAATGTGACGCAACAGGTCTTGCTCGGCGATTTTTCGCGCAACGACCTTGAACTGTTTGCCACCGAACTTAACTTAACTCCGATCGATGCCGAGAAGGCGCTGGATCGTATCTATTACTGGACGCGGGGACACCCATACCTGAGCCAGAAATTCGCGCGCGCAATCGCCAAAGAGGAGCCAAATGGCGACATTGACGCTTATGTCGATCGCGTCGCGACACAGCAGCTCGCAGGTCGTGCGGCCTTGCATAACGAACCGCATATGAGTCACATTCATCGTCAGTTGGCGAATGATCGCAAGCGTTGCGAACCGCTGTTGAATCTTTACGGCAAAGTTCGGAAAGGAATAAAAGTCGCAGCAGATCTCGGTTCGCCGCAGCAACGCAGGTTGATGGCTGTTGGGCTTCTGGAAATTGATGCAGACAGCAATCTGAAGGTCCGTAATCGTTTATACGAGGCTGTCTTTACAACTCGCTGGGCGAATGAAAACCTGCCGACTCACTTTCGCATACCGGCGATTGTCGCGGGTGTGATGCTGTTGTTCGCGATGATTCCGTTCTGGTATACGCAGTCATTGCCCAAACCCTATGTGCGGGTGCTGACGTCAAACACCGTTGCATTATCGGTCGCAAGTGTTGCTTACGAAAATTTGCGATCTTTCCCGGGGCACGCGGATACGGCTGACAATTTGTACCGTGCATTCCTCGACAGGCGTGCATCGGCAACCGACGAAGAAAGTGAAATACGGCAACTGGCCAAATTGGCGGCCGTGTTGCCCAACAGCGAGCGGTTCCCACAAGAACTTGAGGCCAGATTCTGGGATCGTAAGGCGAGTCTTGCGATGCGTGGCGAAGATCGTGACGCGGCACTTCTCGCAACCTTGCAGTCGTTGGTCTTGTCAACCCAGAAACGACGACAGCGTGCTGCCATATTAGTTGGCGATGATTATCCACTGCTGCTGGCTACGTTGCCGGCTCTGCCGTCCGGAACGACCGTATTTGATCCTGTCGGCATGGTGTTGACGACGGCGGTTGGCGCGGAGATATCGCAGTGGTCGTATACGCCGCAAGGCCTGAAGCAGCGCGAGTCGTGGTCTGTAACCGCCCTTGAAGTCAATCCACTGGTACGCCGGGTGATTGTCGATAGGGAAGGCGTTGCCAATCGAATCGGACTGATATTGAACGTCAGCCACACAAGGCTCGCTGATTTGCGAATCAAGATCATTGCACCGTCGGGTCGTGCCGTCGAGATCGAAACGGGTCTGGAGCGTGCATCCAGTAACGACGATATTCGCATTCCTGCCCGACAACTTGAGGCACTCAAGGGCGAGCCGCTGCGTGGAACCTGGAGTATCAGCGTTCGCGATGAGAGTCTCGGCGTGGCGGGCCAGTTGGTTGGCTGGAACCTGACGTTGAATTCTCAGGGTGTCGTCGAGCATTTTCAGCGTGGACTGAATATTCCCGATCCGGTTGAGCGAGAAACTGAAAACATCTGGTTCGACCCCATGGGCCGCTACGCGATTGCCCGCGCGACGCAAAGTGACAGTGCGCGAATATGGGACCTGGCCTTTGCAGAGCCGCTGCGCGCGATCGCAGTATCTGAAAACGAAACATTAATTGGACTGGATGCGAATGCCAGGAGGTTGGTTACCGCATCGCAAGACAGAGTTAATCTCTGGGACACGGCATCAGGCGATCGTGTCGCGAGCATTGCAGTCGGCGCAGCGAGTACGACTGCCGTTATGACGCCCGATGGGACGCACTTATTCGTCGAGCGTCGCAGCGATGCAAAGACCAGTCTCGAATTGTGGTCACTTGACGATGGTGAAATCACTGCAGCAGTCGTTATCGCTGGCGTTCCTGCGCATGTCGCCATTGACGCATCCGGCACGCGAGTGGCTGTTGCGGACTATGACAGGGCGATTCGGGTCTGGGACTTCGCGACCGCCGAACTGATTGGGCAATTTGACCTGCCACTGCAGCCCAGTGACATATCGTTTTCGGCTAATGGCACAACACTCGGCGTCACCTACGGCGATGCCGGAGTCTCGCTATGGAACATTGCCCGACCTCAGGAACCGCTGCTTGAGGAATTCGGCACGGGTGATTGGCAATTGGTTTTCTCGCCATCGGGAAGTGTTGTCGCAGTGGGACGCCCTGACATCGGTTTTCAGACTTACAGTAGCGACGATGGCCGGGTGCTTGGCCCTGCGCTTGGTGTCCGCAGTGACCGGCAGGCTGACGACATGCTTGCGTTCAGCGATGATGAACAGATTGTGCTGACGGGCAACGCCGCTGGCTCGCTGCGGTTTTGGCGCGCACCAGGTGTTTCTGCGCATGCCAACGGCACGGCAGAGAGGCGCGCACACTCAATTTGGAGCCCATCCGCGGACAGACCACTGGTTGCAACGCCTGACGGGTCAATTGTCGCCATTGGTGATCCGCACGGTCATGTGCACATGATCCCCTCCAACGCGGCGCCGGATGATCTCGCAGTGCTTGGTGACGATGTTAGTTTCGTTGGCCATATCAGTGAGGTCCGATTGTTAGGTGTCAGTCCCGACGGTACGCATATTGCCAGTGCTGCCATGGATAACTCCGTGCGCGTCTGGGATTCAAGCACTGGTCAGCCAAAGGCATACCAGCTTGACATGCAGGGTGCAGCGATTTCCCAATTGGTGTTTTCGCCGCAGGCAACTGTCCTGGCTATCCTTAACGGTACGGACGTTGTCTTGCTTGCGGTGGATGACGGCACAACGATTGCGGAATTCGAATTGGGTGACGTGCATAACGGCATCACCTTTGCAGCTGAACATAGTTTATATATCGGCAGTGAAAACGGCGTGTTGCAACTTATCTCACAAGTTGCTGATAACAACTGGCAGATGCAACACGTGTGGCAGGGGGCCAGTCCGATTCGATTCCTGCAGGCCTCGCCACGTGGCGATTTCCTGATCCTTGTCGATCAGGATAACGTCGCGAGCCAATTCAGTCTGTCCGAGGGTCGTATCGGTAACGGCACGTTACACCTGCCGGGTGCTGTGCAGGAAGTGGTTTATGACTCCAGCGGGGTACGGGTCTTTTTCCGCACATCACGCTGGATTCATCGCGCCAGTTCATCTGTCTCCGGGCTGATCTGGATAGACACGTTGTTTGGTCCCCGGTCAATTGGTAGTGCCGGTCTGGTCCTTGGTAATGGTAGTGGCCAACCCAGTATCGTCAGTCGAATCTATTTGCCAGCCGCGAGAAATGGCTACATCGAGTTGGTCGAGCTGAATTTTGCAGGAGCGTCAGCGCCCGGCTTGTTCGGCAACAAGGACGAATTGCTAAGCGAATGGCGTAACCGGATTAGCGCAGATCACCGCGAAGGGTCCTGACCAGCAACTCGAGCTTTTCCGCCGTCACATCAGCAGCGGCTACCGGCGCACCGAAGACCACCGGCACTCGGGCAAAGAGTCGACCGGGAATCTTGCGCAGGCCGCCACCCTTGCGGCGGCTAAACCAGCTACCCCAGAGTCGTCCGAGAGCGGCGGGAATTACTGCTACGGGTCGCCGCTCAATAATCTTCTCGATTCCGCGACGGAAGCGTTGTATTTCCCCGTCTCTGGTTATTCCGCCCTCCGGAAAAATGCACACGATGTGGCCGGCTGCGAGTTCCGCGTCGACCTTGTCGAAAGCCGCATCCATCATCTGCTGGTCTTCCTTCGCTGACGCAATCGGAATCGCCTTGGCATTCCTGAAAATAAAACTGAGCAACGGAATCTGGAAGATCTTGTGATGCATCACAAAACGCATCGGCCTTGTCACGCAGCCGCCGAGGATGATCGGGTCCATAAAACTGACGTGGTTGCAGACGACGACGGCCGGGCCGTGGCTTGGAATGTTCTCCAGACCGGATGGCCGAATTCTGTACACAATGTTGATTACGATCCAGGCAAGAAACCGCATGAGGAATTCCGGCAGCAGGGAAAAAATGTAGACAGCCACTACTGCATTCAGAAAAGCAATTGCGAGGAATAATTGCGGAATGGAAAATCCGGACTTGAGCATCGCGACGGAAAGGACGGCTGCGCCGACCATCAAGAGCGCATTGATAATATTGTTCGCAGCAATTATGCGCGACAGGTGTTGTCGCTTTGATCGTTTCTGAATCAATGCATACAACGGCACGCTGTAAAAACCGCCGAATGCACCCAGCAAGGCCAGATCCAGAATAATGCGCCAGCTGCCGGCACGGCTCATGAATTCACCAACTGACGCGACGGCAGTTGCATGAGCCTCAGGTTGTGCAAAGTAAAGGTCGACAGCGAACAGGCTCATGCCGATTGAACCAAACGGCACCAGCCCAAGTTCGATTCGTCCTCCGGACATGCGTTCGCATAGCAGCGAGCCCAGTCCGACACCAACTGCGAACGGGACAAGCAAATACGTGGCGACCGACTCATTGCCATTGAGTATGTCGGCCGTGTAGGCAGGAATCTGGATAGTCAGCGCCGAGCCGAAAAACCAGAACCAGGATATGCCAAGAATTGACAGAAAAACGCTTTTTTCTTCGCGCGCGAAATTGATAATGCGCCGGGTTTCCTGCCACACATTCCAGCTAATTTTGAGGTCCGGGTCAACAGCGCTGGTTACGGGTATCTGGCGGCTGACGACATAGCCGGCAATCGCGGTTACCACCAGGATAATCGCGATTACTGATTGTTTGTTTGATTCTGAGTCGATCGCCTCTCCGCCAATGATCAGGCCCAATATGATCGCAACGTAGGTTCCGGACTCGACCAGCGCATTACCGCCGACCAGTTCATCGGTACGCAGCTTTTGCGGCAGATAGGCGTACTTGACCGGGCCAAACATCGTCGACTGACATCCCATTAAGAACAACACGACCAGCAATAACGAGTATTCCTGAAACATAAAGGCGATGGCAGCAAGTGACATCAAGCCGATTTCAAGCAGTTTGATGCGCCGCATCAACATGGATTTTTCGTATTTGTCGGCTAACTGTCCGGCAGGCGCTGAAAACAGGAAGAACGGCAAAATAAACAGGAGCGCGGCGACGTTCGCTAGCACGGTGTGGTCCATCCCAACGATGGTTACACCCTGAAATGTAATCAGGATAACGAGTCCGTTGCGAAATATATTATCGTTGAGGGCGCCGCAAAACTGTGTCGAGAAGAAAGGTGCGAATCTGCGTTGTCGGAGCAGGGAAAATTGGCTGGATCCTGACAATGTTGTTCGTCCTTGTAGTCAGTACGGTGTCACTATAGCGCGAAATCCGGCAATTTCCGTGCAAAACTGCGAACTCGCGTCGCTATTGGGAACAGGCATCTTTGCTATCATTCATGCTGCGGAACTGAGTTTTTTACCTTCTAGCTAATTATTGGATTGCAATGCCCCATGACGAGGCTCTGGACATTATTGATTTGCGGTATCGGACTGCTGGCTGGCTGTACGAAAGAGTCGCCGTCGCGAACCGTTACCGAGTTCGTCGATGACCCGATTTTGCTCGAGGCGACAATGCTGCGTTGTGCGCAGGATCGTGCCGGAATGCGTTATGAGTCAGAGTGTATCAGTGCTCGTGCAGCGGTGAGCCGCATTCAAGCCAAGGAAGAAGCCGACGACCAGGCTGATCAGGATGCCAGTTTCGAGCGCAAACGTCGGGCCCTTCGACGGAGACAGGCAGTAATCGCAGAGACACGACGCAGAGCGGTCGAAGCCGAACGGCTCAGGAACGAAGCGCAATACCAGGCACAGTTCGGCGAACTGCCACTCGTTGCGGAAACAAGTGATGCCGACAGAGATCCCGATGCGAACGGCGCGGTGGGTAATGTCCCGCTAGCCATCATGTCCAATACCGAAACGGACACAGTTCTACCGATTAATTATGGTGGTGTGCAACCAGCTTCAGATGGCGGCAACGCACCGATGGCAATTACTAAACCCGCGGAAGGGGACGGGGACTGAGTCCCGAGGAAGGGGGCTAGCCTTTCAATTCCGGCATCGTCCGGACATGCAGAACCCTCTGTGGAAACGGAATTTCAATATTGTATTTGTTCAGCGCCTTGTAAACTGCGCAGTTGAGTTCGTGCTTCACACGCCCACGGTCTATCGGTCTGGCGATCCAGACCAGCAATTCGAAGTCGAGACTGGACTCGCCGAATAAACGAAATCGGACGCGTGGCGCTGGCGTTACCAGTACGTCGTTATTTTCAACGGCAACTTCTTCGAGAACCTCGATTACCTGATCGACATCGCTGCCATAAGCGACGCCGACGGCCACTCGAATGCGGTGCTGTGATGACGGACCACCCGCTTCATTGATGATTTTACCGTTACCAATGACGCCATTCGGAATAGTGATCTCAACGTCGTCGCGCGTCAGGATGCGCGTACTGCGCAGTCCAATATCGGTAACAACACCACGTTCGCCGCTGTCCAGAATAATAAAATCGCCGGTCTTGTACGGTGCATCCATTATGATCGAAACGCCGGCGAACAGGTTCGACAATGTATCTTTTGCCGCAAAGCTCAGGGCAAGACCAACAATTCCCGCCGATGCCAGCCAGGCCGTGACATTGATGTTCCAGGCGAGAAACAGGAAGTAACCTGTCAGTGCGACAACGACGATCTTCATGACGTTGTGCAAAAGTGACAGCATGCCGGTCTGCACAATCTTGCTGTCTTTGGTTCTCGAGAAGACCTCGACGAGCAATTTCATCAGGTTGCTCAGTGTGCTAAACCAGACGAAAATCGCTATGGTTTTGAGTACCCCAATGGTGATGAATTCAGGTGTTGCAGATATGCCCATACGGCGTGTCGCCAACGCCAGGCCCAGTAGCACAAACGACAGGAATACAGGTCGATGCACCAGCGCGACGAAGCGATCGTCGTATTCGTTGACCGACTTATTCGCGATGCGACCGATAATTCCGGAAATAACCCAGTCGGCGATTTTTCCGACGATCATGAAGGCAGCAGCAATGATCGCAGCTTGCAGGTAAACGTTTGGTCCGATTAATTCCGCGAGCTGCTGAATTCTGGCGATCAGATCAGTCAATGTCGGCTATATCCTGAGGCTCAGTTGTGGGGCGGGAACCCGGTTTACTGACTATTCGGATTCTTCCGCTTCAGGCAGCCCGAAGGTACGTACCTCAGATGGCCTGTCATCCGCCCTGGGCTGATTTGCTGCCGTTCGCATGCCAGGTTGTCTGGGAAGTCGATTCGTCTGCGCTGTCAGAATTTGCACAAACGTGTTGGCAACATCCGGCGCGATGTTGGGTGAACTGACGAAAATCCGCTCCGGCGTCATGGTCGTGGAGTCGTAGAAAGCCACATTCGACTTGCGATCCATTGTGATGCTGGCACCCTCCAGCGCGACTCCTGCGAACAACCCGCGGCTACGGGAGTACGAATAAACTTCGGACTTGAATTGGATGTCAGTCGCGATGGACGTATATCGTCCTACAGGCCCGGCAGCGATAGATGCTTCTGCGCCCAGCGTAAGCTTGCCATTCTCAATACCATCGACGCCTTTGCGAGTTTTGAAAACAAGAATGATATCGGTGGACTGCGCGCCGATTTGCCAGCCGATGCTGCCGGCTGTCAGATTAATGAATGCCGGGTTGCTCCATGAATTGTCATCCTGTCGTATAACGATTATGCCTTTACCGCGGCGTGCTCCAATACCGAAGGCCGCCTTGACGACGTTCGGAATGACAGCGACTGCGTAGGCTCGCGAAAGCAAACTGGGTGGAATGGATTTCTCGGGAATTCTCACCAGCTGCGTGAGAACATCTGCGGCGTCGCCCACACGCTGTTCTTCGCGTGACGCGCCCTGTGCAGTGGCGGTGATTATCATGGCGAGCATGGCCATGGTCGCAATTAATGGTTTGCTGATCATTGTCCTGTACCGTTGGATGTGTGGATCACTCAGAAGTTCCACCTGGAAGGTCCATGATACGCCACTGGCGCATCCGTGTGTATCAGGTCGTTGTTTTGCGCCCCAATATAGGCGGCAACGGAAGGTTGAGTGTCGCGCAAATAGCGCGCAGCAATTCCGCCTCAGCGAGATCGAGTTTGCCATCATAAGCGGCCGTAGTACTGATGGCGCCCAACAGGGACTCCTGTCCCTTGCCATTCAGGCCCAGGAGGATGTCCAGACTATGATTTAGAACAGCGACCGTGGTCTTGCTGTCGTGGTTGTAGTTTTCTTGCCGCGCCCACTTACCGAGTGTCGCCCGACCGTCATTAAACGCGGCTTCCCGATCAGTGTCTGACTGATGGCCGTAGTAGGCGACGATGCGCAGTAGATCGATCGTCGCGGCCTTGAGGTTGCGGCGTCGGGCGTGCCGCGTGCCATGATGGCCGGACGGGTCGATTGCCTGTCCGAGGTTGCTGGTCAGAACGCGGTAGAAGCAATATTCGTAGAGATCGACCTCGTCATCGATCTCAATCATTCGGCTTATGAGTGAAATAATGTACGTCAGCTCTTGCGATGGCCTCAGTTTCAAAGCTGGAAACGCGATTTCGAGTAATGGCAATCGATACTCGGCGCCCAACGCCGCCAATTCGTCATAATAACGCCGCAGTAGTTGCGCTCTCTCAGCGCCGAGTTGTTCCTGTGCAAGAGACAACTGGCGTTCGACGGACTTACCGCTGCGGTCGAGCACCAGCGCTATTGTGAGCAGGTAAGCGAGTTCTGAGGAGTGCGCAGCGTCATACAACGACCGTGGTAGCGATTGCCGCAGGGATTTGGCGTACTCCACATGTTCAGCGCTGGGTTGACCAACCGTCTGCGTGATGGAACTGGCCATTGCGTTGCCAGCGAAAGCTGTTGTGCTGCCACCCGCGAATGCCGCGTGTCGTTCTTCTGGCAGTGATATTGGCTGACGAAGATGTGGATCGACGCGTGGGAAATCCGTTTCTTTGAAGCTCGGATCCAGCGCCTGGATGCGTGCGACCAGGGGTGGATGAGTCGCGAACATTCCAGACAGCCGGGCTCCGGTACCGAAAAGCATGTGACTGATTTCTTCGGGGTCCGTTGCGCTGATGAGTGAACCGGCGCTATAGCCACCGATTTTCTTCAGGGCGTTCGCAATGCCGGTGCTCTGGCGTGTGAACTGAACAGCCGATGCGTCAGCGAGGTACTCACGCTGCCGTGAGATGCTGGCTTTGATTGCGCGCGCGAAGAAAATGCCGATACCGCCCAGAATGACGAGTCCCAGGCCAATCACCAGCGCTACAGGCGCGCCGCGGCCGCGGCTACTCGACACGATGTTCGCGTGATAGCCGCCACGGACGATCAGGCGTCCTATCAAAGTCAGCGCCATGATCCCGAAAAGGACGCCCATGAGCCTGATGTTCAGCTTCATATCGCCATTCAATATGTGACTGAATTCGTGCGCGATGACGCCCTGAAGTTCGTCTCTGTCCAGGAGCTCGAGAGTGCCCCGGGTAACGGCAATCGCCGCATCACTGGGAGCATAACCCGCTGCAAAAGCATTGATGCCTTGCTCTTCCTCAAGTACGTAGATTTCGGGAACCGGAACGCCGGAGGCGATCGCCATTTCCTCAACGACGTTGCGCAGCCGCCGGCGCAATGGGTCCTGGACATCAGTGGCAACCAGCGTGCCGCCCATGTCGACCGCGACTCGCTTACCACCCGACGAAAGCAATGCAGTCTTGTACAGGCTGGCGCCCAGAACGAAAACGGTGGTGAGCAGGGCTATTCCAGCCAACAGCGGTGTTTGATGTCTTACAAACTCACCGGGAGTAAGGTCATAGCCAAGCTCCGAGAAGTTAAAAAGTGCAAAGCCGGCAACGGCGGTAACACCGAGGACTATCGCAATAGTGGCAACGATGTAAGCGTATACCAGGCGCCGCGAAGAGCGCCGAGCCTGGTCCTGAGCAGCAAAGAAATTCACTTGACCGAATGATGATTAGCTGAAGGAAACGGCGGGCGCCTCGCGTTTCTCTTCCGCATCGATTTCAAGGAAACTTGCAAGATCGAATCTGAAGGTGCTCGCGATGAAATTATTCGGAAAATTCTCGGCTGAGTTGTTGTAGCCGAGGACAGCATCATTGAATGCCTGGCGGGCAAAGGCGACCTTGTTCTCTGTGCTGGCGAGCTCCTCCTGGAGTTGCATCATATTTTGATTCGCCTTGAGATCAGGATAAGCTTCGGATAGTGCAAACAGGCGGCCAAGCGCGCTGCCCAGAGCGCCTTCGGATGCGCCAAGCTTCTTCATTGCCGCCGCGTTTGCCGGGTCTGCTTTGGCTGCGTCAAGACTCGAGACGGCGCTGTTTCTGGCTTTGATGACGGCTTCGAGAGTTTCACGCTCATGCTTGATGTAACCCTTCACGGCTTCGACGAGATTTGGAATCAAGTCATAGCGACGAGTCAATTGCACATCGATCTGAGCAAACGCGTTTCTTACACGGTTGCGTTCATTGACAAGTCGGTTGTAAATGCCGATTGCCCAGAAAATTACTACGACAATTATTATCAGGAAAATCACGAATGAAGTCACTGTCCCGCTCCTTGTCGAATGGTCATTACGCCAAGCATAACTCCGCGCTTGGACCAACACTAGCGACGCTGCTGTTGTTCTCAGCGCCGCAGCATGCAGCGGCAGAGTGGCTAGGTGATGCTCGGCCGATGATGGGCACCGAGGTCAGCGTTAATCTTTGGAGTGAAGACCCCGCAGCGGGTCAGCTTGCACTCGAAGACGTATTTGCGGAGGCGGTACGAATTGACCACCTCATGAGCACGTACAGAGATGATAGCGCAATTTCGAAAATCAACCGTCTTGCCGCAGAGTCCGCCGTCGCCACCGGAGATGAGCTGTTGCAACTCATCCAGCGATCGCTGGATATTTCTGTGCTGACCAAAGGAGCGTTCGATATTACCTACGACAGTATCGGGCAACACTATGACTTTCGCGCCGGACAGCGCCCTGACGAAAAGACAGTCCAGTCGGAGCTCAAGAACATCGACTATCGCAATGTGCAACTGGATCAGTTGGCGGGAAGCGTGCGTTTTCTGAAAGTCGGTACGCGTATTAATCTCGGCGGGATCGCAAAAGGCTATGTTGTTGAGCGCGGTGTGGAAATACTGCGGCGGCATGGCGTGCAACATGGGATCGTGACGGCCGGCGGTGATTCCAGGCTTCTGGGTGACCGGCGTGGCCGTCCCTGGATGGTCGGCGTTCGCGACCCCAGAAACGACAGTCAGGTTGCGGTTACGTTGCCGCTGCAGGACGAAGCGATTTCGACGTCGGGGGACTATGAGCGCTTTTTCGACGAGGATGGCATTCGTTACCATCACATCATCCAACCCAGCACCGGCGAACCTGCAAGTGGCGTGCGCAGCGCTACTGTAATCGGACCCGACGCGGTCATGACCGATGCCTTGTCGACCTCTGTATTCGTCATGGGCGTTGATCGGGGCCTGCGCCTTATCAGTACGCTTCCTGACTACGAAAGCGTCGTAATCGACGCCAATGGGCAGGTGTACTTCTCCGACGGCTTGCAGCAGCCCACAAACGGGTCACCCGACCGGGGCGAAGAAAATTCGCCGATGTCGCTGAAAGACGACGGATTTTCACTTTAAATTCAGTCTGATACGTCTATCATAGACCTACAAAGCGAGCGCAATAAATCTCTGTGAGTGACGCCTATTTAACGTAATCTGCTGCGATTGCGCGGCATTCCTGTCCTGGCGGGAAATCGAGATTATGTTCAGGGAATCCGGGCAATTGTGACGATTATCACGGCCCAAACCGGGCTTGGCTGTCAACATTCAGGGTCCCCGGAAGGAATCGGGCTCGCATACATAGGAACGGATTGATGAAAATCAAGAAATTGGCGCTAGGGCTGGTGTTCAGCATTCTTGCAGCGACTTCGCTCGCGTCGTCAGGCATGGAAGGTCAGGTCGCACCGGACTTCGCGCTCAAGAGTACTACCGGTGAAAATCTCCGCCTGTCCGAATATCGCGGCGACGTTGTCATGATCAACTTTTGGGCAACCTGGTGTGGGCCATGCCGCCAGGAAATGCCGTTGCTGGACGAGCTATACGGACGCTACCATCGCGTCGGCTTCAATCTGTTAGGCGTGAATATTGACGATGACACCACGCGCGCGCTGCGGATGGTCGAGGAACTCGACCTGCATTTCCCGGTTGTGTTCGATACGCGCAAGGAAGTCAGCAGGCTTTACAACGTAGAGGCCATGCCGGCCACCATCCTGGTGGACAGAGAAGGCAAAATTCGTCACGTACATCATGGCTATAAGCCGGGTTACGAAGACAAGTACCTCGATCAGATTCGCGCGTTACTCAGAGAGTAACCGGCAGGAGACATACAAGTGACAAAGACATTTATCAGGGTTGTGGCAATGGTGACACTCGCAATTGGTGTTGCTGCTGTTGCGCAGGATGCAGACGAAGCAGAGTCTCGTCAGGAGTTTCGCAACCTTGATCGAGCGGTGCAGACTCTAAAAAAAGATGTTCTGGATCTTAACCGGGACTTGTTCATGCTTGAGGAAGAGCTCCTGTTTCCGGCCAACTCGCAAGTCGCCTTCTTCATTTCCATGGATGTTGGTGCGTACTTCGAACTCGACTCGGTCAACATCAAAATCGATGGTAAAGAAGTCGCGAATTACCTGTACACGGTGCGCGAAGCGGATGCGCTTATCCGTGGCGGTGTGCACCGGGTTCACATGGCGAACCTCAAAACAGGCGAACATGAGCTGATTGCCATTTTCACCGGCAAGGGCCCTCATGTTCGTGACTATCGTCGCGGCGCGACGTTGAGCTTCACCAAGGGGATCGGTGCAAAATACGTCGAGTTAGAGATAACGGATCGAGTGAAGAAGCAACAGCCTGAATTCGTCATCAAAGAATGGGAGTGATCATTGTCACGAGGTCGCTTCACAATTTGTTGCTTGAGTCTGTGCCTGGTGCTGAGCGGCACGACGTCGCTGACTCAGGCGGCACAGGAAAATATCGGTCCCGTCAGCATCGAGGACCCGCACTATGGCGAGGTGCTGTTTTACTTTTACCAGGAAGACTTTTTTCCGGCGATCGTAAGATTGCTGGCGGCGCAAGATCAGGCGCAATTCGACGACCACGCTGAGGAGGCTGAACTGCTTCTGGGCGGCTTGTTTCTGTCCTACGGCCATCATCTTCGTGCGGCTGAAATATTCGAGCGCCTGCTGGCTGATAATGTCGCGCCGAATATTCGCGACAGAACCTGGTTTTTCCTTGCGAAGATCTGGTATCAGCGCGGCTACCATGACAGGGCGCAGGAGGCTCTGAGTTCTATCGAGAATGAGTTGCCCGTGAACTTGCAGCGCGAGGCCTTGATGTTGCGGGCGCAAATCGCAATTGACGCGGGCGAATACGATCGTGCTATCTCGCTGTTACAAGACTGGCAGGGGGACACAGAGTGGGCAAGTTATGCCAAATTCAATATAGGTGTCGCACTGGTTCGCAGTGGCAGGGTCGACGAAGCCAGGACGCTTCTCGATGATCTTGGCCATTTAAATCCATTTAATGAAGAGCTGACTTCGCTGCGCGACAGGGCCAATCTTGCACAGGGCTTCGCATTGCTACAAGACGGACAGCCATACGCCGCCAAGGCGCCGTTGCAGCGCGTCCGTCTCGAAGGACCGTTCTCAAACAAGGCCCTGCTGGGCGTCGGCTGGGCTGACGCGGAAACGAAAAATTTCCAGCGTGCACTCGTCCCATGGATGGAATTGCGCGGCCGGGATTTGCTGGATTCGGCCGTACAGGAATCCATGCTCGCCATTCCCTACGCAATGGCCAAACTCGACTCCATCAGTCAGGCGGCAGATCATTATCTTGACGCTATCGAAGCATTCTATGAAGAATCTGCGCGCATTGATCGCACGATCGGCCATATCAATTCCGGAGCCATGTTCGACGATTTTCTCCTGGATGACCCGCTGGATGGCATGGGATGGTACTGGCGCCTTGAAGAACTGCCGCAAGGGCCTGCGGCCCGCTACCTGTTTCACTTGCTCGCATCACATGAGTTCCAGGAAGGACTAAAAAATTACCGTGACCTGAATCACCTGAAGCGCAATCTGACGGGCTGGCAGGAAAACATTGCGGTCTATGCGAACATGATCGAGACGCGCCTGGAGGCCTATGCGTCGCGCTTGCCATATGTTGAGGACGCGCTGGCCAGTGCCGATCTTGACGGCATGGTAAGTCGCAAACTCGAATTCGACGCAACGCTTGGGAATATCGAAGAAACTCATGACTGGCTTGCATTGGCGACGCAACCTGAGTTCGATATGTGGGAGGACATAAGCGATCTCGAAAATACGCCCGCATTACAGGCAAGCCTTCCCGAAGCCGAGGAAGCGCGCGACAAGATAAGACTGCTGAAGGGCGTGTTGCAATGGCAGCTTGAACGCGATTTCAAGGATCGCTTGTGGCGCGTCAAAAGAGATGTGCGGCAAGCTGGAGAAGCGCTTGTTGCGACCCAGCGTTCCCGCCGCAAGATAGATGAGACCATGCGCACGGAACCGCAACGTCTCGCTGAATTGAGCGACCGTGTTGACGGCCTCACCCCGCGTATCGAGGCGCTGCAGGCGCAAGTTGCGGGCGCGCTGCTGGAGCAGCATGCATTCCTGCAATCCATAGCCGTAGACGAGTTGCAGGCGCAAAAGCAGCGGCTGGAGACCTATACGGTGCAGGCTCGCTTTGCTCTCGCTGCGATCTACGATGTGTCGGCGTCTTTTGGGGATGCATCGCAATGACGCCGCGTCCCTTTCTGGCACCGATTCTGGCTGCAATGTTAAGCGCCGCAATATTTGTGGCGCCGGCGCATGCCGCGAAATTGCGCGTAGAAGACACGATCAAGAGCCTGGAGAAGAAGGAAATCCAGTTGCGTCCGGGCAGAGCCATCATGGAGAGTTCGAATCTCGCGCGCGAAAATTACCGTACGTTTCTCGACTTGATGTCCGACGATCCCGAACTACGTGCAGAAGCGATGCGACGCCTGGGCGATCTGGAGCTTGAAGCGACTGAGGCGGAGCAGCTCGCAGATAATATCGACGCTTTGGATTACACGGTGTACGACGACACTGTCACACTCTATCAGAAACTGCTCGAAGCCTATCCCGACTACCGCCGCAACGACACCGTGTTATATCAATTGGCCCGCGCCTACGAGATTGGCGGCCAAAACGACGCGGCGCTACGAGTTCTTGACGAACTGGTTGGCAAATATCCGCACACCTTGCTTATCGATGAAGTGCAATTCCGTCGCGGCGAAATGCTGTTCTTACGGCGGCGCTATAACGACGCAGAAAGGGCCTATCAGGACGTTGTGAAATATGGCAGCGCATCGCGCTTTTACGAACAGTCGCTGTACAAGCTTGGCTGGTCGCAATTCAAGCTCGCTTGGCACGAGCAAAGCCTGACGCCGTTCTTCGAGCTGATCGACCGCAAGATCGGCAATATCGAACTTGCACCAGGCGACGAACGCCTGCAAAGCCTGCGGCGTTCAGAGCAGGAGCTCGTCGAAGACACATTTCGTGTGCTGAGTATCAGTTTTTCTTATTTGCAGGGTGCTGAGACGATTAACAGTTTCCTCGACGGTCGCGGCCGCCCGCACTACAGCTACGTGATCTATCGCAATCTCGGCGATTTGTATCTTGAGCAGGAACGCTATCAGGACGCAGCCCAGGCTTATGAAGCGTTTGTGGTCTTCGATCCGCATCACGCCAAGGCACCGCTACTGCAGGTCGAGGTCATTCAGGCTTACGAGCGCGGCGGCTTCCCGAGCCTCGTGCTTGAAGGCAAAAAGGACTTCGTCGCTCGCTATGGCATGGATGGCGATTTTTGGCTGCACAACCCGCGCGAACAGAACACTGAAGTTGCCGCACATTTGAAGGCCAACCTGACAGATCTGGCGCAGTACTATCACGCCGCGGCACAAAAGGACGGCAAGAAAAGCGACTACCAGGAGGCAGCTAACTGGTATCGCAAATACCTGGCGTATTTTCCTGGTGAGCCGGACAGTGCCGACACCAACTTCTTGCTGGCTGAAGTCTTGTTTGAGAGCGACGATTTTGCAGCAGCGACAGTCGCATACGAACACACGGCTTATGACTATGTCGCGCACGAAAAGTCAGCCGAGGCGGGCTTCGCGACGATTCTTGCGTACCGCGAGCATGAAAAGTCACTTGAGGGCACTGCCCGGGACGAATGGCACCAACGCTATCTGGACAGTGGTCTGAAGTTCGCGGACACCTTTCCCGAACACCCGGAGTCAGGCGCTGTACTGACAACGGTTGCGGAAGACCTGTTCCGGCAAGACCAGTTTGATCTCGCTATTGCGGTTGGCCAGACAGTGATTGCCAAGCAGCCTGCGGTGGACGCGAAGCTCGCGCGTACTGCATGGACGGTCATCGCGCATTCGTTGTTTGACCTCGAAAATTATGCCGGAGCCGAAACGGCCTATTACAGCTTGCAGGACTTTACGCCTGCAGACGACAAGCAGGCAGGCCAGGAAATCGAGAATCGAATTGCATCATCAATTTACAAGCAGGGCGAGTATGCGCGCGACGCCGGAGATCTCGAAACAGCCGTTGCCCATTTCACACGCCTGGGAGAAGTGGTTCCCGATTCCGCTATTCGCGCTACAGCTGAATACGATGCGGCTGCCGCACTGATTAGTTTGCAAGCCTGGAGTCGGGCGTCCAGGGTGCTGGAGAAATTCCGCCACGATTACCCGGATAGCGCACTTGCCGGGGATGTCACGCAAAAATTGGCTGTCACGTACCTCGAAACCGGAAGGTCCGCCCAGGCAGCAGCCGAATTTGAACGCATTGCGGATAATGACAACAACGCGGCAGACATGCGCCGGGAAGCCTTGTGGCAAGCATCTGAGCTCTACCAGGAAACGGGCGAGCTAAGAAATGAGAAGCGTGTCTTGAATAACATTGTTGTGCGTTATCCGAATCCACTGGCGGAATCATTCGAAGCAAGATTTCGACTGATGGAGATTGCCAGACAGTCGGGCGACCACGATGCACTCAAATCGAGCCTTGAGGAACTGGTGGCGGTAGATGCGACGGCAGGCGTGCAGCGCACGGACCGCACGCGATTCCTGGCGGCCATGGCATCACTGGAACTTGCCGAGCCGGTTCGCCGGCGCTTTATCGTCGTCAAGCTGACGCAACCGTTGGCGAAGAGCCTGAAATGGAAGAAGTCTCTCATGGAGGAAGTCATCACTGCCTACACGAGTGCTGCAAATTATGGTGTGGCAGAGGTGACGACTGCCGCCACTTTTCGACTGGGTGAGGTGTACGAACAATTCAGTGCAGACCTCCTGAATTCAGATCGGCCGGCAAATCTGAGTGCGGACGCGCTCGAACAATACGAAATTTTGCTTGAGGAACAAGTGTTCCCATTTGAGGAAAAGGCGATCGATCTGTACAAGGCCAACGCGAATCGAGCGCTTAACGGCGTGTATGACGAATGGGTGCAGAAAAGTTTTCAACGGCTGGCCGGACTGATGCCCGCACGGTATGCGAAACAGGAGCGCAGCGAAAATGTTGTCACAACGCTGTTTTAGTCGTCGGCCAGCGGTTGCTTTAGTGCTGCTCTGCGTGCTGCTTTCGGGTTGCGCCGAATTTGCGGCTATGACGGCTCCGGAGAGCGGGCGACCGGCGACCAAAACAGCGGGCACGGAAGCAAGCACGGGAACGATTCAATACGTTCCGCCTCAGGCATTGACCCTGTTTGAGCGAGCGACTGCAGCGCTGGCGGCGGGCGATTTCGTCGAGGCGGAATTCGGATTCAAGGAGTTATCGCTGCTCTATCCGGATTATCCGGGCGCATACGTCAATCTCGCGATTATTCATGCGCACAACGACGATGACGAGGCGGCAGAGGCGGCTATCGACGCCGCATTGGCGCTGAATGCCAACCATCCGGTTGCACTGAACCAGGCAGGCATGCTGTTCCGCAGAAATGGCAAATTTCTTGAAGCAGAAGCCGCTTATTTGAAGGCCGTCACAGTCTCGCCCGACTACGCCTTGGCACACTACAACCTGGGGGTTCTTTATGAACTCTATATGCAGCGCCTGGACAAGGCGCTACAGCATTTTCTGGCCTACCAGTCGATTGTTGGAGAAGACAGGCAGGTTGATAAGTGGATTGCAGATCTGAGACGCCGCGTGGCAGCGAATCAGCGTACTGCAAATACGACGGATTAATGGACATGTGCGCTAACGCGAAAAGAATCATTGAGACCGGATTCATGCTCGCCATGTTGTTGACAGCGATGGCCACTCTTGCTCAGGACGAGTTGGACGAGCACGAGGACCTCATGCCGGCGGTCGATACCTCGGCGGCTGATGTGAGTAGTGACGCGAATGATATTACGCGCCGCAGAACGGGTGATCGTGTAATGGACGAGATCGAACTGGGCCGCACGGAGATTACAGGCACCCAGGAATTGCCGAAGGTACTTTACATTGTGCCCTGGCAAAAGGCCGACCCGGGCGACTTGATGGGAAAACCAATTAACACGCTGCTCGATGAGGTGCTGGCACCGATCGACAGAGAAGAGTTTGTACGGCAGGTCGGCTACTACGGAGACCTGTATGGCAATGATGAAGAGTAGTAGCGGCAATTAGCCGCGATTGAATGACTGTTTTTTGAGGAGCAGACAAATGAGCACTATCGTGCGTTTTTTTCAGGATGGCGGTGTATTCATGTACCCGATCCTGGTGGTATTCGCGTTCGGCGCAGCAATAGCGATTGAACGCTGGATGTACCTGACAATGTCGGGTTCGAGCAATCGTGCTTTGTGGAAGAAGATTGTGCCGTTTCTTAAGGCCGGCAACTTCCAGGAAGCCGCCGTGCACACGGCAAAATCCAAGGCAGCGATCGGTTCGATCCTGACCTACGGATTGTACCGCGTGAAGTCGGCGCGGCGCCGCGACGATATCGAAAAGGCCATGGAAGAGAGCCTGATGGAAGTGTTGCCGCGACTTGAAAAGCGTACGCATTACATTGCGACGCTCGCCAACATCGCGACACTGCTGGGACTGTTGGGAACAATTATCGGACTGATCAACGCCTTTACCGCGGTCTCAAACGCGAACCCTGCGGACAAGGCAGACATGCTGTCAGCCAGTATCTCGGTCGCGATGAATACGACTGCGTTCGGGCTGATGGCCGCAATCCCGTTGCTGTTGGTACATGCGTTGTTGCAGACGAAAACGAACGGTCTCGTGGACAGCCTCGAGATGGCGAGCGTCAAGTTTCTGAACGCAGTTACCGAACGGCAATTGAAGACGGCCGGAGCGTAAGACATGCTCCGTAACCGCAGACGCGGTCGTTACAATGACGATACCGCCGAGCTCAACATTACGGCGTTCATGAACCTGATGGTGATTCTGGTTCCGTTCCTGCTTATTACCGCGGTGTTCTCGCGATTGGCGATTCTCGAGTTGAATCTGCCAGGCTCCTCTAATGAGCCCGTGGCACAGCAGGATCAGGTGTTTCAGCTGGAAATCATCGTGCGCATGGATAAGATTGAAGTCGGCGATCGCAATCAAGGTTTGCTGGGTGTCTATCCCAATACTGAAGACGGTTACGATTACACAGCCCTGAGCCTCAAGTTGTCGCAACTCAAGGAGCGCTATCCTGCGAAAACAGATGCCTCCATCCTGCTGGAGCAGGACATAGCATACGACACTCTGGTTCAGGTCATGGATCGGGTCAGGGTGGCGGAAGAGATCGGGGAAAAGTCGATCATTCGCACCGATTTATTTCCTGATATCTCGATCGGCGATGCGCCCGTGACCGGCGGAGGTGCCTAGAGATGGTTAAGTCAGGTCGCGCCAAACGCATGGAAAAGCACCACAAGCGCAACAAGGCGATGGGTACGCTCAATCTTGTTTCGCTGATGGACATATTCACGATCCTGGTTTTCTTCCTGCTCGTCAACTCCTCGGAAGTGGAAACGTTGCCGAATACGAAGGACTTGCAGTTGCCGGAATCGATCGCCGAGAAAAAGGCGAATGAGACTGTCGTCATTCTGATCAGCGAGGAGCACATCATCGTGCAGGGTACCGTGGTGGCTAACGTTGCGGATGTCATGGCAACGAGAGGCAATGATATTCCCGAGCTGCGCGAAGCTTTGCAGTCGCAAAACGATCGTGTGTTGCGACGCGCAGCGCAGGAAGAAATCATTGGCCGTGAGGTCACGATCATGGGCGACAAAGACATACCGTACCGGTTATTGAAAAAAGTGATGGCAACTTGCATGGCATCGGATTACGGAAGAATTTCGCTGGCCGTTTTGCAGAAGAGTTCAGATAAGTTGGGCGGCATTCAGGCTGCACGTTGAGGCGGAGGGACGACGCATAGGAGTCGCGGAATTGGATTTACCGTATTACAGAGAGTATGACCTGCCATGGACACTGGGCAGCGATCAGGACAAGAAATTCCGGCGCGTGCTGGGCACGGTCTTCCTGGTCTTAGGTGTTCTGAGCCTGGTGTGGCCATTCATTCCTGTACCGGAGCCCGATCCTTATGACGTTACGCAAATCCCTCCGCGCATCGCACAGTTACTTCTCGAAGAGAGGCCGCTACCGCCCCCACCGCCACCAAAAGTGAAGGAGGCTGAGCCGGACAACTCCGAGCCTGAGCAGGTTGTCGAGGTCGAGAAAGAACCCGAGCCAGTTCCCCAACCGGAACCCGTTCCGGATCGCGAAGAGATTGCTCGAGAACAGGCCCAGGCCGCATTCCTGCCCTTCGCAGACGATCTCGCGGACCTGGTCGACAACGAACTTCTGAACCAGGTCGCGGACAACCGCACACTGAGTGCCTCCGTCGGTGGGACCGTACGCAACGAACGTTCGATGATTACGTCGAAGGTTGGTGCGACATCCGGTGGTATTAATACCGCTAGCTTGAGTCGCAACACAGGTGGTACCAGTATCGCGGGACGTACGACGACCCGCGTTGACAGCTCTGTTGCAGGCATCGGGCCCGCGGGAGGCGCGCGCCGTTCAGGATCCAGCGGCAAGGCATCACGCTCGCGTGAAGAAATCGAGCTTGTCTTCGACAAGAACAAGGGTGCAATATTCGCCCTGTACAATCGAGCATTGCGTCGTGACCCAACTTTGGAGGGCAAACTGGTATTGCGTCTGACGATCGATCCGAGCGGTATCGTGTCGTTCTGTGAAATTGTCTCCAGCGAACTCGACGACGAGGAACTGGAACGCAAACTGGTCCAGCGCGTCAGAATGTTCCGCTTTGCCGCGAAAGACGTCGAACCGATAACGACGACCAAGCCGATCGACTTCTTCCCTGCCTGATCAGGCGAGAAAATTCGCGACGTATCGTCATCCATTTTTCGTCGCTGACTGGTTCGTTCATGGCCTGCTCCTGTTAAGCTATTGACCTCGCGAAACCGGAGAATCTACATGAAAAAGGCCGCAATTTTCGCGTTCGGGTGCGCGGTACTCCTGTTTGGCACGCCGGTCGCGCTCGCCGCAGTCTCGATCGAAGACCTCATTCGTGACAGCGGACTCGCGGAAGGTCCCGTCGCGATGCGCGACAGGCCCAACTGGCGCGGTGCGAACAAGATTCTGATTCGACCGGTCGCTGGTGAGATTGAATCATTGCGCCAGGCCATGCCAGATATCGAGGCATTTGCCGAGATTGGTGAATATTTTGATGAGCCTGTTCGTACTTATTCCAGGGGAATGCAGGTGCGAATAGCGTTTGCTGTAGCCACAGCCTACCGCCCTGAAATACTCATCGTAGATGAAGCTTTGTCAGTTGGCGATGCCTACTTTCAACATAAAAGTTTTAGTCGTATACGCGAGTTTCAGGAACAGGGCACCACGCTTCTGATTGTCTCTCATGATCGAAGTGCGATTCAAAGTCTGTGTAATCGAGCCATCCTGCTGGAAAATGGCACTATGATAAAAGATGGAATTCCGGAAGAGATATTTGACTTTTACAACGCCATCATCGCAGAAAAAAAGAACAGTACAGTGGAAG
>JACZTO010000042.1 GCA_022573655.1 Pseudomonadota bacterium
AGAGCCTCTCGACAAGAACGCGTTGCGTTGAGCCAACCATGGATCTGCTGATTTCCATCGCCTGCCGACTGATACGCGCCTGCAGGACCTGCAGACGCTGCTTTTTCACATCCATCGACGTGTCATCGGCAAGACTTGCCGCCGGCGTACCGGGGCGTCGGCTGTAGATAAAACTGAAGGACTGATCGAAGCCCATCTCCGCAACCAGGTTCATCAGTGCCTCGAAATCGCGATCTGTCTCACCTGGAAATCCGATAATGAAGTCGGACGACAGTGAGATGTCGGGACGTGCTTGTCGCAACTTGCGAATTTTCTGTTTGTACTCAAGCACGGTATGACCGCGCTTCATCGCCGCCAATATACGATCGGAGCCGTGTTGCACCGGCAGATGCAAATAACTAACGAGCTTCGGCACCTCCGCGTAGGCCTGGATAAGGCTGTCCGTAAACTCGACGGGGTGTGATGTTGTAAAGCGAATGCGTTCGATGCCGTCAATTTCGGCAACGTAATAAATAAGCGTTGCAAGGTCAGCTATCTGGCCATCGAACATCGGGCCGCGATATGCGTTCACATTCTGACCGAGCAAATTGACCTCGCGTACCCCCTGTGCGGCGAGACTCGCGACTTCGGCAATCACATCGTCGAACGGGCGGCTTACCTCTTCGCCCCTTGTGTACGGTACAACACAGAAACTGCAGTACTTGCTGCAGCCTTCCATTGCGGAAACAAAAGCCGTTGGACCATCCGCACGTGGTTCCGGCAGACAGTCGAATTTTTCGATCTCCGGGAAAGAAATATCGACGACCGGGTTGCCCGTTTTCGCGACATCATCGATCATAGCGGGGAGGCGATGCAGTGTTTGCGGACCAAACACGATATCAACATACGGCGCGCGATCGATAATGCCCTCACCTTCCTGGCTGGCCACACAGCCGCCGACGCCAATCCTGATGTCGGGATTTTTTTCCTTGAGGGCACGCCAGCGACCGAGCTGAGAAAAAACTTTCTCCGCCGCCTTGTCGCGTATGGAGCAGGTATTGACCAGCAACAGGTCGGCGTCGCCAACCGTGTCGGTTAATTCGTAGCCGTGTGACTCACGCAATACGTCTGCCATCTTGTCCGAGTCGTACTCGTTCATCTGGCAGCCCATCGTCTTGATGTAGAGCTTCTTGCTCATCGTCTACTAAAACGCTGGCTTAGAACGGAATATCGTCATCGAAGTCGTCGGGACCCGGCGGCGGCGGAGCACTGCCACCACCCTTACCGCCACTCTGGCCGTCACCCCCCTGGCTGCCGCCACCACGACCACCCAGCATTTGCATTTCATCCGCAATGATCTCGGTGGTGTAACGATCGCTGCCGTCCTTGTCCTTCCACTTGCGCGTGCGCAATTTGCCTTCGATGTAGACCTGTGAGCCTTTGCGCAGGTACTCGGCAGCAACCTCGGCCAGGCGATTGAACATGGACACACGATGCCACTCGGTGCGCTCTTTCTGCTCACCCGTCTTCTTGTCTTTCCACGATTCATTGGTCGCGACTGTGAAATTGGTAACCGCTGAACCGCTCGGCATGTAGCGCGTCTCGGGATCTTGTCCGAGGTTACCAACGATGATGACTTTGTTTACTCCGCGGGCCATACGGGTCCCCTGTCTGGTGTCTGATTGTAGGATCTCGCCGCCTGCAGCGAGGGGGAACTATTGTAGAGCCTGATGGGGCAAAAGCCACCCCGATTTCTGGTGATTGGCACAGAAAACGCAGGAGCGAGCCTTGTCCGCGATCCTCTGGCAGGCCCCTACGTCGCTGTGCGCAGCCGTCCAAACCCCTGCAAGGCCAGCCAGATGCCTGCCAGCAGCGCACAGACAAAGAAGACGTCACCAGTTTGCCCCTGGTTGAGGAAGCGGCCGCCCAGCAGACCCCCGGCGAATGCACCGAAAAACTGTGCGCTGGAAAACACTCCCAGCGACGCGCCGCGTACTTCGTCGTCAGCGAGCATGGACAAACGCGCCGGCAAACCGGCCTCGAGAAAATTGAAGCCACCAAAGTACAGTGCCAGCGCGAAGAACACTATCATTACGGAAAACCCAAAAAACGTCAGTAACAATTGTGCCGTGAGTATCAGGCTTACCGCGATACCGATCAGTCTGCCGCTGCCGCGGTGATCGTCTTTGATGATCAACGGCACCGTAATGATCAGCGACAACAGCAGCGCGCCGACATATATCTTCCAGTGATCGATCAATGCCATGTCCAAACGCCTGCTGAGCAGGAATGGCAACGCCACAAAGGTTGCTGTCATTATCGTGTGCAACAGGAATACGTAAAAATCCAGGCGCAACAGATCCGCCCGAAACGCGGGCAACAAATTCCAGCCTGAGCTTTTACTCGTGCGCGGCACGTCTGGAATCAGCTTCAACAGCAGACCCGCGACGATGGCCAGAACAGCCGCCACCCAGAATAGCGACCGCACACCGAACTTTGCCGCAACCAGCGGACCCGCAATCATGGCCAGCATGAAGGACACGCCGATGCCGATACCGAATATCGCCATCGACCGCGTGCGCACTTCCTCACGTGTCACATCAGTGATCAAGGCGGTCAGCGTTGCCGATATCGCTCCCGCACCTTGCAACAAGCGGCCGGCGATGACGCCATGTATGGAGTCGCTGAGGGCGGCCAGCACGCTACCCATCGCGAATATGGCAAGTCCAAGAAGTATCACGGGAACCCGGCCCACCCGGTCGGATAATGCTCCCAGTGGTATCTGGAAGCCCGCCTGCGTAAGGCCATAAGCCCCGACCGCCAGACCTATCAGCAATGGCGTCGCGCCCCTGAGCTCCGCCGCGTACAGCGACAGCACAGGCAGTAAGGCAAATAGCCCGAACATCCGAATCATTGAGATGAGCGCAATTGCGCCGACTGCACGGCGCTCAGACGCAATCATCGTAACGCCGGCGTCACTGTTGTCTGAGCTCATTCTCAATGTTCCTTTGCGCAGTAGTCGCGGGGCGGCGTATATTAGCAGGTTGGTCGTTGATCACTGAATCGTTAGCATATGAAATTTATCGACATTCGAGGCGCGAGAACACACAACCTGCGCAACCTCAATTTAAAGCTGCCGCGAGACAAACTAATCGTCTTCACGGGCCTGTCCGGATCGGGCAAGTCTTCGCTCGCCTTCGATACAATTTATGCCGAGGGTCAACGCCGCTACGTCGAGTCGCTGTCGGCTTACGCACGTCAGTTCCTGTCAGTGATGGAAAAGCCGGACGTCGACCACATCGACGGCCTGTCTCCGGCGATTTCCATCGAACAGAAATCGACATCGCACAATCCGCGTTCAACCGTCGGCACGGTCACAGAGATCTACGATTACCTGCGCCTCCTGTTTGCGCGTGCCGGCACGCCGCACTGCCCCGATCACGACACCACGCTCGAAGCCCAAACCGTCGGCCAGATGGTGGATTTGGTGCTCGCTCTACCCGAGGACACGCGCCTGATGCTGCTTGCACCCATTGTCTCCGAACGCAAGGGTGAACACGTGCAGCTCATGGCGGACCTGCAGGCGCAGGGATTCATTCGCGCCCGTATCAATGGCGATATCTACGAACTCGATCAGCCACCGGCACTGGATCTGCGCAAGAAACACAGCATCGACGTCATTGTCGACCGCTTCAAAGTGACCGACGAGGTACGCCTGCGACTCACTGAATCGTTCGAGACCGCGCTGCGACTCGCCGATGGCGTCGCACGAATCGCCTATATGAACGACGCCGATGCAGAAGAGATCGTCTTCTCAGACCGCTTCGCCTGCAAAATTTGTGGCTACAGCCTGAGCGAACTGGAGCCGCGGCTGTTTTCGTTCAACAATCCCACGGGTGCCTGCCCGACCTGCGATGGTCTCGGCATCAAACAGTTCTTCGATCCTGAACGCGTCATCGTGAATCCCGGCCTGTCGCTTGCTGGCGGCGCGATTCGCGGCTGGGACCGTAAAACCACCTATTACTACCAGATGATTTCCAGCCTCGCGGCACACTACGACTTCAATATTGAGGCACCGTTCAGTAGCTTGAGCAAGAAGCTGCAAGACGTAGTCCTGTATGGCAGTGGCAAGGAAAAGATCGAGTTTTTTTACGCCAACTCACGCGGCATGCAAATCAAGAAGCGGCATCGATTTGAAGGTGTCATACCGAATCTCGAGCGTCGCTACCGCGAAACCGAATCGGGCGCGGTCCGCGAGGAGCTCTCCAAGTTCCTCAATAGCCAGGTCTGTCCCGACTGCGGCGGTACACGTCTTAACCGTGCGGCAAGACACGTTTTTATTTGCGGTACCTCGCTGCCTGAGATAACCAGTCTCTCGGTCGGTCACGCCCGCGAATTCTTCGCGACCATGAAGCTCGACGGCTGGCGGGCTACGATCGCAGACAAGATCGTCCAGGAATTAGGCCATCGCATCGGCTTTCTGTCCGACGTCGGCCTCGACTACCTGTCGCTGGATCGCAGCGCCGATACCCTGTCAGGTGGCGAGGCGCAACGCATCCGCCTGGCCAGCCAGATCGGCTCGGGACTCGTCGGCGTCATGTACATTCTCGACGAGCCTTCTATCGGCTTGCACCAGCGCGACAATAAGCGGCTGCTCAACACACTGATTCACCTGCGCGACACTGGCAACACAGTTATCGTCGTCGAGCACGATGAAGAAGCGATACTGGCTGCCGACTATGTCGTCGACCTCGGTCCCGGCGCCGGTATACACGGCGGCTGCATCGTCGCCGCTGGCACTCCGGACGAAATCATGCAGGAACCCCGTTCGCTGACCGGCCAGTACCTGTCGCGTAAGCGCGTCATACCACTTCCGGACAAACGTGTTGTCGGCGATCCCGACCGCCAGATCGTTATCGTCGGTGCCAGCGGCAATAACCTGCAGAATATTGAGGTATCAATACCTCTCGGTCTGATGACCTGCGTGACGGGCGTGTCCGGTTCCGGCAAGTCGACGCTCGTGAATGACACCTTGTATAAGGCCGTCGCAGACGAGCTAAACCGATCCAACCGCAACCCGGCACCGCACGAAAAAATTCTCGGACTGGAGCAAATAGACCGCGTCATCGAAATCAGCCAGAGTCCAATTGGCCGCACGCCGCGCTCCAACCCGGCCACTTATAGCGGCTTGTTCACCCCGATTCGCGAATTGTTCGCCGGTACCCAGGAGGCCAGATCGCGCGGCTACCTGCCGGGGCGTTTTAGCTTCAACGTCAAGGGCGGCCGCTGCGAGGCCTGCCAGGGAGATGGCGTCATCAAGGTGGAAATGCATTTTCTGCCCGACATCTACGTCCCCTGTGATATATGCCGCAGCAAGCGCTACAACCGCGAGACGCTGGAAATCCGCTACAAGGGCAAGAATATTCACGAGGTGCTCGACATGACTGTCGAGGATGCCGCTGATTTTTTCAAAAACGTTCCGGTAGTCGCCAGGAAATTGAATACCTTAATGGATGTCGGGCTGACCTACATTCGCCTCGGTCAGAACGCGACGACGTTGTCGGGTGGCGAGGCACAGCGCATCAAGCTTGCGAAAGAACTGTCCAAGCGCGATACGGGCAGCACGCTGTACATTCTCGATGAGCCAACCACTGGCCTGCACTTCTATGACATTGAGCAACTGCTTGGCGTACTGCATCGCCTGCGGGATCGCGGCAATACCATCATCGTGATCGAACACAACCTCGATGTCATCAAGACGGCGGACTGGGTTATCGATCTCGGACCTGAGGGCGGAGACGGTGGCGGGCAAATCATGGCAACCGGCACACCCGAGCAGGTGGCGGAAACCAAGGGATCATTTACCGGCGAGTACCTGAGACCGCTGCTTAAGCGCGCACGTACATCGCGCCGCGGCGCCGCCGCGTAGCGCCATGTAGGAGCGCTTCTTAAGCGCGATTTCCGATCACTCTGCCTCCACCCCAAAACTACCATTGCGCAAAAACTCTATCGTCAGGTCGATCGGTCTTTGCATGCGCATCATGAACGCATGTGAGTGTTCCACAACAACAAAATCATCCATACCTTCGAGCCGCGTGTCCGTGACGGAAACACGGCCGTCATCAGGGTCTTCGAGAACCGCGGACGTGATGGGGTCGATCGAGCGCGTGCCGGCGATGATGCCAAGCTCAAAATCAGCGGGGCCCAGCTTCAGCGGCACACTCTCCCGGCCTTTTCCCAATTGACGGCCGGCGGGGCCGTTAATCCAGTCGAAACCAGGCACATCGGCCAGTTCGTCGACCGCCCTGCTGCCCTGATTCGGCGGGCCAAGCATTACGACACGCCCCAGCTTATCGATTGTGTTTACGCTCAGGTACTGGCGCACAAGAATCCCGCCAAGCGAGTGCGTGACGAAGTGAATTTTCTCAACACCATCGTGCGCGCGACAGCTATCAACTCCTTCTTCGACAGCTATGCTGGCGAGATCCTCTATGCTGTGATCGCGGGACGGATAATCAACATTTGCGACGAGAAAATCTTCGTCGACCAATGCTTGCTGCATGCGGCTCATCGATAACGATGTACGCGCGAGTCCGTGCAATAACACCACGCATTCAGCCGCCGGGGCAACACCTGACCAGATCAGGACGGTCAGAAAAATTGCAACCCGCGTTGTTCTCATCAAGCCTGTACCTGTACCTTGGTTCGCGGCCGCCAAAAACCCTGACTACTGAAACAACGCCAGACCCACGGCAACCAGCGCAACAGCGCGAAACTCAACCAGAGCGCCCAAACCAGTATCAGCACCTTGTAAATCCACATTGGCACCGTAACGACCATCGCGACCGGCAATACCGACTCGCTGCGATCGGCAAACCAGCTCAGGACGCTGGCATGCGAGTTGTGTCCTGTAACGTGCATATCCGGCGTGCCCAGCAGGCCCTGCGGCAGCACCATGACGACGTTGTACAGCGCGATAATGGTGATTCCTGCCAGCGCGATCTGAATCAGATTGAATCGCCACCAGTTGAGGTCGACCTGTAATTTCTCGCGTACACCGCAGGCGAGTAACCACGCCGCGACCAACATGAGCACGGGCCAGCTGAATGTGCTGAAGCCAAGTCCGAGCAACAGCCAATGCCTTGTCGTCAGCGGTGAAAGCCCGGTGCGCCCAAGTATCAGCGCAAAGACAATCAGGGCCGCCAGCTCAGACCAATACAAGACCGCCGGCCCCAGTTTCGGGCCGCTAGTCGCGAGCAACCAGCGATCATGAGGCGTAGTCAGTTGCACATTGATATTGCTCGCCGGTGCGCCGATATCGATTTCGGGCGTCGTGGTCCGCAGCCCCATCTCGCCAATTTCGCGCCAGGAAATATGTATGGTGTGACTGCCCGGCAAGATTGGCACGGTCAATTGCCCGGCGTCCGCGCGCATGGTCTGAGCGCGACCATCTATCACAACAGACGTTACTTCCGCGGCCGCAGGCAGCTGTATCACGTGTTGCGACCCTCGCGTACTACGGTAGCTCAACTGCAAACCAGCGACGCTGGAGCGCTGGCCGTGTTGCACGCTGAGCGTCACCGAGTCGAATGCGAGCGTTGAGCCTTCACTGGCGTCTGGTCGCGTAGCGGTCATCTCAAGTTGTTCGCCGCCTCGTGGATGAAATACCGCAACGCGGACGCCGTCGGCATTCTCGCTCATGTTGCTCTCGGGGATACCATCGAATTTAGCGTTCCAGATATTGCCAACGACGAAACGCCAGACCTCCTGCCAGCTCGCCGCTTGTTGTGACTGCAGCAATAGTGGCGACTGCCGTGGCAGATTGGATATCCACGACACGGACTGTTGCTGCGGATTCATCGCGACCAGGACACGTTCGTTTGCAACCGTAAAATTGCCACTAATGATTTTTTCGCCGTCCAGCAACGGGATGTTCAGGGTCAATGCGCCCTGCGTCGGCGCAACACGATGCACGGTCGTTCTGACGCGCCAGTCGAGATCCAGCTCGATGACACGTTCGACACGGGCGAACACCGGGAATCGGCTGCTCTCCCAGCGCACAGTACCATCGCCCTCAGTATCCGACTGCAGGCGCGTCAGTTGCAATGAACCGGACGTCAGGCGCCGGTCTTTGATACCCGCCACAAACCATGCACCACTGGTCACCGTGATGACGCGCGGCGGCGTCAGGAATGGAATTTCGAGACTGTCCACCGCCGGAACCGGTCCGCGCAAGTTAACCGTGTGCCGGCCGGCCGTAACGCGCAACCACAGGGCATTGTCCGGCGCCCTCACGATGCGGGCCCCACCGCCACCATCAAGCAACACGGCCTCAGGCCGCCAGCCCTCTGCAGAGCCCGGCAGTGGTATGGCGATGTCCTCAAGCGCATGCACGGTCAGGGTCATGCTGATGGCATTTGCACCCACATCGACCTCGGCCGATACGATCTCCGCGCACCGCGGCACGCAGTCGGGCGGTTCGAGCAGGCGTTGTTCGAGTTGCTGCAAAATATTGGCGTCGGGTATGTCCGCTTCAGCCGGAGAACTAACACCCATGAGTCCCGCCAGCATGCCGGCCGCAAGCACCCCGGCCATATGTTGGCCGCCCATTTTCAGCCCACCGGGCAAGGTCCAGTTGCGCTTGAATACCTCGGCCGCCAGCACGCCTGCAAACAGCAGCAGCAGCAACACTGCAGCGACGCGCAAGCCGCTAACGAGCCAGCGCGGCATGACCACGAGTCGCATCGTTTGCCCGGCATCGACAGGGCCGCTCCAGCTTAACGAGTAAGAGTTCCATTGCCAGGACGGTATGCCGGGGCCTGCTTGCACGATTGCGTTAGGCGCGTAACGCGCGAAGGCTTGCCTGAAGCTTCCCGCTACGGAATCTTCATCTTGTGCCGCCACGTCGCGCTCGGGAGCGGCAAGTAGCGCCCTTTTGTCTGCCCTCAACTCCATGACGGCCGACTCATTATTGCGCATCAACACTGACGCGGGCGTCGCCACGACGCCGGCCAGGCCATAGTGATCGTATTGCGGCTCGAGCTGCGGATAGATGGCCAGGCGCAGTTGCCCGGCAACAAATGGCACGAGTACAAACAGCAAGGCGATGGCGCTAAGCGCCTGGTAGCTCGACACCGTCTTGCGCAACCAACCGGGCGGCGCAACGCGCATCAATGCAATTGCAATCAACAGGTTCAACCACAGCCAGGCGGGCGCACTGAGTTCATGGAAGCTCAGGACCAGCGCAGCAAACGCGATAATACCGGCGCCACGCCCGAACAGTCGCCAGACGGCAATCGTTATAATCAGGACCAGGAAGAAGTCAAGCAGCTGCCACTGGCTCACCCAGCTGCCGGCGGCGCGATCGACACCGCGGGCACTCAGCAACTTGTGCCCTGGCGGCAGGTTCAACGTCGCCCCAACACTAGAGAAACGGGCATTCCAGCCGGTAACGGGCATCGCGGCGCGAGTATCGACCCTGCCGAGCGCCTTCACTCCAACCGCCGATTGCCTGACTTCGATGCCAGTCTGACCTTCCTCCTGACCGACAGTGATAAGCAGGCTTGCATTGTTTTCGGTCGCGCTCAGCAGCGCGTACGGACCCGTCATGTCCAGCCGCCAGTCGGTACGCATCGTGCCACCAATGCTGTCCTCGACAACGAAGCCACCGCCATCAAAGTCAAGCCACATAGTCCGCTGCAGGTTCAGTTCGTTCGACGCCGAGACCACTCCACGACTGCGCTCGGTCACGGCGAACGTTGCCTCGGCATCCATGCGGAAAGCCGGATACGTCTGCCAGAGCTGCGGCACTTCCACCTGAATTGGGTCAACCGGCGGCAGGCCCTCGGCCGCCGTTACGCGCAATCGATCGTTGAGCAGATAACTCCAGATCTCCTCATCCGGCAAACTGGTTCCGGTAGGTGGTCGCGTGATCGAATCCGTGACGCCGGGGCCACGAGCTATCAGGTAGATTGTCCAGCGGCCCGGACGAACCTGGAATCGCAATTTGCCGTCAGCCTCGAACTTGACGGGCAACTGGCTGCGAATGCTGATAGGCACAAAACCATCGGGGAGAATCGGGCCGAAGACCTCTTCGCGAACGCTGCCTGAGACGTCAATCTGCAAATGCGTCGTGAGGCGGGTCGGCACCTCGTCCGCGACGAGCCTGTGTACGACAGCACGAACCGAGTCTTTGGCGCGCGTCTCGCGTTGTCGCTCGCCGAGGAATACACCACTGCGGGTCATCGCCGGACGTTCAACGCGCTTGCCGTCGACCGTAAGCGAGACCAGGCCACTCGCCGGCGGCAGGCGCAAGACGCCTGGCCGCTCATCCCATTCGAAGCGCCCGGCAATGCGCCACGATCCGGGCTCAAGCCTGACGCTCGGGTAGTTGTCCTGTGCGACAACCTCGACTGGGCGATTGTTGACCGTTACCTGGTCGGGCCAGTAAGCCGAATCACCCGGCAGGACGACCCACTGTTGTGCCGCATGCACCGTCCACTGCTGAGAGAACTCGGCACCAGATGCATTGACCGACAATTGCATGCGACCGGGCCATGCACAGATAAAGTCGCCCGGCTGCGACGCATTAGTATTGAAATAGAAAGGGCAGTCCCGGTATTCCTTGTCTTTGAGGACCCATTGCTGCCAACCCTGCAGATCCTCGGGGACGTGAATCTGGGCCACAGACGTCGAGGCAACGGAAATCATGAATGGAAGAAACAGCAACAAGGCGATCAGCCTGGGGTTTGATGGCATGACATCTCTCCGGCAAGACTTCGGATAACACTATACTTCAACGCGATAATGATGAGTTTAGGGTCATTAACGACACCTTAATAGTGCGGTGGTCGTTCATTGCCCGGGGCACTTTCCGGTAATGCTTCGCCTAACGAACGCACCCTGCCCAGTAACGACTTGCAGAGCTCTTCCAACTGCATAATTTGAGTCTGTTGCGCCGTCACCACGTCATTGAGGTCATTCAAAAGCTGATCCTGGTGTGCTGCCCGGGTCTCCAGCTCAATAAAGCGTTCCTCACTCATGTGCATCCCCTGTAATCTGGTTGCAATTCATACCACAACTCGTGAATCATTCACGCCCAGAATACACCGCTGCGACTTAAGGTCAGGTCATGTCATTGCTGCGTTTCGATAAAGTCAGGTTGGAGTTTGGCGAGCAGGTCATTCTGCGCGACGCGGTATTCTCCATTGAGCCTGGCGAACGCATTTGCCTGCTCGGCCGCAACGGCGCGGGTAAGTCGACGACCCTGAAGCTGATCATGGGTGAAATGGAACCGGACCACGGCACAATCGTGCCGAGATCAGACCTGGTCGTCAGCCAACTGCGCCAATCACTTCCCGAGGCCATGGACTCGTCCGTACGAGATGCCATTCGCTCCGGACTCACGCACATAGAACAGTTGCTTGAAGACTATGAGCAAAAGTCCAGACTGGATCTCGACAAACACGGTTTGCTCGAACTCGATGTCCTGCACGCCAAAATCGATGCGCTTGACGGCTGGCACATTGAGCAGCGCGTCGAGACGACAATGACGGAACTGAACCTTCCGGGCGACAAGAATTTGAACGAATTGTCCGGTGGTTGGCGGCGCCGTGTCGCACTTGCCACGGCGCTGGTGCAAAAACCAGACCTGTTGTTGCTCGACGAACCGACAAACCACCTCGACATCACGACGATCAAGTGGCTGGAAGATCGCGTCTACAATTACCCGGGTGCGGTGCTGTTCATCACTCACGACAGAGCGTTCCTGCAGCGCCTCGCCACGCGCATCGTTGAAATCGATCGCGGCAAGCTGACGAGCTGGCCTGGAAACTATCATAACTATCTAATTTTAAAAGAAAAATCATTACAGGACGAAAGTGCCGCCAACGCCCGCTTCGACAAGAAACTGGGGCAGGAAGAGGTGTGGGTTCGCCAGGGAATCAAGGCCCGACGTACGCGCAATGAAGGCCGCGTGCGTTCGCTGCAGAAAATGCGCGAAGAATACGCAGGGCGCATCAAACAGGAAGGCAAGGCCCGCATTCATATTGAAGACGCCGAGCAATCGGGACGCAAGGTCATACGCGCGCGCAATGTTAGCTACAGCTACGACAACAACGATGTCATCAAGAATTTTTCGATAAAAATAATGCGCGGCGACCGTATCGGATTAATTGGCAACAACGGTGTCGGCAAGACCACGTTGTTGCGACTTTTACTCGGTCAACTCGAGCCACAGACCGGCACATTAAAACACGGCACCAACCTCGAAATCGGTTATTTCGACCAACTGCGCCAGTCACTGGAGCTGGAAAAGTCTGTCGCCTACAACGTGGGCGAAGGACGTACCTATATCAACATCGACGGCAAGGAACGTCATATCGTTGGTTACCTGAAAGGCTTCCTGTTTACGCCGAAACGTTCGATGACACCTGTCAAATCATTGTCTGGTGGGGAACGCAATCGGGTGATTCTTGCGAAGCTGTTCACCCGGCCCGCCAACCTGTTGGTGCTGGACGAACCCACGAACGACCTTGATATCGAAACGCTGGAAGTTCTGGAGCAGAGGCTCTGCAGCTACTCGGGCACGCTGATCATCGTCAGCCACGATCGCGATTTTCTCGACAATGTTGTGACGAGCACCATTGTTTTTGAGGATGACGGTCGGGTACAGGAATATGTTGGTGGCTATACGGACTGGCAACGCCAGGGACATCAACTGGCCGTCACGGACCGCCCCGGGGAATCGGCAGCGAAAGCGCGCGTCGCAGCAGCGCTTCGCAAGAACAAAAAAAAGACCAAGCTCAGCTACAAAGACCAGCGCGAACTTGATCAGCTGCCCGGTGAAATAGAAGCACTGGAGACCAATGTTTCCAAAATCCAGTCTGAAGTAGCGAAATCCGGCTTTTTCGCGCAGGATAGTGAATTGGTGCAAAAGACCTTAAAAGAGCTGAACAACGCCGAAAAAGCGCTCGAGTTAGGCGTAGAGCGCTGGAGCGAGCTTGAAACGCGTCGAGAAAGCTTACAATCGAGCTAGGACGTGGGGCGCCGAGTGACCCCAAACAGCGAATCTGATGACATCGGTGGTCAGGGTTGCTTAATAAAAAGAAGCGGGGATCAAGAAAATGACTCGAATACTGAAAGCGATACTCATTTGAGACTAATGTAGAAATCATCGATTTTCAGGTAACGCTCGCAGCCGCCGGTACAATAACGTTTGGCTATGATGGCCCTATTACCGCCGACCTCGTTACCGATCTCGGCGAAGGCATCGTCGTTGGTGTGTCGAACGGCATGGGCGTACCGCCACCGGCCAGCTCAGATTTGAGTGCCCCGATGAACGCCGACCCTACGGCGAAGACAACATACGAAATCTGGTGCTACGACGAAAATATGGTGGTCGGTGGTGATTGCTACGATCAGCTTGGCGGCCGGCCGGACAACAGCGCGTTCGATCTTGACCAGACCAATGTGATATTTACACCGAATGCCACGGGCGGTTTCGATGTGTCGACCAGTGCCGCGCCACCACCGCCGCCGCCACCACCGCCAGTAGTCGACAGTGGAGAAATTCTTGGCGATTATGGCGGCTGTACGGTCGGAGTTGCCGATGGCACGCTGGATCCAACATTACCGCTGCTGGTACTGATCAGCCTCTTCTACTTGTTGATGCGCAGGAGAGCTGAGGCCTGACTCTGCAAGAGAACGCAAAATTCCAGTTTGACTGGCTATTGGGGGCGGCAATTATTGCCGCCCCTTTTTGCTGGTGGCTGTTGTCGATCACCGTCGCGCAGACTGCGACGCCAGAGTTTTCAGACATTTTGTCGCAACGATTTATTGTGGTTGCGATCGTCTACCCGGTTCTTGAAGAGATCGCGTTTCGCGGTGTACTCCAGGGCTGGTTATTGAAACAGAACTGGGGTATGAGGCGCTGGTACGGCGTTTCAAATGCGAACATTGTTGCCAGTATGCTCTTCACGGCACTACACGTGGTGCGGCGTTTCAACGTCTTGTCATTGGCCGTATTCGTTCCAAGCCTGGTTTTCGGTTTCTTCCGGGAACGCTACAACAATCTGACTATCCCTGTCGCGCTGCATATATTCTACAACGCGGGGGTTGTGCTGTTGTTCGTCTAGCTGAGTGCGATAGCCGGACCCTGTATACTTAGTCGATGGACGCGCTGCCGATACTGACCACCGAAATGGTGATCGTCATGCTGATCGTCATTTTCGCTGTGTTCATTTTCGCGACAGAACTGCTGCGTGTCGATGTGGCAGCACTGCTGATCATGACACTCCTGGGGCTGTTGATTTTCCTTCCCGGACTCGAGGAACTACTGACGCCGGACGTCCTGTTTTCCGGCTTTTCGAGTAACGCAGTCATCTCCATTATTGGCGTCATGATCCTGGGTGGCGGCCTTGACAAGACCGGCGTTATGGACCGCGTGGCGTGGGCAATCCTGCACTTCGGCGGCAAAACAGAAAAACAGATCATTGCGCTTGTGGCAGGCACTGTCGCCATCATCTCGTCGTTTATGCAGAATATTGGCGCGGCTGCACTGTTCCTGCCCGTCGTGTCGCGCATCTCCTCGCGCAGACGACTCCCGATGTCCCGGCTTGTGATGCCGATGGGATTTTGCGCGATCCTCGGCGGCACGATGACACTGGTCGCGTCGAGTCCACTCATCATGCTCAACGACCTGATCGACAATGCGAATCGCAGTCTCGATGCAGATCAGGCCATGCAGCACTTCGGCCTCTTTTCAGTCACGCCGGTGGGCGTCGCGCTGGTCATCAGCGGCCTGCTCTTCTTCGTTTTGTTTGGCAAATACGTATTGCCGCAGGGTGAGCCAGTCAGTGCATCGCGCGGCACCGGCACCATGCTCTATATGCGTAGCCTGCATGGCATTCGCGCCGCGGTTCGCGAGGTCGAAGTTCCCGATGGCAGCATCCTCGCCGGCATGAGTATCGCCGATGTACAGGGCGAATACGACGTGCGCATCGTCGCATCGCGTTACGCTGGCAAGGTTCTTGTGTCGCCACCCGTCGAGGCGCCTATCGCGGCGCCTGCAACGCTGGCGATCATCGCGCAGCCTGATAAATTGAAAGCCTTCGTACAAAAAGGTGGACTGACATTGCGGCCCAAACTTCTTGAGTTTCGGCATCTGTTGGCCCGTTCAATCGCAGGTGTAGCAGAGATCCTTGTGCCACCCGACTCGCACGTCATCGGCCAAACGGCGAAGGAGATGCATTTTCGGATGACCTACGGGCTAAGCCTGTTATCCATCGTCCGCACCGGCACGGCGATTACGAATAAAGTTGCGGCGGTACCGTTCGCAGCCGGCGATATGCTCTTGTGTCACACGCGCTGGGAATACCTGGCACGGCTCGAAAAAGACCGGGATTTCGTCATCGTGACGACCAACTACCCGCGTGAACATCAAGAGCCGTACAAACTCGCGCTGGCACTGGGCTTTTTTGCGCTCGCGATCAGCATGATTATTTTCACCGACATACTGCTGCCTGTCGCACTCATGACGGGTGCTGTGGGCATGATCATCTCTGGTGTAATAACCATGGATGAGGCGTACAAAGCCGTCAGCTGGAAGACGGTATTCCTGCTCGCCGGGCTGCTGCCTCTCGGGATCGCGGTCGAGTCATCCGGTACCGCGGCCTATGTTGTGCAGCACTTATTGGAGGCCATCGGCGACATTGCACCGTGGCTCCTGCACCTGATGGTTGCCGTCCTTGCTAGCGGATTCTCGCTAGTGATGTCCAATGTAGGCGCTACGGTGTTGCTGGTACCGTTCGCGATCAACCTGGCATTGGCGACCGGCGCCGACCCGGCGATGTTCGCACTGACGGTGGCAATATCCACCTCTAATTCTTTTCTGATTCCCACCCACCAGGTCAACGCCTTGATCATGGGCCCAGGTGACTATCGAGTCGCTGATTTTCTCCGCACTGGAAGTGTCATGACGAACCTGTTCCTGGTGGTTTCGTTGTTAATGTTAAACCTTTTGTTCTAGGAATCCTTTAGTGTGAGGTACCAAACAGCCTGTCGCCCGCGTCTCCGACTCCTGGGACACTGTACTTCTTCTCATTCAGCTTTTTGTCGATCGCTGCCGCATAAATCGGCACATCCGGGTGCTCGGTTTCGACCAGTTCGATACCCTCCGGGCAGGTCACGATGCAAACGACAACAATATTCCCGGCACCGTTTTTCTTCAGTTTATCGATGGCCGCGACGGTCGAACCACCCGTCGCAATCATCGGATCAATAATAATGCACGTACCACCTTTGATTTGCGGCGGAAAACGCTCGTAGTAGGTCACCGGTTGTTTTGTCTCCTCGTCGCGATACAAACCAACGAAACCAACTCGCGCGGTCGGCACAAGCTCCAGTATCCCCTCGAGCATGCCGATACCGGCACGCAAGATCGGCACCACGACAAGATCGGTATCGATCTTTTGACAGGTCGCCTCGGCGACGGGCGTCTGTACCGTGACTTCCTTGGTCTTTATGTTCTTCAATGCCTCGTAGCAAATAAACTTGGTGATTTCTGTCGCCAATTCACGAAACCGCTTATGGCCTGTATTCACATCGCGAATGATCGCAAGTTTGTGCTGCACACAGGGATGATCAATCAACTCGGCCATATCTCAGTCTCCGCTCGTGTTGTTCGGTTTCGCTGCTCGAACATTTCTCGACAGGCCGGGGTTGCTCACAGCCGCCTTCTTCGTCCTTATGGTTAAGCGATTATAGCTTACCCGAATGTGTTCGCGACCCATACACCGATGAAGTGCGAGAACACGACGACCAGGATCGCGATTCCCAGGTGCTCCCCGATGATTGGCCACGGCGATTTTTTTTGCGCTCTAGCGATCAGGTAACTTAGAACACTGATGACCAGCATGCCCCA
>JACZTO010000043.1 GCA_022573655.1 Pseudomonadota bacterium
TTTTCAATTGATCAAAATAGTCCTGCGTATTGGCGAAAGTGCCCGGGTCACGATCCGTAATTTCGTCGTACCACAGATACGTATCATTGGTGAAAGACCGCAGGAAATTATTTTCATCTGTCGTCGTTCCAGCCATGTCGGGATAAGGCTGGTTGTTGTTGGTCGGATCTGTGCCTGTGCGTGGTACGGCGCACATATTCTGAAATGTCGATGCGTCGAGAAATACGCCCTGCTGCCAGCCGCTGGTTGGAGGAGTGGGAGGTGGAGGCGCGAAATCACCGCCGCCACCGCCACCGCCACCGCAGGCGACGAGTGAAAAGAGAGCCGCAATGACCGCGGCAATACGCAAATTCGATTCAGTCACTTCTGTTCCTTGGGGTGGCTCCCAGCGATATTGAAATGATACCCCTTCCGAGTCCGGCAAACACTGTTTCTGCGAGGAGCAGGGAGCCGCCCAACCATGCTATTTCCTGACCCGATGCCGCTGTGACAATCCTGCGGCGGTATTCGCGATAAGCGTGTCGACCACCGACACGAGACTGTCCGCAACACTCTTGCCGGCAGTGCGGGCATCTTCATAATCCTTTAGCTGCTGGTGGGCACTGGTACCGCGCTCGAAAATATTGCGAATACTGGCCAGTTCTTGCTCGCAACCGAGCGCCTGTGCATCTTCCGCGACGTGCGCAAGCATTTCCTCGATCAGTTCGTCGCAAGGCACGACAGATCCTTTCGCGAAATCGATCATGCCTTCATCGAAACTGTAGCGCATCGCGCGCCAGCGATTTTCGCGTATCAGCATTGGCGTATACATGCGCCAGCGTTGATTGCGCGTCCGCAAGCGCCACAGCATGCGCATAATGCACACGAGTAACGCCGTCAGTGCAATGGTGTCGTCCAGGCGCGTACACACATCCATGATGCGCGTTTCCAGTGTCGGATATCGGCCACTGGGTCGGAGATCCCACCAGATCTTGGTCGAGTCTTCGATGAGACCCGCATCGATCAATACTTGCACATGTCGCTCGTATTCAGCGAAGCTCGCAAACCGCTCCGGCAACCCGGTGCGCGGCAGCGTGTCAAAGATCGTCAAGCGATAACTTTTCAGGCCGGTATCGCGGCCATTCCAGAATGGCGATGAACACGACAGCGAAAGCAGGTGCGGCAAGAAGTAGGTGAGTTGATTCATGAGGTCGATGCGCAATTCGTCATCGTCAATGCCGACATGCACATGCATTCCGCAGATAACAAGGCGTCGTGCCGCAGCCTGCATTTCGTGCGTCAACTCGTCGTAACGAACTTTTTCAGTGTGTTTCTGCTCTGTCCAGTTTGAAAATGGATGGGTCGAAGCAGCAATCGGCGCCAGGCCGTGATGAGCGGCGACGTCGATTATATTCTTGCGCAGACGCGCCAGGTCGGCGCGCACTTCTTGAATATTCTTGCAGACATTGGTGCCGACCTCGATCTGGCAACGCAGTAATTCCGACGCAACTTGCGACCCACACTTGGCCCTGGCCTCGGCCATCAGCGTGTCGGGCGGGTCGATGACCAGGGCACGGGTCTCTTTGTCGACGAGTAGATACTCTTCCTCTACGCCGATTGTAAATGCCGGTTCACTTCTGTTCATTTCCTGACCCGTATCTGGCCCCCTGCTAGCCGGTGCTACGCTGATCCGAAAGACCGAGGCGTTCCGGTATTGACGCAATTATCTTATGCATCACGCTCGCAATTTTCGCAACGCTCGCCGCATTGGCGACAAGATCCTGCCGAATCTCGATGCCAATATGGGGTAAGCGGATTTTTTCGGCATGATGATCAATCGTAAAATCGTGCGGCGACTTGCCCGAGTACGGCTCGTTGTCACCGACCACGTAACCCGCGGCGCTGAAGTCGGCAATGAATATGTCTCGCAGCCGCGTATCTTTATCCCACAAGACGCCAATCTGCCAGGGTCGGTTCTTTCCGTTCATAACCGGCGTGAAACTGTGCACGGAAATAAATGCCGGTGGCGAACCGACGTTGCGCAGCCTTTGCACCTGTTCATCGACGGCCTTGTGATACGGCCAATAAAACACATCTGCACGCGAATCTTTGTCTGCCTGGCCCAAGTTGCGATTGCCGGCAATCAGGATGCCGTCGCCGAATTCAAGAAACGCGCTGGCATCCATCAATTGACGGTTCAGGTCGACGACCAGCCGGGAATATCGCGCAAGGACTGCGGTGGCACCGAGACTCGCGGCAAGTTGTTCGGTTAGCGGGCCGGCACCGATATCGACGGCCAGGTGGCAACGTCGAGCGAACGGATCGAGGCCTAAGTTGCCAAGAGCAATCGGCAAGCGGCAGCTGGCATGATCGCAGACAAGCAGTATCGGGACATCGGCGAGGGGATTGAGAATCTGAAACGGTCCCGGTTCTTCGGGCGACAATAACGCCGGGCAGCGGCTGTCGTTATCTGAACCTCGGGCGTCTGCGGCCATGCCTCACCGGAATCTGATCGAATGCCGGTCAGTGTACCGTATCGGCGTCATTACGCCAGAAGCTGTGCGTTCTGCTCGGGACAGGGTCGAAAGGATGCAACGGATGCCGGCTTGGCGATGTAGTAGCCCTGGGCAAACTCAATGCCCAGCGAGCCCAGTTTCTCCAATACCTGCTTGGTTTCCACTCGCTCGGCAATCGTTTCGATACCCATGGCGTGACCCACATCGCTGATCGCCTTGACCATGCTTTCATCCACACTGTCATCGACGACATTGCGAATAAACTGGCCGTCAATTTTGAGATAGTCGACCGGCAAATTCTTGAGATAGGTAAACGATGACAGGCCACTACCAAAGTCATCCAGGGAGAATTTGCAGCCAAGTTTTTTTAGTGCCTGCATGAAGTGCACAACACGTGACAGATTCGAGATCGCCGCCGTCTCTGTAATCTCAAAACAAATCGCGCCGTCTGGCAGATTCTGTGTCTTCAATTCGTCAATCACAAAATCGAGAAAGCGGTCTTCGCTCAACGACGTTCCGGACAAGTTAATAGCGAGCGTATAACGCGCTTCGCCTTGATCGTTGCGGTCGGCAAGTTCGGACAGTGCTTTGTGCACGACCCAGCGATCAAGCGTCGGCATAAGATTATAACGCTCGGCCGCCGGAATAAATTGATTCGGACCGACCAGCTCTCCTTTCTCGTCACGCATGCGCAGCAGGATTTCGTAGTGGCCGCGGTGGCGACCGTGCTCTTTGCCAATGCCGATAATCGGCTGGAAGAACAGTTCGAAGCGTTGTTCTTCAACTGCGCTCGTAATTCGCGACACCCATTTCATTTCTTCATGCCGCATGCCGGCGTCACTGTCTTCATACAAATGGACCTGGTTGCGGCCCATGTCTTTGGCGGAATAGCAGGCAACGTCAGCAGAGCTCATCAACTCAGCCACGTCAGCATTCTCGCTCGTAATGAGTACGACTCCGATAGAGCAACGTACCGTTGTGAATGACTCCTTCCACTCGAAGCGAAATCCCTCGACGGAGCCGCGAATATTTTCGGCGACCTCAATGGCGCGTTTTTGGTCGCAATGCTCAAGCAGGATCCCGAATTCATCACCACCGAGACGCGCTAACACATCGGTGGAGCGAATTTTGGCCTGAATTTTGTCGGTCAGTAGCCGCAACAGGGCATCGCCGGCCGAATGTCCGAATGTATCGTTCACCACCTTGAACTGATCGAGATCAAGGTACAGCAATGCATGCGTTTCTTCAGCGTTACCGCGGGTTTTTTCGAGCGCGCTGATGAGATGGTTTTCAAATTCGCGACGGTTGATAAGTCCGGTCAACGAATCGTGCGACGCCTGGTAGCTGAGTTGGCGGAATAGCCGGTTCTCTCGACTCACGTCATGAAATACCATCACCGAACCGATGATGTTGCCAATGCGGTCGCGAATCGGTGCGGCGGAATCCTGTATCGGCACTTCGTCGCCGTTTTGGGTGATCAGGACGGAATTCTCGGCCAGGGTAATGACACGGCCTTCCTTCAGGCAGCGCACAACCGGATTCTCGACCGTTGCCCGAGTATGTGCGTTGACGATCATCATAATGTCAGTCACCGGCCTACCGCGTGCACTGCGCATATCCCAGCCTGTGAGGTCCTGCGCCACCGGATTGATATAGTCGACGTTACCGTCAGCATCGGCCGTGATGACACCGTCGCCGATCGACTGCAGCGTGACTTGCGCGCGTTCCTTTTCCTCGAAAATACGTGTCTCGGCTCGTTTACGCTCAGTAATGTCCGTGATCGTGCCCTCATGAGCCACAACCTTGCCGTCGTCGTCGCGTATCGCACGCGAGTTTTCGAGCACGACGATTTCGCTGCCGTCCTTGCGACGCAAGCGATACTCGAAATTCTTCACGACACCCTGTGCCTCGAGGCGCGCGAATACGCGCTCCCGATCAATTGGATTCACGTACAGCATCGTCGTCTTGCCCGCTGACTTGAGATCGTAAACACTGTTATAGCCGAGCATCTGCACTAGCGCCGGATTCGCCGTGATGATTTCGCCTTCGCGTGACGCGATGTAAACACCATCAATCACATTCTCGAAGAGCCCCCGGTACCGGGCCTCGCTGGTGCGAAGTTTTTCTTCGTCCTGGTGCCGCTTGATCGCGATTCCGGCGAGACGGGCCATACGACCCAGTTTGTCGAGTTCATCCGTGGTTGGCGAGCGCGTTTCGCCCAGATAGGCGTCCAGCGTGCCGATGACCCGGCCGGCCGCACCGTAAAGCAGGAAAGACCAGGTCGCTTTGATGCCGTGCTTCAATGCGGTATCGCGTACCGGTTTCCAACCGTCATCTTTGGCAATGTCGGTCGTAATACGGTCCTTCCTCTCACAAACAGCCGCCCCGCACGTCAGGTTTTCCGAATCCACAGGAACGAAGTCCAGGCACAATTTGAACGACTCCGGCAGGCTCGGCGCCTGTTCCACCGACAGAGTGTGATTCTTGATATCGAGCTGCATGATCGCAACTTTGAGATCGCCGCAGATATTCTCAGCAAAGCGACAGATCGCGCGCAAGGTTCGGTCATGCGGCATGCTCGCAGCAATCATTTCAAGCACTTTGTTTTGCGCATAGGAAAATGCTTCATTGCGCTTGCGTTCAGTAATGTCGGTAATGCTGACGCGTATCAGCCGTTGATCGTCAGATGGCAGACGGCTAAAGCGAACCTCACAGGGAAGCGGTTTCCCCGTCGAGTCGCTGTGCATCCATTCAAAGGTCGGGTGCTCGCCAGCTAACGCACGATCCACAAGGCCGCGATGTACGCCAAACGACGGCTTTCCATCCGGTTGAGTCTTTGGGCTGATGGCATCCGGGCCAATTGTTAGCAAACGTGTGCGTGACAAGTTGAACAAAATGCAGGCGTTGTCATTGGCATCCGTAAAACGATTGTTGTCGACGTCGAAGACAACGATCGCTTCGGGCGCGTTTTCAACGAGCGCACGATAACGCTCTTCATTTTCCCGCAATGCACCTTCTGCTTCTTGGCGATCAGTCACGTCGCGCAGACTCACAACGAATATGTCACCGCCAACGGTTTCCAGGGTGCTTGCGGTGACTTCCGCAACAAATCGTGCGCCGTCGGCGCGTAGTGCATCCACTTCCCCGGCGACGAGTTCAATTTGCGTGTCGTCAAGATTAGTCATGTACGGCGACAGGAAATCGCCGATCGACTGATTTTTGGCACCGGGCAAAATATCGGCAATATCCGAGCCGATGAGCTGGTCCTTGGTCTGGTTGAAGTAATGCGAGCAGATTCTGTTGCAGTTGCGGACAATGCCATCAGTACCTACAGACAGCAGCGCTTGTGTGACACTGTCAAATATTGCTTCGATTGGAGTGTGGGTTTGCGTCTGCAGCGCTTGGGTTCGCAGCGACTGCGTTTGCAGCGACTCGCTGATCGTCGCTTCCATTTTGTCATAATGCTGGTCAATCAGTTTGAGGAGTTCGACGAAGTCTGGCTTCGAGATCCCGGACGCCTCGGTGGCGGCCCTGATTCTGTCGCGTAAATCCATTCGCATCGACCAGCTCGTTCTTCTGCCTAGTCAACCACTGTAAGCACCGGGCGCTTGCCGGTCTGTGAACCCTATTCGGTTTTGAGATTTATTTTGGGAATTTTTTCCCTGTTTCTGTAGGAGCGGCTCTTAGCCGCGACCGCGCATGTAGAAGCGCGCCTTGCACCCAAAGGGCACACGCCCGCGAATGTACGACGGCCCTTGCACCCTAAGGGCACACGCCCGCGATCGCATGTAGGAGCGGCCCTTGGCCGCGAATGTACGACGGCCCTTGGCCGCGAATGTACAACGCGCCTTGCACCCTAAGGGCACACGCCCGCGAGATCGCGCGCAAGGCGCGCTCCAACAGGCTAGTCAGACGTCAGCACGCGCACGGCCTCGCCATCCTCATCGAGCTCGACGACACCGTGTTCCTGCAGCTCCCGGGTACCGGTACCAACCTGGATCGGAATCGCCATGACCGTGGACATTGTGCCGTTTTCGGTCTCGAACGATGCGCTGACATTGAGGTACGAACGGCCGTCGCGCTGCGGGATTATCGTCACCTGCTGCGTGAAGGATTCCTCGTTCGCAGCCTGCTCCATCAGCACGCTCGCCGGCTGTGACTCCGCGAGCACCATGGCGGACGCGTCGGTGATGCGGTAGCTGAGAGTGACACTGCGCGCGCCCAGCGCGGACGCTACGCGCAGGTTGATGGTCAGCGGACTGCCCACAATCGGCGCCCCGATGATCTTGTAACTAATGCTGAAAGGCGAGCCGGGTTTCGCCACCGTGCCGTCGTACTCGGCACTGGGTTTAAACGTCACCTGCGGCGCCGTTTTCTGCAAATCAACTTCGGCCGCAACGGCTGGTTCCTTCGCCTCTTCACCGCCGCAGGTAGACAACCCAATCATCGCGATCGCAGAAATTGCCAGGTACTTCGTTCGCATCATAATTCTCACCACTTCTCTGGACCCCGTTAAGGGCTCATTGAAACATCAAAACAAACCTGCGTTGGATAATCGCTGGACGCGTCTTCGTCGACGAAGCGCCACTCCTGCAGTAACAAAATATACGTGTCGGCGCTCAAGGATGCCGTATTGAACACCTCCTGATCGTCATTTGGAGATGTCGACTCATCAATCCGGAACCCTTGCCCGCCACGGTACAAGAATAAATCAGGATCGCTACGATCGCGAATTACGATAGAATCCGCGGGCGGCGGCGGCTGCGTATCGTCTGTTGGCGGTGGCACCGGATTTGCCGTTACCGTGATTGTCCAGGTCGATGTGCTCGACGTCGTGAAGCGAAAATAACGAAACATGCCGAACTTGTTTTCGTCATCGTCAAACGCAAAATAGTCGTTATTCAGGCAGACGTTGATAATCGACGCGTCCAACGGAATCTGGGTGTAGATCGGAATCACGTCGCGCCCATCAGGGTACGAGCCGTTTGTCGGCGCTGTCGTTTGACTGTCACCCCAAATATCGACACCCGATGACGTATCGATATTTTCACGATTGAACTGCGAATCAACGAACGCAAGCTCGGAGGGAGTCAGCATCGGCCGCAACCCGGCTGCAAACGAAAACAAAGTAGTGAAAGAATCGGTGTTCGCTTGTGGGCCGACCATAGTCTCGTAAATCGGGCCAAATCCGATCGAGTCATTGTCTGTACCGTCAGAACCGGTGTCCCATAAATCATAGATCAAGGTCGCAACTGATCCTTCATTAAACCATCCCTGAAGACCGCTATTGAAATTTTCAGTATCGATGTCGAATCCGCTGAACTGCACGGGAGCATTCGTATCGCAATACAAAGGATCCTGCAATGCAATCGCTGCCAACGCAGTCGCGAATCCTTCGCCAAAAGCGACTCTGGGATCCAATGGTTCGCCGAAGAAATGCGAGCCACCGATCGAATCGGAGCGAGAGAAATTATCTTCGAAATAGTGAGCCCATTCATGAATGGTCAGGTGGTCATCGAATTCATCGGTATCGACGTTGACGTCACCGAGCATATACAACCCATTGTTGAAATAAAACGTCGTCGACAATTCACCAGCATCAACGTCGGTCAAAACGGTCAACGTATTGTCCACGCTCCAGTACACGTCGAGCGGAGGAAATACTGCTGTTGAATCAACGGCAGTGACCATTTCCATGGCGTCCATAATTGCATCGAGAATGGCGAATGGCGCAGCCTGCCGGTCGCCCGTATAGGACTCGATGTCCTTGTCCCATCCTGTCCGCGCCGTAAAATCAGCGCCTGAATTATTGCTGGTTCCGGTGTTGAATGGCGCAAAGTCCACGACGTAAAGCGGCCGTTGAGTCAAAGGCGGCGGGCTCGACGAGAGATCGACGTTGTCACGTACCTGCACGTCCCAGGCGGCCGGACCTGAGCTCTGCAACTCAGCGCGAACGCGTATCCGCACATCGATGTTCGGGTCAATGTTGCTGAATGTGTAGCTACCATCAGTTCCCGATGTGGTCTCCGTGAGCAAATTGTCACCGCTATCGAACAACTGCACTGGCGAGCCACGAATCGGGCGTATCTCGGGGTTGTTAAGATTTAGGCCATTACAATTGTTGTTCGGCAAGACAAACTCAAATGAAACGATACCCGCCACCATCACTTGGCTAAGCGCCTCCAGCACCGTGATATTCACAGTGTCCATCGCGCTGTCCATGCCATCATCGACGGTCAGTTGGAACGTCAGAACTTCGGGACTGCCGGGCGTAACGTCTGGCGACGTGAAACCCGGCTGGGCCACACTGGCGTCAGACAAGACGACTATGGGTCCCGCCCCAATCTGCAACCATGCGTAGGAAAACATATCGCCATCAGGATCTGAAGACCCGGTACCATCAAGACTGACATTGCTCAGTTCAGCCACGGTGACGTCCGCTCCCGCATCTGCGGTTGGCGGGCTGTTCACGCCCAGGCCGGCATCATTCACCGTAATGTCCACAGTATCAGTACTACTCGCGGAGCCATCGCTCACTGACAGCCGAAACATCAATGTCTCAGGCGTATTGGTCGCCAGGACATCCGGCGCATCAAAAGTCGGCGATATCGCCGACGTGCTCGACAAGGTAACGGTAGTACCGTCGATCTGCGACCAGGCGTAGGTCAGGGTGGCCCCCTCGGGATCCGATGAAGCGCTGCCATCAAGAGTGACGGTTGCAAACTCGTCGACCGACTGAACCGTGCCAGCGTCGGCGGTCGGCGCAAGATTGTCGGGTGGGCCACCGCCACCATTGTCGCCAGATCCTCCTGACCCACTGCCGCACGCCGCCAACGTCAGTGCGCTTGCCAGAAGAATGACCGTTTTGCATTGAAACTTTGACAACATGTGTCGATAGTACCTGTCGTGTCTGAATCGAAACACATTTTGGAGTGCGATCCAGGTCCGTATTCGATGAATGAGTATTGTTAAACTTTGGCACCTTATATAGCGTGCGGTTCACAATACCTGGAACAAATCTCAGTATATGGCGAAAACTATATGAAAAACAAGAAGATACTGCTCACCGGTGGCGCCGGATATATCGGCTGCCACGTGCTGCGACAGCTGGCTCTTGCGCGCGAGCGTGTCGTGACGCTTGATAACCTGACAACGGGTTTCGCGGCCGCAGTGACAGAGGGTGGTTTTGTCATAGGCGATACCGGTGACGCGGAAATACTCGAGAAGGTTTTTGCCAAGCATGATATCGACACGGTCATGCACTTTGCGGCACATACGATCGTTCCCGAATCCGTCGCCGACCCGCTCAAGTACTACCGCAACAACACTGCAGCCAGCCGCACATTGCTTGAGGCGGCGGCAAAGCACGGCGTCAAAAATTTCGTGTTTTCGTCGACCGCTGCCGTCTACGGCATACCCGAAGGCGGCAAGGCATCTGAAGATTCGCCAACGCAGCCAATCAATCCCTACGGCACTTCGAAACTCATGACCGAGTGGATGCTGCGCGACCTGTCCGCGGCCGGTGGACCACGTTATGTCGCATTGCGATATTTCAATGTCGCCGGTTGCGAGCCGTCTGGAACTATCGGTCAGTCCACGCCCAAGGCAACACTGCTGGTGAAAGTTGCCTGCGAAGCCGCGACAGGGCGCAGACCCGGCGTGTCGATATTCGGCACCGACTATTCGACGCCGGACGGCACCGGTTTGCGTGACTACATCCACGTCGAGGATCTGGCCGCCGCCCATCTCGACGCGCTGACTTATTTGCGCAACGGCGGAGAATCAACAGTGCTCAACTGCGGTTACGGCCACGGCTACAGCGTTCGTGAGGTACTCGCCGCCGTAGAAAAAGCCAACGGCAAGCCGCTCAACATCACCGAGGAACCGCGTCGTGCAGGTGACCCACCCGAACTAATCGCCGTCGCCGATCGCATCCGCGACGTGCTGGGCTGGACACCGAAGTTCGACAACCTCGACACGATTGTCCAGACCAGTCTCGAATGGGAACGCAAGATCGCGGCCCGCGACCCGAGTGCCTACTGGGCCACCTGAGGCTCTTCACAGCACGTCGGTGCTAAACTTCGATTATGAAGATACCTCGCCCTCAATCACTGAACGGACTGGTCCTGGTCGGGTTCGGGCTGGTCGCCCTGCCCCTGCTCATCGCCGTGGTCTGGGCGTTGATCAATCTCGATCGCGTTGCGGAACAAAGCGAGCAGTTGGTGTTTATGGGTGTCGCTGCCGCGGAAAACAATCGCCGTCTCAACGAGCACTTACTCTCGCTGGAACGCGTCGCCCGCCAATACCAGGTGCTGCAAAATCCGGACAGCCTGCAATTGATGAAACAGGATCTGCAAACATTGCAGTCCCTGCTCAGCGACATGTCGCCATTGGTTGCGGAAGTGGACGCAACCGCCCTGGCATCGACCATCAGTAACGGGGCCGCCGAAATTGTCGCAACGCTATCAATACCCGGACTGCCGAACGATAAACTCGCCGCCGCCATCGGCGGCTTCGCGCCGTTGCGCCAGCGTGTCGGCGAACTGACACAGGAACTGACAGCCTACGTTGACAGCGAGCTGGCGGCGCTGCAGGAAAGCGCGCGCCAGGCACAACGTGTTTCGGCCTGGCAGGTTGCGGCGTTAGTGCCCGGCACATTGATCGTCGTGCTGACTTTCACATTCCTGATTGCGCGACCGCTGCGACAGATTGACATCGCCATCGGCCAGCTGGGCGATGGCGGCTTTTCGAAACCTATAGAGATCAAAGGACCGACTGACTTGCAACGTCTCGGTCGCCAACTTGAGTGGCTGCGTCTGCGGCTGTTGGAACTGGCCCAGGAAAAAAACAAATTCTTGCGCCACATGTCGCATGAATTGAAAACGCCACTCGCAACCATTCGCGAAGGCACCGAACTGCTGCTCGATGGATCCGTCGGCGAACTTGAGCTGCCACAACAGGAAGTGGCAGGAATTTTGCGCATGAATGGCCTCAAGTTACAACAACTCATCGAAAATCTGTTGAGTTTCAGTGCCTGGCAAACCAAGAGCGAGATATTGACACTGATCGACTTTGCCCTGCATGAACTGGTTATTTCGGTCGCAAAAACACAGCGCCTGGCCTTGCAAGCCGCCAACATCCAGTTAAAACTGGAGATTGATGACATTATTGTGAATGCAGACCAGGACAAGCTGCGAACGGTAATCGATAATCTCCTCTCGAATGCGGTCAAGTTCACACCCAGGGACGGGCTGATCACGATTCGTGCGAGCAAGACACCGAGGAGTTTCGTTTTGGAATTCGGCGACACGGGGCCGGGCATTCCAGAGGATGAAAGCCCACGAATTTTTGAAGCCTTCTTCCAGGGCCGGCGCGAGCAAGGCGGCCAGGTGGGCGGCACCGGCATCGGGCTGTCGGTCGTACTGGAGTGTATCCAGGCTCACAACGGCACGGTTGAATTAATTGATTCGGATGAGTTTCCAGGCGCCCATTTCAGGATTCACATACCGCAAACGCGCGATGTGGCGCAACAACAAATGGCAGCAAATGGCTAATCGCAACAGGCTAATAACACTCACCCGACTCATCGCCCTGACCGCGGTGGTCGTCGCGACATTAAGTGGCTGCGCACAGACGAAAGACTGGATCCAGGACCGCATCACATCGCGCCCGAGTGAGGCTGGAATTCTTGGCGCCCCGAATGCCGAAAGCTATCTGCAAGAGCTTGGCAGGCTTTCCAGTGGCGATCCTGCAATACAAGCCGAGATTTTTGCGGACGCAAGCGCGGTCGCACTGCTGACACCCGGACCGTCGGCGAATTTGCGACTCGGGCTTGTGCTGGCAATACCCGGTCATCCCGAATCCGATCCCGGCAAGGCGCAGATCCTGCTCCGCGAGGTGTTGACGGAGACGCTATTGTTGACTCCGCCGGAGATTTATCTCGCGACCATTCATCTCAACAGCGTCGACCAGCAGATCGCTGCGGCAGCAGATACTCGTCGCCTGCACGCGGCACAAACCCAGGGGCAAGCGATCAAACAGCGCCTGGCCACGGCGGAAACAGACAACCAACGCATGCGCAGCGAACTTGTGGAAGCCGAGCAGAAACTTGAGGCCATCACCTCGATCGAGCGCTCCATCCGCGCACAAGAATAGTAGGAGCGGGCCTTGCCCGCGATTGTAGGAGCGCGCCTTGCGCGCGATTGCCCGTGATCGCGGCTAAGAGCCGCTCCAACACGCGCGATGATTCACTCTTGCTGGCGCAACCAAATACCACTAACCTCGCGCAATGGTTGCCAAACAATTTCGCACCGAAGGCAAGATTCTGCTCGTCGATGACGATCCCGGACTTCTGCGCCTCTTAAGTATCCGTTTACGGGCTGAAGGCTTCGACGTCGAGGCCGTCGACTCTGCCCACAAGGCGCTAGGCAGCTTGTCCAGCTTTGGTCCGGACCTGGTCATTACCGACCTGCGCATGGACAAGATGGACGGCATCGAGCTCCTCAAGGAGCTGCAGACTCGCTCGCCGGGTCTGCGCGTGGTCATCATCACCGCCCACGGCACGATCCCCGACGCAGTAACAGCGACGCAGCACGGCGCCTTCGGTTTCCTTACCAAGCCGATCGACAAGGACGAACTCATGACGCTCGTCGATCGTGCGATGCAGGTGTCGGGCACAGTTGAAGTCGCTGAAGATTGGGCCGCCGCTATCATTACGCGCAATCAGGCGATGAAGGAGGTATTGCGACAGACCAAACTCGTCGCTGCGACAGACGCACGCGTGCTGATTACAGGCGACAGCGGTACCGGCAAGGAATTGCTGGCACAAGCCATTCATGCTGCGAGTGATCGCAAGGACAAACCGTTTGTTGCAATCAATTGCAGCGCCATGGCGGAAAACCTGCTGGAGTCCGAACTGTTCGGGCATGAGAAAGGTGCCTTTACGGGCGCGACGCGCACCCATGACGGCTTGTTTCAGGCCGCCAACGGGGGCACGTTGATGTTGGACGAGATTGGCGACATGCCGATGCGATTGCAGGTCAAACTGTTGCGTGTGTTGCAGGAAAACCAGGTTCGACCTGTGGGCAGCACCAAGGCACGCCAGATCGACGTGCGCGTGATTTCGGCAACGCACAGAAACCTGCAGGATCTCCTGACGCAGGGTCACCTCCGCGAGGACCTGTACTACCGCTTGAACGTCGTCAACATCAAGCTGCCGACTCTCAACGAGCGCCGCGAAGATATTCCATTGCTGGTGGCGCACTTCCTGCAATTGATCTCGCAAGACGCCGACCAGGAGCGCAAGGTTTACGCGCCTGAGGCCGTCGAAATGTTAGTGACCGCGGAGTGGCCCGGAAACATTCGCCAGTTGTTCAACGTCGTGCGGCAAAACGTGGCGTTGTCACGGTCGCCGGTCATCAGCGCCGAACTCGTGCAACAATCGCTGGGTGAACACGCCGGCAAGCTCGCCTCGTTTACGGATGCGCGCGATGAATTCACGCGCAATTATCTGTCACAGATTCTGCAGATCACGATGGGCAATGTGAGTCAGGCGGCTCGCCTGGCAAAACGCAATCGCACGGACTTTTACAAGCTGCTCGCGCGCCACGATTTGAACCCGGATTCGTTCAAGCGACGCTAACGTCGTAGGAGCGCGCCTTGCCCGCGATCGCGGCTAAGAGCCGCTCCTACACGCGCGAATAAACTATCGCGGCTAAGAGCCGCTCCAACACGCGCGAATTTACAGCCACTTCGCATCCCAAAGCGGGTAGTTGCGAATTGAGTCGACAATTCCAGCGCGCAAAGGATTGGCAACAATATAACGAGCCACTGCAACCAGATCGTCTTGCTTTCGAATCGCACGATCGTGAAATCCACGTTGCCAAATTTTTCCGTCAATCCCTTGCGTCGCGTGAATTTCGCGAGCCGACAATGATTTCACAAGACCTACGCAAGTCGACAAATCTCTTGTTCCGATTAGTTGCAAAAGCCAATGTAAGTGATCCGGCATTACGACGAATGCAAGTGAATCGACGAAGCCGTCAAGATGCTGTCGCTGCAAAGCACGAATGAGCAACCGCCCATTTTGAAAACACGAGAAGACAGGTCTACGACCGCATGTTCTTGTCGTGACATGATAGATCCTATTGCGTTCGGAATAGCGACCGACGCGCAGTTGGCGTGTACCTTTGAACGGGGTCGCACGATGTTGCATGGACAAAGATGGTCCCGCCAACCGGCCGCGCGTAACAGCAGGAAATGTACGGTCTTACTGCAGAAATTCATTCGCGCGTGTAGGAGCGCGCCTTGCGCGCGATCGCGGCTAAGAGCCGCTCCAACAATCGCGCTTGTAGGAGCGGCTCTTAGCCGCGAATAAACATTACGGGGCGGCTTTCTTGGAATAGGAGTCCGCGCTCATCCCATACTTGTTCAGCAAGTCATACAAAGTCGGCCGCGTGATGCCCAGCATCTCTGCCGCTTTGGAAATGTTGCCATAGCTTTTCGTGAGCGCCACCCGAATGGCTTTCGATTCCGCAAGCTGGCGCACCTCGCGAAGATTGAGCGACTCGGCTTTCTCGTCGCCACCCTGTATTCCAAGATCCATTGCGGTGACCATTTTACCGTCGGCCATGATGACCGCAGCTTTGATTTTGTTCTCCAGCTCGCGGACATTACCGGGCCACGCATAGACCTCGATTGCTTGCACAGCATCATCTGAAAAACCGTTGATCGCACTCTTCTGCAGCTTCACGTATTTGCTGAGTAACGCGCGCGCCAGGATCAAGCGACCTTCTTCGCGATCGCGGAACGGCGGAATGTTGATCGTGATTTCGCTTACGCGGTAGTACAGGTCTTCGCGGAACAAGCCTTTCTTGATCAGTTCTTCAGGATTTTGATTGGTGGCGCAGACGACACGCACGTCCACCGGAATTTCCTTGCGACCGCCAACGCGCTCGATGACGCGCTCCTGCAAAAAGCGCAGCATCTTTGCTTGCAGCGCAATCGGCATGTCACCGATTTCATCGAGAAACAAGGTTCCGCCCATGGCCATTTCGATCTTGCCGATCGACTGTTTGTGCGCGCCTGTGAACGATCCTTTTTCGTGACCGAAGAGTTCCGACTCAAGCAGGTTTTCGGGAATAGCCGCGCAGTTGATCGCGACAAAATTCTCCTCGACACGCGGGCTCAACCTGTGCAGAGCACGGGCGAGCAGTTCCTTGCCCGTACCGCTCTCGCCGAGCAGCAAGGTGGTGACATCCGTGGGTGCGATTTTTTCGATCATGCGGCACACGGCCAGCATGCCTTCACTCGCGGCAACAATGCCGTCGAGCGGTGAATCATTGACCGTGTTCAGCAGGCGACGGTTTTCAAATTCGAGTTCTGAAATGTTGAACGCACGATCCACGAGCAGCTTCAACGTGTCCGTGTCGACCGGCTTTTCATAGAAATCGTAGGCGCCCTGCGCAATGGCGGTTAGCGCGTTTTGCTGATCGCCATGGCCCGTGACGACGATGACTTTCGTATGCGGTGCCAGCTGCAGTGTCTCGGCCAGTGTCGCGAGCCCCTCTTCCACACCTTCGGGCTTGGGCGGCAGGCCGAGGTCCTGCAGGATAACCGCTGGCTCGTGGCGTCTGAGCTCGGCGATGGCCTGCTCGCGATTCTCTGCGGTATAGACGTCGTAGCCCTCAAAACACCACTTGAGCTGAGTCAGGAGACCGGGGTCATCCTCGACGATTAAGAGTTTCCTGGCGTGTTCGCTCATTGTTCCATCTGTTGGAGCGCGCCTTGCGCGCGATAATGGCGCAATGGTGCCACGAAGTTGGCTCCTGCGCACACACGCTTACCGCAGTTGCGAATCATTCTCATTTCGATTAACGTTACGTCATTCTGAGATCAAGAACGCCTGAAAACCGCATGAATACAGCCCCTACCCGCC
>JACZTO010000014.1 GCA_022573655.1 Pseudomonadota bacterium
TGGTGAATCCGGCGCGAGAAATTATCTTGCAGAAGAGACGAGTCGGTTGTTGCAGCTGCAACCTGAGTTGGCCTGCCCGCCTTAGTTCTGCTGCAACAATACGTATATTGCCCCGGTTCCCCCATCAACCTGGCGCGTTGAAACAAATGCCAGCACGCTATCCCAGTTTCTGAGCCAGCGATTGACCGCGTTCTTGAGTACCGGGCCGCGTTCGCCGGATCCGAGTCCTTTGCCATGCATGACACGCACACACAGCTTGCCCTGAGTGGCGCTGTAGTCGATGAAATCAGCAAGCCGAGGCTTGGCCTCGGCCAGCGTCATACCGTGCAGGTCGATCTCGTCTTGTACGCTGTAGCCGCCGCGTGCGAGCTTGCGCATCGTACGACGGCCGACGTGCTGCCGCTGAAAGCGCAGCGCACCACCGGAATCCTGTTCGATCACGTCGAGGTCGTCCTCGAGGCTCTCCGCGAGGACTGCGCGCTCGTCGGCACGGGCAAAGCGGGCCTTCGCCCTGGGTTTTGGTTTGGCATGTGGTGCACGCTCGGATCTCTTGAGCGGTTTCGCGCCGGACATTGCGCGGCGAAACTCGGCGTCTTCGTCGGTCACGGTGTTTTCCAGGAGGCTATGGCGCGTGATAAACATTCAGTATAGTGAGCGCCTCGCTATGGTCCAATTTATCTATCCCAACGATCAACGATGAAAATCCTCGTAAGCAATGACGACGGCTACCTCGCCACCGGCATCAAGGTGCTGGCTGACGCGCTTGCCCAGATAGCAGATGTCGTCGTGATCGCACCGGATCGCAATCGTTCGGCGGCCAGCCATTCGCTGACGCTGGATTCTCCGTTGCGAGTTTCGGAGGTGTCCGAAAATTGTTACAAGGTGGACGGCACGCCGTCAGATTGCGTGCACCTCGCTTTGACGGGGTTTCTGGATTACGAGCCCGACCTGGTTGTGTCGGGCATCAATCATGGCGCCAACCTTGGTGACGACGTTATTTATTCGGGCACGGTCGCGGCCGCGATGGAAGGACGATTCCTGGGTCTGCCGACCATCGCCGTGTCCCTGGTTGGGCCCCAATTGACACACTTTGACACCGCGGCTCGCGTGGCAACGGAGTTGGTGCAGAAACTCGAACGAGCTGCGCTGTCACCGGATGTGGTTCTCAACGTCAACGTGCCGAACGTGCCGTACGACGAGCTTACCGGGTTGCAGGCGACGCGCCTGGGCTTCAGGCATAAGGCTGAACAGTTAGTGGCGGACAAGGACCCGCACGGACGACCGATTTACTGGGTCGGACCGCCCGGCAAAGGTCAGGATGCGGGCGAGGGCACCGATTTCTTCGCCATAGAACAAGGCGCTGCCACCGTAACGCCGCTCAAGGTGGATCTGACGCGACACGATGCGCTGCAGGATATATCCGCATGGCTTGAGCTGTGAGCGGTAGCACCAGCAGGGCGCGGCAGGGAATTGGCATGACGTCGGCGCGAACACGTAACCGGCTTGTGCAGCGACTCATTGACCAGGGTATTCGTTCCGAGGCTGTGCTCAATCAGATTCGCAATGTACCGCGGCACCTGTTTGTTGACGAGGCACTCGCCAGTCGTGCGTATGAGGACACAGCGCTGCCAATCGGCCTGGGACAAACGATCAGCCAGCCTTATATTGTGGCGCGCATGACCGAAGCTTTGCTCGGCGGTTTTCAAGGCGAGGTCGTACTGGAGATCGGCACGGGCTGCGGTTATCAAACTGCCGTACTCGCACCGTTGGTGAAGAAAATTTACACCGTCGAGCGTATCCACGAACTCATGCGCAAGACCCGGCAACGATTGCGTGACCTCGATATTTACAATGTGCAGTATCGGCCGGGCGATGGCTGGGAAGGCTGGTCGAAGTACGGGCCTTACGACGGCATCATTGTCACGGCTGCGCCACCGACCATTCCGGAAAAACTGCTGCAGCAACTCGCGCCGGGCGGACGCCTGATCATCCCTATCGGCGAGCAAGGCCGGCAAGAACTGACGATGATCACCAACAAGAATGATCATTTTCAACAGACGTCCCTGGGAGCCGTGAGCTTCGTGCCGCTGGTGCATGGCAAGTAACATGGCGATCTTCGCGCCGCTGTACCAACATGTCATGCGCTGGTCCCGGCACCGGCACGCCGAACGCTATCTTGGTGCGATGAGTTTCGCCGAGTCGTCGTTTTTCCCCATCCCCGTCGACGTCATGCTGGCGCCGATGTGCCTGGCAGATCGCGATCGCTGGTTGCGGTTTGCCATGATCGCGACAGCATTTTCCGTGCTCGGTGGGCTGGCGGGTTACGCGATCGGCTTCGCATTGTTCGATGCAATCGAGCCGTGGCTGCGTGAATCACACTACTGGGATGCATTCTTGACCAGCCGCCGCTGGTTTGACGACTACGGCGTCTGGGTTGTCATTGTCGCCGGATTCTCACCGATCCCGTACAAGGTTTTTACCATCGCTGCCGGTGTTGTCTCCTTGAGCTTGCCCGGCTTTTTCATTGCTTCTGTCATTGGACGTGCAGCGCGCTTTTTTCTTGTGGCTGGCCTGGTTAGAGCCGGCGGACAACGCTTTGAGGACGCGTTGTCGAAGCACATTGAGCGTGCCGGATGGATCGTGGTAGCGCTAAGCGCGCTGGTTATCGCCTGGCTAATGCTGCGCTGACAATGATAGTGCGCCCGGCACTGCTGCTACTTTGCCTGTTCGTGCTCGCTTCCTGCAGCTCACGCCCGAGCTGGCAGGATCCACGAGAGACGCATATCGTGCGCAAAGGTGAAACGCTGTATTCCATATCCTGGCGCTACGGCAAAGACGCCGCCGATCTCGCGCGCTGGAATCGATTGGGTGACGGCTCCCTGATTTATCCGGGGCAGGTATTGCGACTGACTCCGCAAGGTGCAAGCGGCACGCGACAAACGACGAACACGTCGACACCGCCGCGCCGTGAGTCGCGACCGCTGCCCGAAATTCCCGCGCAGCCTGCCCCCAGTTGGTCGTGGCCGACCAAGGGCAAAATCAGCGTTGAATTTGGCGCAAAACCGGGCACGGGAACCGGGGTTCTGGTCAATGGCAGGTCCGGGCAGCCTATCTACGCTGCGGCATCGGGGACTGTGGTCTACGCGGGCGGTGGACTGATCGGCTATGGCGAGCTTATTATCCTGAAGCATAACGACACCTACCTTAGTGCCTACGGGTACAACGCGTCTCTGCTGGTGAAAGAAGGCGAGAAAATAAAGCAAGGCCAGCAGATTGCGACCATGGGTGAGGGGCCGGAACGCAAGCCGCGGCTGCATTTTGAAATCAGACGCAATGGCAAGCCGGTTAACCCGCGACAGTCTTTGCCAGCGAGATAAATCGACGAGCTTCTCGTCTGACCAGCGATTGAGCTACATGCAGCGCGACTTGCAATAGCAGGGGCGAGTCATGGGACAATTGCTGGACCCAACACGACAGTACCTCGACGAGATTGGGGCCTCGCCGCTCCTCAGTGCGGATGAAGAAAAAACCCTCGCGCGACTAGCGCAAAACGGCGACGAAGCCGCACGGCAACGCATGATCGAAAGCAATCTTCGCCTGGTGGTCAAGATTGCGCGGCGTTACATCAATCGTAGCTTGCCGTTGCTCGACTTGATTGAAGAGGGCAACCTGGGATTGATTCATGCTGTCAAGAAATTCGATCCTGAGCTCGGCTTTCGTTTTTCAACGTATGCGACCTGGTGGATACGACAAACGATTGAGCGTGCCATCATGAATCAGTCGCATACGGTGCGCTTGCCTATTCATATCATCAAAGATATCAATTCGTGTCTGCGTGCAGCGCGGCGCCTGCGACAGGATGGCGACAGGGCACCGACCTTCACCGAGCTTGCGCAACACCTGGGACGAGACCTTGCCGACGTTGAGCGCCTCATGGCGTTACACGATCGGACTGTTTTGCAAACCGCGCTAGGCGACGGCAATGGCAGCGGCCCCGTGGATCGGTTGCATGCGAGACGTGAGGCAGGGCCGTCGCAATGCGCGCAGAAAGAGTCAGTGCACGACATTGTTGACCACTGGGTGTGCGAACTTGGCGACAAACAACGTGCCGTTGTCGAACGTCGTTTTGGATTGCACGGTTACCGGCGCGCAACGCTCGAGCAGATCGGCGCAGAATTCGGCGTCACGCGGGAACGCGTTCGTCAGATTCAACTCGACGCGCTCAAAAACCTGCGTGAAATGATGGAAAGCCACGGCATTTCGGGCGACACCCTGCTTGATTAGGGAAGCTCTGATCAATTCAGTGCATCTCTGCGTAGTCTGAAGCGCACAGATGCACGGCGTGCTTCCACGGCAATGGCCCGGTCCTTGGCTAGAAGCACAACACCGCAGATGTGCGCTACAGGCTGCGCCCTTCGGGGCCTACGGCCTGTCCGGCACTCGATGTTGCGCTTTCTTGACGTAAGCCCGTTATGCCTGCAAAAGCGCGCCTTGATTGCCGGGCAGGCCGTAGGCCAGAGATACACTGAATTGATCAGAGCTTCCCTAGGCCGGGCTGAACTAATCCAGGTACAGCACTGCCGCAACACGACGGCCTTCGCCGACCAGAACATTAAACGTACGTGCCGCCGCCGGGGTATTCATGTATTCCAGGCCGATTCCGCGACGCGCAAAGGCGAACATGAGTTCGCGCGAGGGAAAGCGACTTTTCGTGCCAGTGCCCAGAATGACGAGTTCCAGCGGATTTTCGGGCGAACTCTCCAGCAATCCGGCGAAGTCTTCTTCGCGCAATTCCGCGATGGGTTTTGCGTTCCAGTCAGAAATAACCTCTTCGGGCGTCAAGGCGATTGTTGCGGACCACGTCTGGTCATTAATCTGTATCGCATCTTTGCTGACACTGCGTATCGACATCGCTGTGGGCGATTCTCTTGTGAATTTCAATTGCGCTTCCCTTAAAATCTGCGCTAACACGTGAACGAATCATATGACAAATCCGCCATTGTCGCGGTACTGCCGCCGGTCAGCGGTGGCCGGCTACGCAACAAGTCGCTGCGTGCCTGGCTGTCGCGATCTGACCTGGTCAAAATTCCCGCGGCCGAAGAGCTGCTGTCCCGCGTTTTGCAGGTCCTGCATTTGCCGTATCCGGAACAGGGCCTGGCTGCGCTGCGCATGTGGGGTCAGACGGGCGACCGGCCGACGACCTGGATTGCGGCGGCCGATCCGGTGTATCTCGAACCAAGGCTTGACCACCTGTGCCTGCACGCTCTGCGGCGGCCTGGCGTAGCCACGTCGGAACTGCAGGGGTTAATCGATCATCTGCAGGCGACGCTGGCGGATGACAACGGTTTTGGCTTTGCCCGACTGCGTTCCTACGGTTATTTGAGCGCCAAGACGTCGATCTCTACCGCTGATGTTCCGGCCTACGTCGTCGATCAGCAGGTGCCGGACGAATTCCTGCCGTCGGGTGATGGCACCGCGACCTATCGCAATCTGCTCGGCGAGATCGAGATGGCATTGCATGAACACGAAATAAATTTGCAGCGCGTGGAGCAAGGGCAGCATGCAGTGAATTCGCTGTGGCTATGGGGCGGCGGCGTCGCGCCCGAACAGCAGACGCGGCCACAACCGCCGCTATTTTCCGATGATGCTCTCCTGACCGGCTACTGGCATGCCGCTACCGGCGTCACGGCAGCGTGGCCGGGGAGTATTGCCGCATGTATGGACGCGTCGGTAGCGGGATTCGTAGCGGAAACCCCTGAATTCGACGATAGCCCGGAGCTGCTGGAGGCCTGTCTTCATGACCTGAGAACAGCCGTGCGATCCGGCCGCTATAGCCGCGTTTCGCTGTTATTTCGAGATGGCCTGCGCGCCGATGTGCGGCGTGCGCATGCGCTACGTTTCTGGCGCCGCAATTCGCCGTTACTCGCTCAGCGATTGTCGCCGTGAGAGCAGCCAGACCGGTCATCGCCAGACCCCAGCCCGAGCAAAAGATTATCGACAGCCTCGGTGACATCGATCCACTGCACGCGCGTCTTTTTGCGATGCGTGGCCTGACCAATGCTGGCGAGCTCGACTATGGGCTGGCGCAACTGGCACCGGTCGGCGCGCTTGCCAACATCGATGCAGCGGCAGAGCTCGTCATAGCCCATCGTGACGAGCGCATCGTAGTCGTTGGCGACTTCGATGTGGATGGCGCAACCAGCACGGCTCTCGTCCTGCGCTGTCTGCGCGAATTCGGCTTCGCGCAGGTTGACTACCTGGTTCCCAATCGATTCGAGTACGGCTATGGGCTCACTCCCGAAATTGTGCGCGTCGCAGGCAAGAGTTCACCGTCCCTGCTCATAACAGTCGACAATGGAGTTTCCAGTATCGCCGGCGTGGCGGAAGCCAATGAACTGGGGATCTCGGTGCTGATAACGGACCATCATCTGCCAGGTGACGAGCTCCCCGACGCCGCGGTGATCGTGAATCCGAACTTGAAGGGCAGCGAATTCCCCAGCAGAAATCTCGCGGGCGTCGGCGTCGCGTTCTACCTGATGGCCAGAATTGGCCGCATGCTCGAAGAGCAGGGCAGCAGCGGTGCCGCGAAGGTGCCTGCGCGTTATCTTGACCTCGTCGCACTGGGGACGGTGGCCGATGTGGTGCCGCTGGACCATAACAATCGCATTCTCGTGCAGCAGGGACTGATGCGCATACGCGGTGGTCGCGCGGTCGCGGGTATTGACGCGCTACTCAAGCAATCAGGCCGGCAACTGGCGCGCTGCGTTAGCACCGACCTTGGGTTTGCGGTCGGGCCGCGCATTAACGCGTCCGGCAGACTGGACGATATCTCGGTGGGCATTGAATGTCTGCTGACCGATAGTCAGGATACGGCGCGCGAGTACGCGCGCATTCTCGATCACATCAACAGCGAGCGCCGCGATATTGAGGCGAACATGCGTGAGCAGGCGTTCAGGTATGTCGACAAACTTGGCGAACAAAACTGGCCCAACTGTGTTTGCGTCTATGACGCGTCGTGGCACCAGGGCATCGTCGGTCTGATCGCCGCTCGTGTACGCGAACGTTGCCACCGGCCGGTTATCGCCTTCGCGCGCGAAGACGATGACTTTTTGAAGGGATCCGCGCGCTCCATCCCCGGGGTCAACATACGCGACCTTCTGGAAGCCGTATCGACCGCGCAGCCCGGCCTCATTCAAAAATTTGGCGGCCACGCAATGGCGGCCGGATTGACGATTGCAGAATCGAGACTGGAGGAATTCAAGACTGCAGCTGCTGCACAGATGCAGCGTCTCTATCCGCAAGCGGATTTCAGTGGTGCCATCGTGACGGATGGACAGTTGCCGGGCGCGGCGATTTCCCTGGACTTTGCCCGCTCGCTGCGCGACGCCGGGCCGTGGGGATCGGGATTTCCGGAACCCATGTGGAGCGGTGATTTCGCAGTCATCGAACAACGAACGGTTGGCGACAACCACCTCAAGCTGCGCGTGCGGCCGGCGCAAGGCGGCGATGTCGTCGATGCGATCGCGTTCAATCAGGCGGGACCCGTATACAGGGGCGTTGTGCAGCTCGTTTTCAAGCTCGACGTGAACGAGTTTCGCGGCGTTGAAAACCCGCAACTCGTTATCGAGCAGATTGCCCCGTTGCACGGCAGCCCTGCATGATAAGATCGCGCCTTTTTGCGCCACGGCATTCCCGGGAACGACAATGGAAACCAGCCAGATCAAACAATCGATAGTGGACCTCACCGAACGCACAGCCGCGTTGAGGAGGTATCTTTGACTATGAAGGCAAGTCTGAGAGGCTGACCGAAGTTCGGCGCGAACTCGAACAACCCGATGTCTGGGAGCGGCCGGAAAGGGCGCAGGCGCTCGGGCAGGAGCGTGCTGAGTTAGAGCAGGTCGTGCTCGGCCTTGACGAACTGACTACGGGACTCGGCGACGCTGGCGAGCTACTCGCGCTGGCGGTCGAAGAAGACGATAGCGATACTGTTGACGAAGTCATCAAGGATCTGGCCGGATTCGAAAAAACCGTCGACAGTTTGGAATTCCGGCGCATGTTCTCGGGTGAGATGGATATCAACAGTGCCTACCTCGACATTCAATCGGGCGCCGGTGGCACGGAAGCGCAGGACTGGGCGGAGATGTTGCTGCGCATGTATTTGCGCTGGGCGGAGGCACATGGCTTCAAAGCTGACGTCATCGAGGCATCGGCCGGCGAGGTTGCGGGCATCAAGAGTGCGACCGTGCACATCGTCGGTGAATATGGCTTTGGTTGGCTCAGAACGGAAACGGGCGTGCATCGCCTGGTGCGGAAGTCGCCATTCGACTCCGGAAGTCGGCGCCATACTTCATTCGCGTCAGTATTTGTGTCGCCCGAGATTGATGACGACATCGACATCGAGGTGAATCCGTCCGATCTGCGCATCGATGTGTACCGCGCTAGCGGTGCAGGCGGTCAACACGTCAACCGTACCGAGTCTGCCGTGCGCATCACTCACCTGGCGACGAATATCGTTGTGCAATGTCAGAACGACCGTTCACAACACAAGAACAAAGCGAGCGCGATGAAGCAGCTCAAGGCAAAACTCTATGAACTGGAAATGCAAAAACGCAGGGCTGCAGCGGCGATCGTTGAAGAGGGGAAAGCCGATGTCGGCTGGGGCAGTCAGATTCGCTCCTATGTGCTTGATCAGAGTCGCATCAAGGATTTGCGTACGGGCGTCGAAACCAGTAACACTCAGGCCGTGCTGGACGGGGATCTGGATCAATTTATTCAGGCCAGCCTGAAACAGGGCCTGTAAATGAGCAACAACAAACCAAAAAGCGAAAACAAGCTCATCGCCGAACGGCGTGGCAAGCTGGACGCAATGCGGGAATTGGGCAACGCGTATCCGAACGACTTTCGGCGTAATGCGCTGGCCGAGGAACTGCATCGCACTTATGAGGCGCACGCGGATCAGCCGCTGCGCGACGAGCATGTAGCAGTCACCGTGTCCGGCCGCATGATGGCGAAGCGTGTCATGGGCAAAGCCAGCTTCATAAAATTGCAGGATCGTTCCGGCCAGATACAAGTGCGCCTGGAACGCGATCGCCTCGCGGATGGCGTCTACCAGGGTTTCAAGAAGTGGGACGTCGGTGACATCGTGGGGGCGCAAGGCGAGTTGTTTCGTACCAAGACCGGTGAATTGACTGTCATGGCCGATGAGGTGCGTTTGCTCACGAAGGCGCTGCGTCCATTACCCGATAAGTTCCACGGGCTCGCCGATCAGGAAACACGCTACCGGCAGCGCTATGTGGACCTCATCATCAATGAGTCGAGTCGTAACGTGTTTCGTACCCGGTCGGCCATTGTTTCGTATATCCGTGCGTTTCTTGATGCGCAGGATTACCTTGAAGTGGAAACGCCGATGATGCAGACGACGCCGGGCGGCGCGATTGCGCGGCCCTTTACGACACACCACAACGCGCTGGATATGCAGTTGTTCCTGCGCATTGCGCCGGAACTGAATCTCAAACGCCTGATCGTCGGTGGCTTTGAACGGGTCTACGAAATCAATCGTAACTTTCGTAACGAGGGCGTCTCCACACAACACAATCCAGAGTTCACGATGCTCGAGCTGTATCGCGCATATGCTGATTATGAAGATTTGATCGACATGATGGAGGCATTGTTGCGTGGTATGTCGCAGGCAATTCTCGGCGTGACCAAGATCAATTACCAGGGCGAAGAGCTGGATTTCGGGAATCCCTTCGCGCGCATGACGGTCGCCGAGGTGATCGAACGTTTTAATCCGGATTTTGATATGGACCGGATTCGCGATCGGGAGTACTTACTGGGTATCTGCGAGGCGCTGGGCATCGCGGTCAAAGACAGTTACGGCCCCGGCAAATTGCAGATCGAAATATTTGAGAAGACCGGCGAGAACAATCTGCGTGCACCGACATTCGTCACTCAGTATCCGACTGAAGTGTCGCCGCTGTCACGCAAGAACGACGCTGATCCGTTCCTGACGGATCGATTTGAGTTTTTCGTCGCAGGTCGGGAGATTGCCAATGGCTTTTCCGAACTCAATGACCCCGAAGACCAGGCTGAACGATTTCGCGCACAAGCGGTGAATCGCGAGGCAGGTGACGACGAGGCAATGGCGTTTGATCATGATTATATCAGGGCGCTTGAATTCGGCATGCCGCCGACAGCTGGCATAGGAGTGGGCATCGACAGGTTGGTGATGCTATTCACTGACTCGCCGTCGATTCGGGATGTGTTGCTGTTCCCGCATATGCGGCCGGAAGTCTTCGACTAACCGCACTGCACTATATCTACTTGGCCGACGGTCGACATCATTCCCTAGCGGACTGCTCGCTTTAGCGAGCTTTATGTCTCGCTACGGAATATCTCGCCCGCCGACCGTCTAGCCATGGCGCGGGTAGTGGGGTCTGGCTGGTGGTTGGATGCTCGTAGAGCGTAGTTATGGTGACAGTGACCCTAACTGTCTGTACAGAAATTACTGATCTCACAGTTAGGGTCACTGTCCCCCCTAATCGCGGGCAAGGCCCGCTCCTACGACAGGTATGGCAGGGACTGGCGAGTCAGCGTGATGCCATTGACTGTCAGGTCGCCGTCCGCTTTGTCGAGCGGAATCACGGCCAGGAGATCAAGTCCCGCGGTATTGAGTACTTCGCCGATGTCGCGCTTGCCATCTGACACCTTGTCGCCAGCGGCGAGTGGTTCTGCGCTGGTAAATCTCAGCGTGCGGCGCCTTGTGGCACCCTTGTAGTGGGTTCGGGCGACAATTTCCTGGCCGGTGTAACAACCCTTGTCGAAGCTGATCGCGCCCAACAGGTCCAAGTTGAGCATATGCGGTGTGAATTTTTCACTTTGTTCGCGGCCGATGCACGGAATACCGCTGTGAATTGCCTCGCTGGGGTCAGCAGATGTTTTCGAAGCTCCGATCTCGAAGTCAACTTTGGCGCGGAATCGAAACATCGTCAGGCGACTGACAATCTCGTCGGCAATCTCCGTCGGCACTGCGAAGTCGTAGCCGCCGGCGGTACGCGTCAGGTTTGTCAGGCAAATGACACGACCTTTCGGATTGCACCAGGCCGTCAGCAACGTTGGCTTGTCCTCAAGGAGGCGCAGATCGTTGCTCAGTTGCCCCTGAAGAAAGTCGAATGCGTCGCTGCCCGTAACATTGATTATCGAAGCTGCAATCTTTTCTGGCATAATTTCATCATGAGTAGAGAGAAACCTAAGAATAAGGCCGAGAATACCAATTCCAAGGCCGGTCGTTGCATCGATTTTTGTGGAATGGCCCATGAGCAATAACGGCCGGCCACTGTCGCCGCACCTCTCGATCTACCGCTGGCCCATTACGATGACGTTATCCATCCTGCACCGGGTAACCGGTGTAGGGCTGTCGGTAGGGTTTGCCGTCTGGGCCGCATGGTTGTTCGGCGCGATGTTGGGAGCCGAGGCCTATGCCGGCCTTATCGCGATGCTGGGAACCGTTGTCGGCAAAGTTTTGTTGATCGGCTGGAGTTTTGCGTTTTTCTTTCACCTGTCCAATGGCATACGACACCTGGTATGGGACATTGGGTGGGGTTTCGAGATCGGCCAGGCGAATGCTTCGGCATGGTTTGTCTTGCTCACAAGCATCGTGTTGACCGGACTATTCTGGTGGCTGCAATCATGAGTGCAGGGTCACTTCCGGGTCGTTTTCTCGCAGCGTTCGTCGCCAAGAACGGCACAGGCCACTTTTGGGGCCAACGGCTGTCGGCGATTGCCCTGGTGTTCCTGGGCCTCTGGTTCGCCTGGTGCCTGACGACAATGTCAGCTCTCGGCTATGCTGATGCTGTCGAATTCATTGCCGCGCCAACAAACCGGGTTCTGTTGCTGTTGTTATGTGGTTCACTGGGTTATCACTCCTATCTTGGTGTGGAAGTCGTCATCGATGACTACGTACACGGCACGCGCATCAGGCCTGTTTCACATAATCTTTCGCGCTTCGCGCATGCCGTGATCGGCGTGGTGGCGATGTATTCGATAATGCAGATTGGACCAGGCGCATGAGCGACTACGAATTCATCGATCACAGCTACGATGTCGTGGTCATAGGTGCCGGCGGTGCAGGCTTGCGCGCAACCTTTGGTCTGGCCGAGGCGGGCTTCAAGACCGCTTGCCTCACCAAGGTGTTTCCGACTCGCAGTCACACCGTTGCGGCGCAGGGCGGCATCAGCGCAGCGCTGGGCAACATGGGTGAGGACGACTGGCGCTGGCACATGTACGACACCGTCAAGGGCTCCGACTGGCTCGGCGACCAGGATGCGATCGAGTACATGTGCAAGGAAGCGGCCGCAGCTGTCATCGAGCTGGAGCACTACGGTGTGCCGTTTTCCCGTACGGAGGATGGCAAGATATACCAGCGCCCGTTTGGGGGCATGACGACCCACTTTGGCGAAGGCACCGCACAACGCACCTGTGCGGCAGCTGATCGCACAGGCCATGCGATGCTGCATGCGTTGTATCAGCAGTCCCTCAAACACGATGCCGAGTTTTTCATTGAGTATTTTGCCGTTGATCTGATAATGGAAGATGGCGCATGCCGGGGTGTCGTCGCGATCGACCTGGCGACAGGCCGCTTGCATCGTTTTCGCTCGCACCAGATCATTTTCGCTACGGGCGGCTACGGCCGTGCGTATTTCTCGTGTACTTCCGCCCACACCTGCACGGGTGACGGCAGCGCCATGGTGTTGCGCGCCGGTTTGCCAGTGCAGGACATGGAATTTGTACAGTTCCATCCCACTGGAATCTACGGTGCCGGCATGCTGATCACGGAAGGCGTGCGTGGCGAGGGCGGATTTATTACCAACTCGGAGGGCGAGCGCTTTATGGAGCGCTATGCGCCGAACGCGAAAGACCTTGCATCACGCGATGTTGTGAGTCGCGCAATGACCATCGAAATTCGGGAAGGCCGCGGTGTGGGTCCCGATAAGGACCACATATTCCTGCATCTGGAGCACCTCGGGCCTGACGTTATTGAAGAACAATTGCCCGGTATCGCCGAGTCAGCCCGCATCTTCGCGGGCGTTGATGTCAGGAAAGAACCGATTCCCGTCCTGCCGACTGTGCACTACAACATGGGCGGTATTCCGGCGAACTTCAATGGTCAGGTCGTCACCAGCAAGGACGGCGATTCAGAAGCGCTTGTGGCCGGCCTGATGGCGGTGGGTGAAGCCGCTTGTGTATCGGTACATGGCGCGAATCGTCTCGGCTCCAACTCGCTGCTCGATCTTGTCGTTTTTGGTCGTGCGGCAGCCCAATGCTGCGTCGCAGCGATGACTCCGGAGGCGCGCCACAGGCCGTTGGCGGCAGACGCCGGACAGAACAGCGTTGCACGTATCGACAGGTTACGGTTCGCGAACGGTAGCCGGCCGACTGCCGAGATTCGGCTTGAGATGCAGAAAGTCATGCAGGGACACGCCGCCGTTTTTCGTACGGGTACTGTTCTGGACGAGGGGATCGGATTGTTGCGCGACACGTTTGCGAGCTTCGCCGACGTCCGAGTCAGTGACCGTTCGATGATCTGGAATACCGATCTCGTTGAAACCATGGAACTCGAAAACCTGTTGTTTAACGCAGTGGCAACCATAGAGTCGGCGGCCAACAGGCTGGAAAGTCGCGGCGCGCATGCGCGAGAGGACTACCCTGACCGGGATGACGAGAACTGGATGAAACATACGCTCGCGTGGGTCGATGACAGCGGCAAGGTCAGTTTTGACTACCGTCCGGTCCACATGGAAACATTGACTGATGAAGTTGAATACATTGCGCCGAAAGAGCGCGTCTACTGAAACCATCGGGACATTCGACTGTGGCTGAATTCAGACTCCCCAAAAATTCGCGGATCGTGAACGGCAAACACTATGCTGCGGCCGTTGGCGCGAGCAATGTCAGGCAATTCGCCGTTTATCGCTACGACCCGTCCGCCAAGGATAATCCACGAGTCGACACCTATACCGTGGATATGGACAGCTGCGGGCCGATGGTTCTCGATGCGCTCATCAAGATCAAGAACGAGATCGATCCGACCCTGACATTTCGCCGTTCGTGTCGCGAAGGAATTTGCGGTTCCTGCGCGATGAACATTGATGGCAGCAATACACTTGCCTGTACGCTCGCGATCGACAGCGTCAAGGGCGATGTCAAAATTTACCCGCTACCGCACTTGCCGGTGGTCAAAGATCTGGTCCCCGATTTGACGGATTTCTATGCGCAATATGCGTCGATCAAACCCTGGCTGCAAACCCGCACTGTGCCGCCAGCGGGCCAGGAACGCTTGCAGAGCAAGGATGACCAGGAACTCATAGACGATCCGGCTGCCTGCATATTGTGTGCGTGCTGCTCGACAGCCTGCCCGAGCTATTGGTGGAACAGCGACCGGTTTCTTGGACCTGCTGCGTTGCTGGCCTCCTACCGTTGGCTGGTGGACAGCCGCGACGAGGCGGCTGACGAGCGTCTCGACGATCTTGAGGATTCCTTCCGCCTGTATCGCTGTCACACCATCATGAATTGTACCCAGGCCTGCCCGAAGGGCCTCAATCCGGCCAAGGCGATAGCTGCGACCAAGAAGATGCTGGTTGAACGAAAACTCTGAAGTTTCCAAATTGCGCTGGCAATGCCGACGTGGCATGAGTGAATTGGACGTATTGCTGCAGCGTTACCTGGAAACGCGCTACGACGCTGCCGGCGACGACGAAAAATCGGCTTTTCGGTCTGTTTTGGCACTATCAGACACCGAATTGAACGGCTATTTATTGCAGAGGCAAACGCCCTCATCGGAGTCGATCGCGCGTGTCATCGAACACATACTCTGCACAACTGCGCCCTGACGAGTGGTTGCGCCTGATTGTGATCACCTGCGGCCGCTTGCTCGCCGCTGCCGGATTCGTGCTGATTCTGGTTTTGCCCCTCGCCGCTGGCCTCAGATTCACCGGGTGCCTCATCTGGCTGGCCTGGTCCTGGCTGGAGTTGCGCCACTATCACCAGGCTTATGCGACATATTGTGGTATCCGCATCCATGTTGGCGCGGGCGTACAATTACTCAATAACGACGGCGAATGGGTGCCCGCGCGCCTCCTGACCGGGAGCGTACTGTTGCAACGCATCGGCTGGCTGCATCTGCAAACCAGCGACGGCCGCCAGTTTGCCGAGCTGATTCGCGGCGATTGTCGTGAAAGTGACGACTGGCGCCGGTTGCAGGTAATCTGGCGGCACATTGGAGCAACTACCTGAAGCTGCTACCATTCTGCGGCCGCGTGCGGAACGGTGTCACAGAACAGACATGAATAAGGCAAAAAATCGAGAACTTATCAGGCCAGGGTCGGTCTATCCCGGAGTCGAGTGGCTGTCTTTTGACGCCGCAAGGCGTTACTGAATGTCGAATCAGGCATCCGACCAAAAGCTGGTCGAACGGGTCCAGAAAGGCGATAACGGCGCGTTCGATCTGCTGGTGCTGAAGTACCAGCATAAGATCGTTAATCTGGTGATGCGGTATGTGCGAGATCCCGAACTGGCCCAGGATATTACCCAGGAAGCGTTTATCAAGGCATACCGGGCGTTGCCGCGGTTTCGGGGCGAAAGTGCGTTTTACACGTGGATGTATCGCATTGCGGTGAACACAGCGAAGAACTATCTCGCGGCGCAGCGTCGACGGCCAATGGAGTTAGAGCTTGATATGCAGGATCCGGAGCAATACGAATTGCACGCCAAGCTAAAAGAGACCGATACCCCTGAGGGGATAACGCTCAGTAATGAATTGTTGGAAATAGTGGAAAATGCGATTGCCGCGCTGCCAGAGGATCTCCAGACTGCGATCATCTTGCGAGAACTGGAAGGCATGAGTTACGAGGAGATTGCCCAGACGATGGAGTGTCCTGTTGGGACGGTGCGATCGCGAATTTTTAGAGCGCGCGATGCGATCAGCAACAAGGTCGGATCGTTGTTAAGGTAGAGGGCTGAGGGCCCATGCAGGTGGAGTATGAATGAGGCAATAAGGATGCAGTTGTCTGCATATGTTGATGACGAACTGCCGCAGAATGAGGCTGAATTGTTGCTGCGCCGGTTGAGTCAGGACGTCAAACTACGACAAGAGGTCGCAGAATATCTCGCGATCGGCCGCGTGATGCGAGGCGAAGTCGGGGTGGCCGGCATTGACGGCATTCGGAACCGTGTCTTGGCGGCGATTGATGATACGGCCGGTACTACCGACGCGGTGATAGAAAATGAACCGGCGACGCGGGCGCTCAAGCCGCTGGTCGGTGTTGCCATTGCAGCGACCGTTGCGCTGGCGGCGATATTTGGCCTGCAACAAACGACAGGAGTCGACGATGTTGTACTGCAAGACGGCGATCCGCTGCGAGTTGAAGTTGTCCCGGATTACGCCCCGCAGCAGGACCTGCTGCGACAGTACTTCCTGAGCCACGGGGAAACTTCATCGCAACTCGGCGCGAATGGTATGAAGTCTCGGTTCGTGACGCTGCGATTCAGCGAAGAGCTTATCGATGCGACAGTCAGGGAGTTGGGTGAGGGCGTCGAGACCAATCCCGAAGCCGTCGACACCGACGGCACGACAACCCAGCCGTAATGCATCTTCGTCAACGACAAATCATTGTCGGGCTGATGGTCGTAGTCAGCTCGTTCGCGTTGGCCGCCACTGCGTTACATGCCGAGATAGCACCAGGCGACTGGCTCAAGCGTATGGCCGCCGCCGTACAGACGACCAGCTACGAAGGTACGGTAATCCGCATTCAGGACGGCCAGGTGGAAGTCTTGAAAGTGATACATGCCGTTGACGACGGCGTGATTCGGGAAAAGGTCATAGCACAGGAGGGCAGCGGACTTGAAATCATTCGTGTTGGCAACGAAGTGCATAGTATCCTGCCGCACCGCAAGTCAATCCTGGTAGAGCAATGGGGCGACCAGTCCACGTTCTTTTCGACGCTACCCTCGAGCGAGATTCGCTTTGGCAGTGAGTACGATGTCGCAATCGTACGCAACGAACGCGTGGCGGGTCGTGACACCAAATTGCTCGCCATTCGACCACACGACGCATACCGTTACGGTCATCGCATCTGGCTGGACACGGAAACGAATTTTCCGCTACGCACTCAGCTGATTGATGACGATGGAACGGCGATTGAGGAGGTCAAGTTCGCGGATATTACCTTCATTAAAGAAATTCAGGCCAGCGCTCTTACGCCATCATTCAGCATCGAGAATTTCACGTGGCTAACGCAGACCGCAGGCCATTCGGCGATGGAGATCGAGACGAATTGGACCAGTGATGAATTACCCGCCGGGTTCCGCGCTGTTGCTACTCATGAAGAGCTGATGCAGGGCAGCGACGAGAGGGTGATACACATTCTGTACAGTGATGGCCTGGCAAACGTGTCCGTATTCATTGTTGCCAGCGACGGCAACATGCTGGCGGGTGCTGCGCGCCTCGGTGGCTCGAATTCCTACAGCATCGAGATCGGTGGACACGAAATCACAGCCATCGGCGAGGTGCCGGCCCTAACGGTCGAAACTATTGCCACTACAATGCGCCGGCGCTGAACGCGATAGCGTCGCGCGACTGCGCGAAGCCTCCTGTAAACTCTTGTCATGGAAAATCCACGTGGCCGAATCCTGTCCGTGCATGCCGCTGATTCCGGCAGCTACGCTGTTATTGAAATTGAGTCGAAAGTCGTCTGCGAGCGCTGCGCGGCAGGTAAAGGCTGTGGGGCGGGCTTGCTCGGGGGTGATGCTGCGACGCGCCATGTGGAGGCAATGATTGCCGCAGACGTCGATGTCCGGCAAGGAGATGAGGTGTTTATCTCGCTGGAGCCGAAGAACCTGCTGCACGCCGCGATACTGGTCTACGGCATGCCACTTTGCGGCGCCGTCCTCGCAACGATGGCGGCCTATGGCCTGGGCCTCGGCGACGCCGCTGCCGCGCTGACCGCGCTCGCCGGCATTGCAGCCGGTTTTCTGGTGGCGAGACTCAAACTGCAAAATGCACGCTGCCTGAGACAGTTCGTGCCGACCGTCACAGGCCGCGCGCCAGAGACGTTGGCAAGCGACTGAATGGCCACTTTCCACGTCTTCAGCCGGCAAGGCTGCCATCTCTGCGAGGTGCTGATAGACCAGTTGCTGCCTCTGCTGCGTGGCAAGGCCGATGTGACCGTTCACGATATCGACACGCGCCCGGACTGGCGCGAGAAATACGCTGTGCGCATCCCTGTGCTGGAATTTGAAGGGCAAGTCGTCAGCCAGTTTCGGCTGGATCACGAAGCGGTAAAGCTTATCCTGAAGCGTTGTTTTCTATAATGAAAAATATTCGCAATTTCTCAATTATCGCTCATATCGACCACGGCAAATCGACGCTGGCCGATCGCTTTATTCAATATTGCGGCGGGCTGTCGGATCGTGAAATGGAAGCGCAGGTACTCGACACGATGGATCTTGAACGCGAGCGCGGCATTACGATTAAAGCACAAAGCGTGTCGCTCAATTACACCAGCAAGTCCGGCGCGGCATATCAACTGAATTTCATCGACACACCGGGACATGTGGACTTCTCCTACGAGGTTTCGCGGTCGCTCGCGGCGTGCGAGGGAGCCCTGTTGGTCGTGGATGCGGCGCAGGGTGTCGAGGCACAGAGTGTCGCGAACTGCATGACAGCGATTGATCAGGGGCTGGAAGTGTTGCCAGTCCTGAATAAGATCGACCTGCCGGCTGCCGATCCCGACAAGGTTGTCGCCGAGATTGAAGACATCATTGGCATCGACGCGCAGCATGCCATGCGCATCAGTGCCAAGACCGGCGCCGGTGTTCCGGAATTGCTGGAACAACTGATTGAGTTGATTCCGCCGCCTCTCGGTGACCCGGACGGAGCCCTGCAAGCGCTGATTATCGACTCCTGGTTCGACAATTATGTCGGGGTAGTGTCTCTTGTGCGTGTCGTTAACGGGTGCCTGGAGAAAGGCAGCAAGACAACGATCATGTCGACGGGTGCGTCACACCGCGTGGATCGCGTCGGTGTCTTTACGCCCAAAATGGAAGAACGCAAGGTCTTGCGAGCCGGTGAGGTCGGATTCGTTATCGCCGGTATCAAGGACATCTACGGCGCGCCGGTCGGCGATACGATCACATCAACGCAGCGGCCGTGCCAGGAGCCGCTGCCCGGGTTCAAACAGATTCAACCGCGTGTATTCGCCGGCTTATTTCCAATCAGCTCCGATGACTACGAGAATTTTCGTGAGGCGCTGCAGAAGTTGCGGCTTAACGATGCGGCATTGCATTTTGAACCGGAAACCTCGGCCGCACTGGGCTTCGGGTTTCGCTGCGGTTTCCTCGGCATGTTGCACATGGAGATCGTACAGGAGCGCCTTGAGCGGGAATACGATCTTGAACTGATCACGACGGCGCCGACAGTAGTGTTCGAGGTCGTCGATAAGCATGGCGACACGCTGCTTATCGATAACCCGTCCAAGTTGCCGCCTGTGAACGAGATTGCCGAGCTTCGCGAGCCGATTATCCTGGCGAACATCCTTGTCCCGGAGAAATTCGTCGGTGCTGTGATCAAGCTGTGTATTCAAAAGCGTGGCACGCAGAAACAAATGCGTTATCTGGGCGGACAGGTGTCGCTCGAATACGAAATACCGCTCGCGGAAGTCGTGGTGGATTTCTTCGATCGGCTAAAGTCGGTCAGCCGCGGTTTTGCCTCATTCGATTATCATTTTGAACGCTTCGAACAGGCAGATGTGGTTCGACTTGATGTATTGATAAACCAGGAACGAGTCGATGCATTGTCGGTCATTGTGCATCGCGATCACGTGAAAGCTCGAGGCCGCGATCTTGTGGAGAAAATGCGCGTTCTGATTCCGCGGCAAATGTTTGATGTTGCCATTCAAGCTGCTATCGGCAGCCAGATAATCGCGCGCAGCACTGTGAAAGCGTTGCGTAAAAATGTGACCGCAAAGTGTTATGGTGGCGACATTTCCAGGAAGCGCAAATTGCTGGAAAAGCAGAAAGCGGGCAAGAAACGCATGAAGCAGGTGGGTTCCGTATCCATTCCACAGGAAGCGTTTCTCGCTGTGTTACGCATTGACAAGTGAGTAAGCAAATTGAGTATTAACCTCGCACTGATTCTGGCCGTGCTGACTTTGTTCACGGGCGTAATTGTTGCACTGGACAAATTGGTCTGGAAAACTGATGAGCGGGATTCTCGGACCGCGCCTGCGGCCGTTAATATGCTGGTCGAATATTCGCGCTCATTTTTTCCGGTTTTGATTTTCGTGCTGGTGATTCGCTCGTTTGTTTTTGAACCGTTCCGGATTCCGTCAGGGTCGATGATGCCGACCCTGCTTGAAGGCGATTTCATATTCGTCAAGAAATACAGCTATGGTTTGCGCTTGCCGGTCATCGAAACCAAAATCATCGAAACTGGCAGTCCCGAGCGCGGCGATGTCATCGTCTTTCGATTGCCGTCAGACCCGAGCGTGAACTACATCAAACGTGTCATAGGGCTGCCGGGTGATGAAGTGGTTTATGACAGACAGCGACTGACCATCAATGGCAAGCCAGTGAGTTTGAGTGCCCGTGCGGACATGTTAAATGGGGTGCCGATTTATGTTGAGGACCTCGACGGCCGCGTGCATGAGATTCTTGTGGAGAATCCGCACCAGTCTCGTCGTGACGGAACCTATCGGGTGCCGGAAGGGCACTACTTCGTCATGGGTGACAATCGCGATAGAAGCAAGGACAGTCGTTTTATTAGCGCCATTCCTGAGGAATACCTGGTTGGTGAGGCGGTACGGATCTGGATGCATTTCATACCGTGGAATATGCCTTTGTGGAGTCGAGTGGGTACAAAAATCCAATAGTGGGGTGCTAGTCACTGATTTGGCGGCTAGAATTGGGCTAATCTGGCAACTACGCCTGACACCTTATCGCGCCTGAACAACGGAGAATTTTGAATGTACGCCAAGCCTGCACGAAAACAGAGGTCCAAGTACCGGCAATCCGGTATGACGGCGCTTGGGCTGACCATCCTGATCCTATTTGTTGGCATATTTGCTTTTGCCGCCATTCGCCTGACACCGATATACCTGAACTACATGAAGATTGTGAGTGTCGTGGAGGGCGTCGCTGAGGAATTTGACAGTACCGGCGCAACCCGCGCAATGATACGCAGCTCAGTGGCGCGGCGTTTTGATATTGACAGTGTCAGTACGATTACTGCCAGAGACATTAAAATAAAAAGTAAGGATGGAGGCTTCGAAGTTTCCGCCACGTATTCGCACAAGGCACCGTTCATCGGTAATGTTTCATTTATTGTCGACTTCGACAAGCGAGTATTGGTGCGCAGATAACAGCGCCAACAAAAGTAGAGCGATAATATTGAAGAAAGCCGAGAGCTGGCTCGACAAGACGCTGCAGTATCGGTTCGAGAATGCTGAACTTTTCCAGCAAGCCCTGACTCACAGAAGCGCGACCAGTCACAACAACGAACGGCTCGAATTTCTTGGCGATGCCGTACTCGATTTCGTCATTTCCGACGCAGTTTACCGCGCTCGTCAAGATGCCTCTGAAGGTGATCTGAGCAAACTGCGGGCATCGCTCGTTAAAGATGAGTCGCTCGCACAACTGGCACTCGAGCTTGGGCTTGGAGAACACCTGATTCTTGGTAGTGGTGAACGCAAGTCAGGTGGTCACCGCCGCGCGTCCATACTCGCTGACGCGCTTGAGGCTATTTTTGGCGCTGTGTATCTCGATTCCGGTTTCAATGCCGCCAGCGCGGTCATCGAGCATGTGTTTGCAAAGCGTCTGCGGGAACTTCCGGATCTGGAGGAATTGCGCGATCCAAAAACGCGTTTGCAGGAGTGGTTGCAGGCGCGAGGAATGGAGCTTCCGCAGTACGAACTTGCAGGTGTAACTGGCAAGGCGCATAAACAACGCTTCGATGTGAGTTGTACGGTCGCGGCTGTGTCGGCAGTGACCAGGGGTGAGTCCACGACACGACGTAAGGCAGAGCAACTGGCTGCGGCAGAAATGATCCATGTTCTGACTGAGGGGCAGGAATGAGTGTCGCACAGGAATATCGCTGTGGGCTGGTCGCGGTCATTGGCCGGCCGAACGTCGGCAAGTCGACGCTCATCAATGCGTTTATGGGCCGCAAGGTCAGCATAGTAACCTCAAAACCGCAGACGACCAGGCATCGCATTCTGGCCGTACTGACATCCGAATTGCAGCAAATAATCTTCGTTGACACTCCGGGATTGCATCGCAGAACGGGCAAGGCGATGAACCGCATGATGAATCGAACGGCAGCCAATGCGCTCGCGGACGCTGACCTGGTGTTGTTTGTTAGCGATGTTACGCGCTGGACAGTGGAAGACGACGATGTGATTACGCGGCTGAAGTCGGGTCGTGCGCCTGTGGTCGCGCTACTCAACAAGGCCGACAAGGTGCATCCAAAGGAAAAGTTACTGACCGCGATCGCGACGTTGTCCGAGCGCCACGATTTTAAAGAGATCGTGCCGATTTCTGCATTGAAAAACGACAACCTGGAGCGTTTATTGGCGCTGATACCGAATTTCCTGCCGGAGTCTCCGGCGCTGTTCCCGGGCGACACGGTTACAGATCGCAGCGTTGAGTTTCATACTTCTGAAGTCATTCGAGAAAAACTGACGTTGCTGTTGCACCAGGAATTACCCTATGGCTTGACGGTGCAGATCGAACGCTACGTCATAGAGGACAGCGGTATTGCGATCAACGCGATCATCTGGGTGGAGCGAGATAGCCAGAAAGGCATGGTCGTCGGCAAGAATGGCCGCTTGCTCAAGAAAGTCGGTCGCGCGGCGCGCCTGGAACTGGCGGAGCAGCTAGAACAAGCCGTCCACCTGGAGCTTTGGGTGAAAGTAAAATCCAATTGGTCGGATAACGAGCAACACCTGGCGAATTTCGGCTACGAGTCAAGCTAGTGGTCCATCGGACGGCGGATCTGGCATGAGCACTCAGCGGCGCGTCCAGCTACAGCCCGGCTATATTTTGCATCACCGCCCGTTCCGGGAAACCAGCCAGATTCTGGACATCGTAACTCGCGACTACGGCAGGATTGCGTTGGTGGCACGGGGTAGCCGTGGTTCAAAATCACGTCTCGCGGGAGTCTTGCGACCGTTTCTGCCGCTTAAACTTTCGTGGGTGGCAAAATCCGATCTGGGTACATTGACTGGCGCAGAGGCGTCCGGGCCACCGGCTGGCATGCGCGGCGATGCGATGTTGTCGGCGTTTTACGTCAATGAATTGCTGTTGAATTTTCTGCACCGTCATGATCCGCAAGCCGAGATTTTCGAGCTCTATGCGACCGCCATCTCAGGCCTGGTTGGAACTGAGAATATCGCCGCGCAACTGCGTTCGTTTGAGCTCGAATTGCTGAGTTTGCTGGGCTATGGGGTGAATCTCGATCATGTTGCCGGGACACGGGATGCGCTTGTTGCAAAACAGAATTATGAGTACCGCATGGAGCACGGTCCCGTTCCGATTGACCGCGAAGAGGGTGCGTTAGTGTTTTCAGGAGCTGTCTTGTCAGGGATCGCCGAGCGACGCTTCGGCCAGCCCGATATCTTGCGAGCAGCAAATCGTCTGTTACGCGAGATAGTGAGTTTTCACCTGGGCGGAAAGGAATTGAAAAGTCGCAAGGTGTTGCTGGAACTGCATCGCGGTAGAATCGCGGCAGCGGACGATCAGGAAATCAGCAAGTGACTGGCAAGCATCCATCAAAATCGAATAATTTGCATTTGGGGGTAAACATCGATCACGTCGCCACGTTGCGGCAGGCGCGAGGAACCCACTATCCGTGCCCGGCCGACGCGGTTGCGATAGTTGAGCAGGCTGGGGCTGACAGCATCACGGTACACCTAAGGGAGGACCGGCGGCACATTCAGGACAGCGATATCATGGCCATCAATGAGCGCATGCAAACGCATATGAACCTGGAGATGGCGGTTACCGACGAAATGCTTGGCATGGCGGTGCAGATCAGGCCGTCGGATGTCTGTCTGGTCCCGGAAAAACGGCAGGAACTGACGACCGAAGGCGGTCTGGATGTCAACGCACAACGAGACAAGGTGAGGGCCGCCTGTGAGCAACTTGCCGACAACGGCATTCGGGCATCACTGTTTATCGATCCCGATGGTTTGCAGTTGGATGCTGCAGTTGCCGTCGGAGCACCCGTGGTCGAATTGCACACGGGCGCCTATGCCGATGCCGAAGGAGACCAACAGGAGGCAGAATTGCAGCGTGTTGTCGAAGCGGCGCGCTACGGCCATGAACTTGGGCTGGTGATCAACGCCGGCCATGGTCTCCACTATCGGAATGTGGCTGCGATCGCACGCATCGAACAGATCGTTGAACTCAACATCGGGCACTCGATTATTTCGCAAGCGGTGTTTGACGGGCTCGCCAAAGCGGTCAGCGATATGAAGCGGCTCATGCTCGAGGCGCGCGCAGAATGATATTTGGTGTGGGTATCGACATCGTCGAACTGTCCAGAATACAGTCGGCCTATGATCGCTTTGGCGAGAAATTCGCGCGTCGCATACTCATGGAGGAGGAAATGGAGTTATATCGCCGCAGCAAGAGAGGCGTTCGCTTCCTCGCCATGCGCTTCGCGGGTAAGGAAGCCGCGGTCAAGGCAATGGGCACGGGATTTGCGCATGGTGTCTGGCTGCGCGACGTCGGCATTGTCAACAATGACTGGGGTCGGCCGCTCATTATCTGGTCGCCGCGGGGCAGGCGGGTTTGCGAGCGTCTGGGCATTGGCGGCGGTCATGTCAGTCTCACTGACGAAGCGGGTCTCATCATGGCGTTCGCTGTTGTTGAAAAAGCGGACAGCGATTAATTCACACGGGCTTAACGAGCGCATGCATTGTTTTTCATTTGATATCGAAACAGTACCCGACGTCGAATTCGGCCGTCGTTTCTGGAATCTGGAAGGCTTGCCAGACGATGAAGTCGCGACGGCAATGGTGTTCAAGCGTCAGCAGTCGGCCGGGACAGACTTCTTGCCGTTACACCAGCAACGCATCGTCGCCATTTCGGTGTCGTTCCGCACGGCTGACACGTTCAAGGTATGGAGTCTCGGTGACGAGGATTCCGACGAAGCGGATATAGTTCAGCGGTTTTTCGACGGTATAGAGCGTTATACGCCGGATCTTGTATCGTGGAACGGTGCTGGTTTCGATTTGCCAGTGCTTCACTACCGGGCGTTGAAGCACGGCATTCAGGCGCCGCGGTATTGGGAAATGGGCGACACCGATCGCGACTTCAAATGGAATAACTACCTGAGCAGGTTCCACTGGCGTCACGTTGATCTCATGGACGTGTTGGCCGGTTTCCAGCCTCGTGGACGTGCGAGTCTCGAGCAAATGGCGGTGATGCTCGGATTTCCGGGCAAACTGGGCATGAGTGGCGACAAAGTTTGGGATAAGTACCAGGCAGGCGGGATCCGGGAAATTCGTGACTACTGCGAGACCGATGTGCTGAACACCTGGCTTATCTACCTGCGCTTCGAGCACATGCGCGGCAATCTCGATAAGACTGAACTGACACGCGAGTACACGCTCGTTCGGGACACGCTCAAGGACATGGATCAGTCACACCTCAGCGAGTTTCTCGCGGCCTGGCCCGAATAGCGCTCTGCAATGGCCAAACGACGCCGCGAGCCGGAAACGGCAATGATTGATTCTGCGACACATGATGGCCGCGGCATCGCCGCTGTCAGTGGCAAGAAGGTATTCGTTGCCGGCGCCTTGCCGGGTGAGACGGTACGATTCATACGCCGCAAATCGCGACGTAATTATGATGAAGCGGAGCTGCTCGAGGTCATCGAAGCATCTGCGGATAGAATTACAGCGAAGTGCGAGGCGTTCGGTCGCTGCGGCGGCTGTTCCCTGCAACATGTCAGCGAGCAATATCAGCGCGACATCAAGGAGCAAACGCTCAGGGACAATCTCGAACGTATTGCCAAAGTTGAGCCTGAATCCTGGCTGGCGCCAATGACGAGCCCGGTTTGGAACTATCGCCGGCGTGCGCGCCTGGCAGTGAAAGACGTGGCGGCCAAAGGCCGCGTCCTCGTTGGATTTCGTGAGCGCCACGCGCCATTCATAACCGACATGCATCGTTGCGAAGTGCTCGCAGAGCCGATCGATGGTCTGCTTGATGAACTCAGCGACCTGATCGGCAAATTGTCGATACGCGCGCGCTTGCCACAGATTGAGGTCGCCGTCGCCGAAAATGGCGTTGCGCTGGTGTTTCGCGTACTTGATCCACCCGACGATGCGGACAAGCGCTTGTTGTCGGCATTCGGAGCAGCCCATACGTTGCGCATTTATCTGCAGCCAGCCGGGCTGGATTCGCTGCAGCTGCTGTATCCACAAACACTGGATGCGTCGCTGTACTACACGCTTAGTGATTTCGACATTAAGATAGAGTTTGAACCGATTGATTTTGTTCAGGTTAATAATGAGATCAATCAACGCATGGTGGCTTTTGCGATCGCGCAGCTGCAGCCTGGCGCCGATGACCGGGTGCTCGATCTGTTCTGCGGTATTGGCAATTTTTCATTGCCGCTCGCGCGTTACGCTGGCACGGTATTGGGTGTCGAGGGCGACAAGAACCTGGTGGCAAGAGCCGCGGCCAATGCAGAACGAAATGACCTGCACAACGTCGAGTTTCGCGTCGCCGATCTGAACAAGATCGATGGCAGTGAGGCCTGGGTCAAGGCGGGATGTAATCGCCTGCTGCTCGATCCTGCACGCAGCGGTGCGGCGGAAATTGTCGCACGTATGAATCTCCTGGGTCCTGAGCGGATCGTCTACGTCTCCTGTCACCCGGGAACACTTGCGCGCGATGCTGCAACCCTGGTTCACGATCATGGCTATAGACTCGAAGCAGCGGGCATCATCGATATGTTCCCGCATACAGCCCATGTAGAATCAATCGCGATATTCAATCATTCGTGATCACCATGTGCGAGGCGCAGCGGATGTCATTGGGACCCGTGATGCTCGACATAGAAGGGCTCGCTCTGAGTCCGGCGGACCGCGACCTGCTGCGGGAACCTGCCGTGGGTGGCGTCATATTGTTTTCTCGAAATTTCGAGTCTGTCGAACAAGTCGCCACTCTTGTTGCCGAGATTCGGGCGTTGCGCAGCCCGCCAGTACTGATTGCAGTCGATCATGAGGGCGGGCGGGTACAACGATTTCGCGATGGCTTCACCGATATGCCGCCCATGCGACGCATCGGTCGCGAATACGATCGCGACAGTGTGAAGGGCCTTGAAATTGCGCGGCAAGCGGGCTGGATAATCGCGTCCGAACTGCGGGCCGCTGGCGTCGACCTGTGCTTCGCTCCCTGCATCGATCTCGACTGGGGCGTCAGCGAAATCATTGGTGACCGATCGTTCCACCGGCAGCCGGACGCAGTGGGCGAACTGGCCGGTGCGTTTGCACGCGGCTTGCGCAGCGCCGGCATGGCCGCGGTGGCCAAGCATTTTCCAGGCCACGGCGCCGTGGTCGCCGACTCGCATCTAAAATTGCCTGTGGATCGTCGCGAGTACGGTCTGATTCTTGATGACATGCGTCCTTATGAACATTTGATTGGGACGGGAGTCGTTGCTGGTGTGATGTTGGCGCATATTGTTTACCAGGAAATAGATTCCCAGCCGGCTGGCTTCTCCGACTACTGGACACAGCGCGAATTGCGGTCGCGGCTGGGCTTCGGTGGCGCTATTTTTTGTGACGATCTGGGCATGCAGGCTACGCGGGACTTTGGCTCGATGCCCGAGCGAGCGCGGCTCGCGTTGGCCGCCGGTTGCGATATGATTCTGATTTGTAATAATCGTGATGCTGCGCAACGGGCGGTTGCAGCGCTTGAAGATTACTCGAACCCGTTGTCGCAAGTGCGACTGGCGCGCTTGCATGGCACCGGTAATCCACAACGAGAGTCACTGCTGGCAAGTGAAGAGTGGCAGCAAGCCAATGCGCTTTTTACAGGTTGGAGCGGGCGTCCGCAGCTGGAACTGCATGCCTGAACAAATTTCGACATCATGAAGTCCGTCCATAAGAATATCCTGGAACAGGTTATCGCGGCTACGGCTGAGCCGCTGGTCGTCGTTCGTATCGATCAGCCCGACTGGCCTGTCGTGTTGTCCAATCCGGCATTTGCGACACTTGCAGAAGACGACATGACGCGCAGGCCGTTCGCCGATGTCATCGAAAAACTGGCGGGTCGCGAAATGGCCATGGCCGTCAGCAAAACGGTGCGCTCGCAACTGGAGACCACTTTCCCGATAGAGTCCAATGGTCGTGAATACCTGCTGGTGCTTAAACCGCTGTCACTGCCTGATGAGGAGGTGACGCGTTTCTATGTGGCGTACTGGCGCCTGGGAGCCGGAGTCGGGTCGGCGGGAGATGTCGAACTGCACCAGGCGCTGCTCAAAGCGAAACGCCGTATTGGAGATTTGTCTCGTGATGACCCGGTTACAGGTTTGCTAAACGCGCGCGCCTTTGAGGAAGTTTTCGAGCATGACTGGGCCGTGGCGGCACGCGATAACAGCAAACTCTCCGTCGTTGCGTTCACGTTGGATGAATTCGACGCCTATACCGGAGTGTTTGGCCGTCATGCGGCCGACTCTTGTCTGCGCAAGGTAGGACAAGCGATAAGACGTTGCCTGCGGCGGGCGAGCGATGTTGCCGCACGCACGGATGCCAACCGCTTTGTTGTCTTGTCACATGCAGCGGATGAAGACGGTGTGCGCGAATTTGCCGGCCGCATTTCAACCGCAGTACGCGAACTCGGCCTGCATCACCCGCGCTCGCAGGTGTCGAAGTTCGTTACCGTCTCGTTCGACATGTCGGTCGCAAATGTCAGTGAAGAAAAGTGTGACGCGCGGGCATTTCTCGCCAGACTACTCACCGTCGTAGCCAAGTAATTCCGTGTCTTCAAAAAGTTCGTCGGGAATCGGCTCTTCCTGTTCTTCGAATCGCGTAATCCTGGCCAGCACACCGAATTTAGGGTGATCGAAATAACGCAACTCACCATTTCGGATGATGCGATTTTCTGCAATTTGATAGCGGACCGGATAATTTTCCGGCTCGTCATAGTATTGCAGGTCATAGCCGCCGAATATGTAATCCGGCATCGCGGATTCTGCCTCGTCGAGTTGCAAGTCAACGACCAGGTGCAAATAGCGGCTCAGATACAGCGTCAGATTGCCTGTCAGTCCCTCCGGGGGCACGGCCAGGGATTGTAACTCCAGTGCCACGGTGTCTTCTTCAGGCAGGGTCGGCTGCGTCCACCCAAAATGCATCAGTGGCTGGTAAACGTCCAGCTTGTCCATTTCGTCGAAAATGTCACCCAGCGTATAGTCCTCCTCCGGCAGTAATACGAGCGCGAATTCGTCGTCGTCCGTGTCTTCCAGACCAACTTCCGGGCGGACTTCGACCTCTGGCAAGACTGCGATTTCCTGGTCGTATTCCTGCGGCAGTTCACCTTGCAGATCTGCCATGAGCGGCGGCTCATCGGCTACGAATATTTCGCTGCCCGTGGCGACATTCTGCGCGTAGGCAAAAATAATCATCTCGACCGTGTAACGTCGTATTTCTTTCTCTGCCTCAACCTCCCCGTCCGGGGTCTCCTGCGCCAGTACAGCGGTGGTCAGCAGTGGCAGGGCAATCAGTGCGGCCAGCTTTGTCATGCGTTTGTTCATCAAGTATTTACTCAGACCTCTTTGACTGCGAGATGCTGCAGAAGGTTCTCCACTGCACTAAACCGATTTTCCAGGTCACCGAGATCATCCTTGATCTGCAAGCGGTGAGACCCCTGCAGACGGTACCTGCGGCTGTTATTTTGCACTAATTGCACGAGCGCGACAGGGTCAATATCACTCTTGGCAGCAAATACGAGGTAGCCGCCGGCATCCGCCACGTCGATTTTCTCGATGCCGACGAGCGCAGCGGATTTTTTTATTGCTGCAATTCGAATCAGGTTCTTCGTCGGTTCCGGCAATAGCCCGAAGCGATCGATCAGTTCGACCTGTAATTCGCGCAGATCGGCTGCCGATTCCGCTGCCGAGATGCGTTTGTACAGCATCAGGCGCAGGTGCACATCGGGCACATAGTCATCGGGCAGTAACGCCGCAACGTGCAAGTTGATATCGACACCGGCGTTCAGTGGCGTCTCAAGGTCCGCTTCCTTGCCGTCGCGCAAGGAGTCAACAGCTCTCCCCAGCAGCTCGGTGTAGAGCGAAAAACCGATTTCCTGAATCTGCCCGCTTTGCGTGTCGCCCAGCAATTCGCCAGCTCCGCGAATCTCCAGGTCGTGTGTTGCCAGTATGAACCCGGAACCCAGTGCTTCCAGCGAATCGATCGCTTCGAGGCGTTTTACGGCGTCGGCTGTCATGAGCGTTTTCGGCGGCGTAAACAGGTAGGCGTAGGCGCGGTGGTGAGAACGGCCAACGCGGCCACGCAGTTGGTGCAACTGTGCCAGGCCGAAGCGGTCTGCCCGGTTGATAATGATGGTGTTCGCTGTCGGTACATCGAGGCCGCTTTCAACGATTGCTGTGCACAACAGGATGTTGAAGCGGCGGTGATAGAAGTCGAGCATGACTTGCTCAAGTTCCCGTTCCGGCATTTGCCCGTGTCCGATTCTGATCTTCGCCTCGGGTACCAGCTCCTGTATCTTTTTCTCGATGCGACCGATGTCCTGGACGCGATTGTGGACAAAAAACACCTGGCCGCCGCGTTTGATTTCACGCAGACAGGCTTCCCGAATGACCACGTCGTTCCATTCTGAAACAAACGTCTTGATTGCGAGGCGATGGGCGGGTGGTGTTGTGATCAACGACATCTCGCGGATGCCGCCCAACGCCATGTTCAATGTTCTCGGAATCGGTGTCGCGGTTAGCGTCAGGATGTCAATCTCACTACGCAGTGACTTGATTTTTTCTTTGTCGCGAACGCCAAAACGATGTTCCTCATCAATAATGACGAGGCCGACATCGCGGAAGTCCGGAGTGTGCTGCAAGAGTCGGTGCGTGCCGATGACGACGTCGACTGTGCCGGATCTCAGCCCGGCGACGATATTCTTGACCTCTTTGGCCGTTTGAAAGCGCGACAAGACTTCGACCCGTACGGGCCAGTCAGCAAAACGGTCCCTGAACGTCTGGCCGTGTTGCTGAGCCAGAAGAGTCGTCGGTACCAGCACGGCAACCTGCTTGCCGCCATGCACGACGGCAAATGTCGCACGCAATGCGACTTCAGTCTTGCCGAAACCGACATCACCGCAAACCACCCGATCCATAGGCTGATCGGATGCGAGGTCTTGCAGAACATCGTCTATCGTTTGTGCCTGGTCGTCTGTCAGTTCGAATGGAAATCCGGATTCGAACATTCGATACTCGTTTTCCGGCCAGTGGAATGGGTGTCCTGGCCGGGCCGCACGCCGCGCATGGATATCGAGTAGCTCGGCTGCGACATCGCGTATTTTTTTGATCGCGCGTCGTCGCGCCTTCGCCCATTGATCGCTGCCGAGCCGGTGCAGCGGGGCGTTGTCAGGTGACGCGCCGGTATAACGGGAAATGAGTTCGAGAGCGTGCACCGGCACGTACAGTTTGTCGCCTCCGGCGTATTCGAGATGCAAGAACTCGGCTGTGATTCCACCTGTTTGCAACGTGGTCAACCCCAGGTAGCGGCCGACGCCATAATCTGCGTGCACCACGGGCGAGCCGGAGTCAAGATCGTTGAGTTGCCGAATGATGGATTCCGGGTCACGGTCGCTGCGGCGTCTGCGTCGTCGTGCGGCTTTTGTTCTTTCGCCGTACAGTTGTTGTTCGCAAACAATGGCCAGCTTGGCGCCAGGCAATACCACACCATTGTCGAGTGGTGCTACGGCCACGCCGATACGAATGCCTGTGCTGCAAAATTGCAACCAGTCGTCAACGCGTGCGAGCTCGAGGCCGCGACCAGACATCAGGTCGTGGAGTTGTTCGCGGCGTCCCGGCGAATCAGTGGTGAACAGGACCCGACCGTCAAAAGTTTGCAGGAATTGCATCAGGGCAGCGGCCGCGTCTTCGTAGCGAGCCTCAATCTTCATGGCCGGCGGCAGTCGCGTGTCGTAATTGATACTACCGGCCGCCAGTGAATGCGCCGAATAACGAATGCGGGAAAATTGCGCCAGCTGTTCAAGCACTGTTTCCGGTGTCAGGAAAGTCTCTGTTGCACTCAGAATCGGTCGCTCCGGATCCAGGCTGCACATCTCGAATCGTTCGCGAATTTCCGCCGAGAACTGATCCAGCAGCGACTCTATTGCGTCTGGCACCAGTACGACGCAGTCCTCCGGAAGGTAGTCGCTCAGGCACGCAGTCTCTGCAAAAAACAGCGGCAGGTAATATTCGATACCGCCGTGGGCGATGCCATCCGATACGTCCCGATAGACGCGTGATTTGGCGGGCTGTCCTTCGAAGCGCTCCCGATAACGGTCACGAAACGTCTTTATGGCAGGTGCATCAAGCGGAACTTCTCGCGCCGGCAGAATGCGAACGGCATCGACTTTGTCTCCCGATAACTGACTCTCGGCAGAGAAATAACGCAGCGATTCGATATCGTCCGCGAAAAAGTCGATGCGGATCGGGTCATCGGCGCCCATCGGGAAGACGTCGATCAATGATCCACGCACGGCGAATTCTCCGTGTTCCGACACTTGCGGGACACGACCGTAACTGGTATCGACAAGCGACTGAATAAAAGTTTCACGTGGCAATTCCTGGCCGCAGACCAGCGACAGGGCGCGCGCTGCGACGTAGTCCAACGGCGGTAGCCGTTGCTGCAGGACGCCGACCGTGGCGATAACGATGCCTTTGCGCATCAATGGCAGACTTGCCAGTACGCTCAGCCGCTGTGAAATAATGTCCAGGTGCGGGGAGAAACTGTCCCACGGCAGCGTTTCCCACTCGACGAAATGTTCAACCGGCAGGTCCATGCCGGCGAAAAAGCGAATCTCGGCCTCGAGCTGGTCCGCGTGTCGCGGGTCCTCCGCCAGTACCAGCAACGGCCCGTCGAGTTGCTGTGCAAGTTCGGCAGCCGCCAGCGCGCAGCTGGCGCCGATTAGCCGACCCCAGCCGGTATCACCACCGGGTGGCGGCACTTTAAGTGCTGAGGAGTTGAGTAATGCGTTGCGCACGTCGGTATTCGTTCGTTGTCCGCCTGGGGGACGCGCGATTATTACAAAAAAAACCCGGACCGGCGACGGTCCGGGCTTGTTTGTCTGTTGGATCTGGTCTGGTTTGGGACTTTAGGCGTCTGGCCTAACGTTTGGCGACGGCGTGAATAACCCGATCGTATTCGAAATATACGACGAAATTTTGGTATTCCCAACGCGTGATCGGCGGCTCGCCGACTGCCGCTGTGACGGCTACCGGGCGGCCATACTCGGACTCAACACGGGTCTGTGTCATGCCGCGCATCTGGCGGCCATCGCTGAAAGCGGCGCTCGCGCCATCCATGTTCAATGTGTCGGCGTTCGCCATGCCGCCGAACGCAAAAATCAACGCTATCACGGAAACGATTCGCAGCTTGGTCATCGGTCATTCTCCCGAAGGTAGTGCATGAACTATAGCATTGCCTGTAGGCAGTCTAAATGCGAACTGTGTCACAAACTCCGGGCGTCAATACAGGCGCGTGCACGGCATCGAATGTGGTTTAATGCGAGCGGATGATCAATCCTGTCGAACTCTTCGTTGGGCTGCGCTACCTCCGGGCCAGGCGGCGCACCCGATTCGTGTCCTTTATCACGTTGATTTCCCTGCTCGGGATTTCTCTCGGTGTTGCGGCGTTAATCGTTATCTTGTCGGTCATGAATGGCTTCGAGGGCGAGCTTCGCAGTCGCCTGCTGAGCATGTCAGCGCACGGCTCCATAACGGGCAGCGGTGGCATCACGAGAGATTGGCAGGAGCTCGTTGCGGATGTCAGCGCGGAGCCCGGTGTGGTTGCCGCGGCGCCGTTCGTGCAGATGGAGGGCATGATCCAGTCGCGCGGTGATCTGTTTGCTGTTCTGGTACACGGCGTGAATCCGGACTACGAGACCGTCTTGTCCGGCGCCATGATCAACATGATTGAGGGCAGTCTCGATGTCCTGCAAGCGGGTGAACGCAGCATTATTCTTGGCCGCGTTCTGGCCTACAAGCTTGGCGCCCGGGTGGGTGATGGAGTGGTCCTGTTGATTCCACGGCCGGTTGGCGACGGAACCTTGCAACCGGTCCTCGAGCGATTCGTGATGCGCGGCGTTTTTGAGGCCGGCGTGCAGGACCATGACGGCGTACTCGCACTGGTTCACGCCGATGATGCCGCAGCAATTCAGGGGCTGGGCGATGCCGTCGACTCGGTTCGTTTTCGTGCTGCAGACGTCATGGCCGCGCCGCGCATTGCACAAGCGCTGCAGGCACGTCTGGGAGACGGCGTGACCAGCAGCGACTGGACTATTGAAAACGGCAGTTATTTCCGTGCGATTCGCATTGAAAAAATGATGATGTCGCTCATTCTGTCCCTCGTTATCGGGGTTGCCGCGTTCAATATTGTCGCGAGCCTCGTCATGGTCGTGATGGACAAGACGACCGACATTGCGGTCCTGAGAACGCTGGGCATGAGCCCGCAGGGGGTCGTGAAAATATTCTTCGTGCAGGGCGCCGTAATCGGCTGGGCCGGCGTTGCGATTGGTGTCGTTCTCGGCGTCGTTCTGGCGCTCAACGTGCCGGTAATCGTACCGGTGCTCGAACAACTGTTTGGCTTCCAGATCATGCCGGGCGATGTCTACTACGTGACGCGCATACCGTCCGAACTCGAGCTTCAGGATGTCACTGTCATCGCTATCTCTGCGCTGGTTCTGACATCACTGGCAACCTTGTATCCTGCGCGGCGTGCGGCGCTGGTAAACCCGGCCGCTGCGTTGCGTTATGAGTAGCAGCTTCGAATTCTGGATCGGCAGTCGTTACGTGCGCTCGCGCAGCAGTAACGGTTTTGTGTCATTGATCTCGGCAATATCGATGCTCGGAATTGCGATTGCCGTGATGGTGTTGATCGTCGTCATGTCTGTCGTCAATGGCTTCGAGAGAGAGCTGAAAGATCGCCTTTTGGCGATGACCGCCCATGCCAGTATCGAAGGAGTGGATGGCAAGTTACCGAGTTCGGCCGCATTGCTCGAACTGGCCATCGCCGATGAGCAGGTTCGGGCCGCGGCGCCCTACGTCAACGGCCAGGCTCTGCTGGTATTCGAACGCCAATTGAGCGGTGCGGAGCTACGCGGCATTGAGCCGCAACTTGAAAACGACGTCTCCGGCATTGGCGGCGTGATGCAGGAAGGTGACATCACCGATTTGCAAGCCGGTGACTTTAACATTGTACTTGGGGTGGAACTCGCGGATGCCATGCAGGTTGGTATCGGTGACAAAGTGACTGTTACGCTGGCACAGGGAAGGGTAACGCCTTTAGGCGTGGTGCCAAGATACAAGCGGTTTACGGTGAGTGGTGTCTACCGCGTCGGCATGTACGAATTCGATCGTCGACTTGCATTTATCAATATAAATGACGCGCAGAAACTTTATCGCATGCACGATTCTGTGACTGGCGTGCGCCTGGCGGTAACCGATATTTACGCCGCAGCCGATATTGTTCGTCGAGTCGCGCTGCAATACGGGGAGGTGGTGCTGGTCAGCGACTGGACCCGCAGGCATGTAAACTTCTTTCGATCCATTCAGATTACGAAGTCCATTTTGTTTGTCATTTTATTGCTGGTGATTGCGGTCGCAGCATTTAATATCGTTTCAACGCTCGTCATGGTTGTGAAGGACAAGCAGGCGGATATCGCGATTCTGCGCACTGTCGGCGCGCGCCCATTGAGTATATTGAAGATTTTTGTGACGCAGGGCAGCATCATCGGTATTGCGGGAACGCTCGCCGGTGTGGGCCTTGGCATCTTGCTGGCGCAAAACCTGGAGTCGATCATCGAATTTTTTGAAGCAGTGTTTGGGATCAAGTTTCTCGCCGCCGATGTTTATTTCATCAGCGATCTACCATCCGAACTGCGTTATGGCGATGTCGCGCGAATCGCGATTATTTCGCTGGCCCTGGCATTGGCCTCCACGCTTTATCCTGCCTGGGTAGCTGCAAGGACCGCACCGGCGGAGGCGCTGAGATATGACTGACAGTGGCAGGCCCGTTCTTGAGTGCCGCAATGTTGTGCGGCGCTTCAGTGAAGGTGCATCAGTTCTTGAGGTTTTGCATGGAGTGAATCTCGAGGTGCAAGCGGCTGAGCGCGTCGCAATCATTGGCGCGTCCGGATCCGGCAAGACAACGCTGCTGCAGATCATGGGGGGTCTTGATGACCCCGACGCAGGCGAGGTACTCATCAACGGCAAGTCGATACACGGCACGAACGAATCCGTCAAAGGCGAGTTACGTAATCGCTACATCGGTTTCGTGTATCAGTTTCATCATTTGCTGCGCGAGTTTACGGCTGAGGAAAACGTCGCAATGCCGCTCCTGATTCGACGTGAACCTAAAGCCGCAGCGCTTGAAAGTGCTCGCGTTCTGCTGGGTCGCGTGGGGCTTGGCGAACGTCTGCAACACAAACCCGGTGAGCTCTCTGGCGGCGAACGCCAAAGAGCCGCCGTCGCTCGTGCGCTTATCACGCGACCGCGATTGGTGCTGGCAGACGAACCGACTGGCAACCTCGACGCTGGCAACGGCAGCCATTTATTGGACTTGATGCTGGAACTCAACCGGGAGCTGCAGACCAGTCTCATTATTGTGACCCACGACCATTCGGTCGCGGCGCGAATGGATCGAACACTCGTGCTGGAGGACGGTACGTTACGCGCCGCTGACGTCTAGTCGAGGCGTCGTTCCCGGCGCCGGCTACGCTTGGTCGTCTTGTAATTCGCGATCGACGATCGCCAGAAGAAATCCAGCATCGCATAGCCGAGTACAGCTGACACTGCCCCCAGGACCAGGCAGCCGAGCAGCATCGGCTGCCAGATCGTGACGAATGTGTGCGTTACCCAATCAATCGAGAACTCGAAGCTGAACGGGCGTTCCGCGCTGTTGAGAATGGCTAGTCCCAGCTGGTAGGCCGCCGGGTACATCACAAACACGGTTACAGGATTGCAGACCCAGACTGCCGCTGTCGCTACTGGAATATTGATTCGCAGTGCCAGGGCGAGCAGCGCTGCGGCAAGCATATGACCTGGAAAGGGCAGCCAGGCAATGAATACGCCCAATGCAAATGCAGGGACTACCGTGCGGCGGCGTACGCTCCACAAGCGGTGGTCGTGCAACAAATGCCGGAACGGCGCCATATACCACTGCTTGCTTAAGTGGTCGCGTTTAAACGCGAATTTCCTGAAAAAGCGTCTTGGCATCGCCGCTCAGCCCGGGTTCCATAGTGGGTGCCGACAGCTGCTATCGACTATTTTGTGAATGATTCGTTCCTGCCTGTTAATTCTGGTGGGCGGCCTTGCGGCGCAGCATAGCAGGGTGCCGCCAAGCCCGGACCTGTGCAAGTTGTTATTTGTCGTCGTTGTGGCGATGTACCTGTGCCATCGCATGCGGCCCGGTGCATGGCTGCTCCTGGGTTTCGTGCTATTTATGCAGGCTGGACAGAGCGTTATCACCGAGCGTCTCGATCCCCGGTTCGCGGGTGACAGCATGCTGACACAAGTGCGAATTGTCGATTTCCCGAAGTCGACGGGTGCTTCAGTCGTGATGATCGTTGCGCCGCTGGACGACCACCGTTTACCGCCGCGATCACGTGTGAGCTGGTTCGAACCGTCGCAGCTACCGTCGATTGGCGATGTCTGGGAGCTCGAGTTGCGGTTGCGTCGACCTCGGGGCAACAGCAACCCTGGTGTATTCGATTTCGAGACATGGATGTTCCGGCAGGATATCCACGCGGCCGGGTATGTTGTCAGTGGCAAGCGCAATCGCTTGCTGGCGACGGGCACAGAACCCTCTGTCGACAGGTTTCGGCGTGATTTCATCGCCCTGGCGAAAGCGGCAGCCGCTAATGCCGAAACGGCAGCGGTACTTGCCGCGATAGGCGTCGGCACCCGACATCTCATTACGCCGCAACAGTGGCAGCGCTATGCGCAGACCGGAACCAGCCACCTGATGGCGATATCCGGGTTGCATATCGGGCTGGCTGCCACAATCGCTTTCGCCGTGGTCGCGGCCTTATCCGGGGTGCTGCGACTGCCGGGTAATCATCTACAGCGTGCGGTCGTCGCCGGAGTGTTGCTGGCTATAGCGTACGCGGCTGTCTCCGGCCTCGCCGTACCCGCTCGCAGAGCGTCAATCATGCTGAGTGTGGCGGCGATATGTTTCCTGCGCCGCCGACAAATCAATCCGGCCAGCACCGCCGCATTCGCGGCCTGGTGCGTATACCTGTTCGATCCGGTGTCTGCGATGACACCCGGGTTCAACCTGTCATTCGGCGCAGTGGCGGTGCTGTTATGGCTGGCGCGGCGGCACTGGCACACGCCGGGCGAATATCGCAGGCTGGCTCGGGTGCGTCGCGCTGCGTTGCAGCTCATGACGATGCAGGGGATGCTGCTGCTGGGCCTGCTGCCGTTGACAGTTCTGTATTTTCAGCGTGTTGCGTTTGCGGCACCCGCCGCAAATCTGCTGGTGGTTCCCGTATTCAGTTTCGTCACCGTCCCGGCAGTGCTGGGCGGTATGATTCTGAGTGGATTCTCAACCGTCCTGAGCCTGCCAGTATTGCGGGTGGCCGCTGCGAGTACTGACTTCGCGGAGTTCTTGATGCGGCAAATCGAGCGCGTGCCCTTTACGGCGGTGTCAATCGCGGCGATCGGCCCGGGCGAGTGGTGTTTCGTCTTCTTGCCCGCCCTCTGGGTCATCTTGCCGCGACGCTGGCCCGGGCGCTGGATCGCCATACTTGCTGTCATTGCGATCGTGCTGCACAGGCCGGCAAGCCCTGACAGCGGCTGTCTGAACGCTTACTTTCTTGACGTGGGGCAGGGTCTCGCTGTCGTTGTACAGACCAGTGATCATGTGCTGCTTTTCGACACGGGTGCATCCTATCGCGGTGGCGGTAGCGCGGCTGAACAGATTGTACTGCCCTTCTTGCGCTCCAGGGGCATTGATCGTATCGATTGGCTGGTCGTCTCCCACGCCGACGACGATCACGCGGGCGGGGTCGCTGCGCTGGCTGATTATTTCCGCGGGGGTGGCCTGGGCGCCGTGTTGGTGGGGGAGAAATTGCTCGATGTCCTGGACGACGCTGATGATTGTTATGCAGGTCAACGCTGGAGTGTCGATGGCATTGAATTTGCGGTATTGCACCCGGATGCGGAATTTCGTCGTGAGGGTAACGATGCCTCGTGCGTTCTTGTGCTGCGCGCCGGCCGCCATTCCATACTCCTGACGGGCGATATTGAGGCGGCGGCAGAACGTGAATTGATCCAGCGTGGGCGTCTGCTTGCCGTCGATGTCGTTCTCATTCCGCACCACGGCAGCCTGACGTCCTCGAGCAGGCCGTTTGTCAACAGCACCAGGCCGGTTCTGGCGATCGTATCCACCGGTTTCGGGAATCGCTGGAACCTGCCACAGCAGCGTGTCACGGATCGCTGGCAGGCGACAGGCGCCCAGGTGCTGAACACCGCAACGTCAGGCGCTATCAGCTTGAGCATGTGTTCTGCGGGCGGTATCCGCTGGCTGCGGCGCGAGCGGCAGCAGCGGCGGCGTTTCTGGCACGATGGACAAGGCTAGATAGGAACAAAAGCGCAGCTTTGCGCGAGAATTTTGTGCGCCGTCACTGTATATTTCATTTTTGCCCTTTGGTCAGCTCTTTATGGTTGAGATAGTAAAATCCGGCGGCTGGTTGATGTTGCCCATCATCCTCTGTGCGATCATCGCAATGGGCATCATGTTGGAACGATTCTGGACGCTGCAGCAAAAGCGCGTCATACCGGAAGACCTGACCAGCAAGGTCTGGGGATGGGTTAAAAAGGATCAGCTGGATCAGAAACAGATTCAGACGCTGCACCAGGGTTCTGCGCTTGGGCAGATTCTGGCGGCAGGACTCACCAATCGTGACCGTGACCGCAGCATACTGAAGGATGCCATCGAGGATACCGGACGGCACGTTGTACACGAACTGGAGCGCTATCTCGAATCGTTGGGAACCGTTGCAGCCGTAACTCCCTTGCTCGGCCTGTTGGGTACCGTTATCGGCATGGTCAAGGTGTTTACCGCGATTACGACCCATGGTGTCGGCAACCCGACAGTGCTGGCAGGCGGTATTGCCGAGGCGTTGATCACCACGGCAGCAGGCCTCACCGTGGCCATTCCCGCACTGGTCGGCTATCGCTATTACCGCACCCGCATCGACACGTTGGTGGTTGAAATGGAAAAGGAAGCGATAAAACTGGTCGAAGCCCTGCATCGTCGCAAACAGAATGGGTAGTGAATGAAGCTCAATTTACGGCCACGAGCGCAGTTGGAAGTGAACCTGACATCGTTGATCGATGTTGTTTTTCTATTGCTGATTTTCTTTATGGTTTCGACGAGTTTCACCAAGCAATCGCAGATTGCGATTCGCCTGCCCGAGGCCGCGAGTACCGCCATAATCGAGGAGATTCCGCAGCGTATCGAAATCATGATTACGGAGACGGGAACTTTCCTGGTCAATGGGCGCGAGCTGATCAACAACCGGCCCGAAACGCTGCGCAATGCGTTACAGAAGGTATCCGCCGCCGGCGACAAAATGCCGATGACCATTAGCGCGGACGCCAATGCGAGGCACCAGCATGTTGTCACGGCGATGGATGTCGCGGGGCGACTCGGTTTCACTCAGATCAATATTGCGACCGTCAATGACCCGGTCGAATAGCCAGGCCGAGTCGATCGCTATGGACGAACCCGTCGATCCTGGCGTGCGCGTCGTCTACAGCCGCTTGTGGAAATACGTTACGCCGCACAAACTTGTCGGCTTTATCGCGATTGTCGGCATGACGGCTACGGCAATCGTTGAAGCAGGTTTGGTCTTCCTGCTCGGGCCGCTAATGGACGAGACGCTGGTCGCGCAGAGACTGCAGACGGTAAACTGGATACCGCTTGCGTTCATGGGCATTTTTGTTGTGCGCGGCCTATCCGGATTCGCGACGGAGTCGTCGCTAGGCTGGATTGGTCGGCACGTGATCAGCGACCTGCGACGTGAGGTGTTTGGCAAGTTCCTGACTCTGCCTACAAAGTATTTTGATGCACAAACGGCGGGTCCGCTGCTTTCCCGCATGACGTACAACGTTGAAATGGTTGCCGAATCCGTTACGAGTGTCGTCACGGTTGCGATACGCGATACGCTGACGGTCGTCGCCGCACTGGCTGTCATGCTGTACCGCAGCCCGACTTTGACGATATTCGTTGCCGTCCTGTTTCCGGTTGTCGCAGCGCTGGTACGCTTGCTGGGTGTTGCGTTCCGGCGCTACAGCGGTCGCATTCAGGACTCGGTAGGTGAGCTCACACAAGTGACCAACGAGATTGTGCGCGGCAACTGGGTTGTCAAAGCGTTCGGCGGCTACGACTACGAGCGGCAAAGACTCGAAAACGCGGACGGCAAGAACCGCAAGCAAAATCTGAAACTGATCCGGGTTCGCTCCCTGGGCGGCGCCGTTACGCAAATCGTATTCGGTTTCGGCATTGCACTGGTTATCTACGCGGCAGGACGTCAGTCTGTTGAGGGCGTTCTTAGTCCGGGTCAGTTCATATCGTTCTTTGCTGCGATGATGCTCATGCTGCAGCCTGTGCGACGCATAACCAATGTGAACGCAACGTTACAGCGCGGCGTCGCGGCAGCGGATAGTTTGTTCATGGTTATCGATGAAGAGGATGAGGAGGACTCCGGCACGGTCACGATCGATCGCGTTCGGGGCGACGTCCGCTTCGCTGATGTAAGTTTTTCCTACGGCGACAAGAAGGGGCCGGTGCTGAGCAATGTCGATATTAATCTGCAGGCGGGCAAAACTCTGGCTATTGTCGGCAAATCCGGAAGCGGCAAGTCGACGTTAGTCAGCCTGTTGCCAAGATTCTATGAGTTGAGTTCAGGCGATATTCTGATCGACGATGTCCCGATTCGGGATTTTACGCTTGCGAGTCTGCGCGACAATATCAGCCTGGTTAGCCAGGACGTCGTGCTTTTCAACGATACCATCGCGAATAACCTGGCTTACGGTCAGCTTGAGTCGTTGCCCGAAGAGGATCTGCTGCGTGCGGCGGAAGCGGCCTATGTTCTCGACTTTACGAAAGACTTGCCGGACGGGTTAGACACTATGGTCGGTGATCGTGGCGTCCTGTTGTCGGGGGGGCAACGGCAGCGTATTGCCATTGGCCGGGCACTGCTCAAGAACTCGCCCATATTGATACTCGACGAGGCGACGTCGTCGCTGGATTCGCAGTCCGAGCGGCGCATACAAGACGCGTTGCGCGTGCTCATGAAGGACAGGACGACATTCGTCATTGCGCATCGACTGTCGACCGTCGAAAAGGCAGATATGATCATCGTCCTGGACGCCGGTCGTGTTGTCGAGTCCGGAACTCACGACAAACTACTGCAGCAGGGCGGTCATTACGCGGCGCTTTATCGTTTGCAATTCAGTGACGAGTAGCGGCGACTGTGCGCAGCGCTATCGTCTACAACTGGATACATCGGGCCTGGTACGAGGGTGCGCCGTTTAGCTGGCTGTTATTGCCACTCAGCGGCGTTTACTGGCTGATTTCATCACTGCGCAGGCTGCTGTATCGGGCAGGTATCCTGGTCACGCGGCGGGCATCGGTGCCGCTCATTGTCGTCGGCAATATAACGGCCGGTGGGACAGGCAAGACACCAACGGTCATCTGGCTGGTCAACGAACTGCGCGCCAGGGGATTTCGGCCGGGCATCATCAGTCGCGGCTATGGTGGCAGCCGCTCGGGCACATCAATGCGCGTTGACGCTGATAGCGACCCAGGAGTCGTAGGCGATGAGCCGGTGCTGCTGGCCAGGCGCGGCGAATGTCCTGTCGTGGTGGATGCGGACCGTGTCCGTGCCGCGGCAATGCTGGTCGCCGACGGTGTCGATGTTATCGTCGCGGATGATGGACTGCAGCACCTCAAACTGGATCGAGACTTCGAGATTTGTATTGTCGACGGTGCTCGCGGTCTCGGCAATGGCTGGTTGCTGCCGGCCGGGCCGCTGCGGGAATCGCCGCAACGCCTTGCGACAGTTGACCAGGTACTCGTGAACGGCCGGGTGCAAGGGCAGGATAACGTGCCACAAGATTCGCTTGAGTTCGAGTTGCGAGCGCTTGAGGCTTGCCGACTCAACGGCTCTCTTACGCGACCGCTTGGGCGATTTGCCGACACGACCGTCCATGCGCTGGCCGGCATCGGCAATCCTGCGCGATTTTTCGATTTGCTGCGCGCGCATCGAATCCAGGTGATTGAACATCCCAGCGCTGACCATGCAGTACTGGCGACCAGCGATCTTGAGTTCAGCGACGATTTCGGCGTATTCATGACAGAGAAGGATGCCGTTAAACTCGGCACTAACCTGGCCGACAAATATTGGTACATTCCGGTGGCAATGCACATGGATTCCGCACAGGCGACGCCTCTGTTGGAGCGCATCGAATCAAAATTACGTGAGCGGCATGACTGAGTTCGTTGTGGTCATTCCGTCGCGTTACGCCTCCACGCGTTTGCCGGGCAAGCCGCTGCGAGAAATCAATGGCAAGTCGATGCTGCAACATGTTTATGAGCGCGCTTGCGAGAGTTCGGCAAGCGAAGTTGTGATTGCAACGGATGATGGGCGCATTGCGGAGGCTGCCGAGTCGTTCGGCGCGACCGTTTGCATAACGGGAGATCAACATTGCTCGGGCAGCGAACGTATCGCCGAGGTATGTGATTTGCTCGATTGGGACGACGACAGGATCGTCGTCAATCTGCAAGGTGACGAGCCATCGATGCCGGCGGCATTGATTAACGAATGCGCCGCTCTGCTCGAGGACGCAAGCGCCGATATCGCAACACTCGCGTCGCCGTTCCGGCACCAGGAAGACTTCGGCAACCCCAACTATGTCAAGGTTATTCGCGATGCAAATAATCATGCGATTTATTTCAGTCGTGCGATGATTCCGTATACGCGCGATGAAGAGCATCGCGACCTGGCGATGCAGACTGCATTACACCATCACGGTATCTACGCTTATCGTTGCGGTGTATTGCGGCGACTGGTCAATGCCACGCCGTCCGCGCCGGAGGTCAGTGAGCAACTTGAGCAGTTGCGCGCATTGTCGCTGGGCATGACGATCGTCGTGGGCGTTGCCTCGCAGAGGCCGGGTATCGGTATCGATACCGAGGAGGATCTGCAGCGTGTTGCAAAGGACCTGCAACACTGATTGTACTAAACTATTGCGATCGCATAATGGGATCGCATAAATAAATGGCACCGTAAATCGGGGAGGGAATAGCAGTGATCGAATTCGAACTCAATGGGGAATCCGTAACATCCGCGAGCGAGGCCGATACGCCCTTGCTGTGGGTGGTGCGTGACGAGCTCAAACTCAAAGGCACGAAATACGGCTGCGGTATCGCCATGTGCGGTGCCTGCACGGTGCACATCGACGGTGTTGCGACACGTTCATGTATCACGCCGCTATCCAGTGTGGCCGGGCACGCAGTGACGACGATCGAAGGCCTCGCGAGCGACGCCGGCAAGGCGCTGCAGAAGGCCTGGGTCGATGAGCAGGTGCCGCAGTGTGGCTATTGCCAGTCGGGCCAGATCATGCAGGCGGCCGGCTTTCTCGAGAACAACCCAAGCCCGACCGACGAGCAGATTACCGCCGCGATGAACGGCATTCTATGCCGCTGCATGGCCTACACACGCATCCACAAAGCAATCAAGACCGCCGCCGGCGGCGAAGGGGCGTAGTCATGGCCATACGAGCAGATCAAATACAGGGCAACGTCAGCCGGCGGACATTCCTGGCGGGCAGCGCAGGCGCGACGCTGGTCATGGGACTCGGTGTCGTGTTGCCGGGTTGCAGTCGCGAGGAAGCCGCTATCGACATGGCGATCGATGCGGCGAGCCGCAGCTTTGCGCCCACCGTCTGGTTCGAGATCGGTAGCGATGGCGGCATCCTGATCAACGTGGCCAAAGCCGAGATGGGCCAGCACGTTGGCACGGCGCTGGCGCGAGTCATTGCCGATGAACTGGGCGCCGACTGGGACGATATCGATATCAAGTATGTCGATAGCGATCCCAAGTGGGGCTATATGATCACGGGCGCCTCATGGTCGGTGTTTACCACGTTTACAATGCTATCCCAGGCCGGTGCTGCCGGGCGCACGATTCTGTGCGATGCAGGCGCAGCGCTGCTCGGGGTCGATCCTGCCGATTGCACGGTCGAAGGCAGTAATGTTGCCGCGAACGGCAAGCAGGTATCGTTTGCCGAAATCGTGCGAAAGGGCGATATCAGCCGCACGTTCAGTGAGGAAGAGCTGGGCGCGTTGCCGCTTAAACCCGCGTCGGAACGGCGTTACATCGGGCAAACCACGCAGGCGCTCGATATTCCGGCGAAAGCCACGGGCCAGGCGGTTTATGGGCTCGACGTTGAGTTGCCGGGTATGGTGTTTGCGCACCCAATGATCCCGCCGACCCGTTACGGCAGCACGATCAAAAGCATTGACGATACGGCTGCCAGGGGAATCCCGGGTTACCTGCAGACGCTGGCCCTGACGGATCCGAGTGAAGTGTTACAGGGCTGGGCCGTCGTCATTGCCGAGGATTATCCGAGTGCAATGAAAGCGGCAAAAGCTGTTGCCGTGGACTGGGAGCCCGGTCCAACGGCCAACGTGAGCGAAGCGGACATTCTCGCTGAGGGTGCCAAGCTTGCCGCGGACAAGAGTAGCGGTGTGCTGTTTGTTGACGACGGCGATGTTGTTGCCGCACGTGCCGACGCCGCGACAACGCACAGCGCGATCTATAGAACGGGCACAGTGCTTCATTTTACGCTCGAGCCCGCGAACGCCGTCGTCGAATTCGTTGACGGTAAGTGCCACATCCACTCCGGTAATCAATGGCAATCCCTGATCCTGCCGACACTCGCAAAGTCTCTGGGCATGGAAGAGGCCGATATTACGATTCACCAGTACTACCTGGGTGGCGGATTTGGCCGGCGTCTCTGGGGAGACCCGATGATCCCTGCGGCATTGGCCGCGCAGCAGCTGAATAAACCCGTCAAGATCGTATTTCAGCGGGCCGACGATAGTCGTTTCGACTGCGTTCGCTCGGCATCGGTCCAGCAGTTTGATGCGTCTTTCGATATGGGCGGCGCGCTGACCGGAATCGAGCACGCGGCGGCGGCGGGTTGGGCGACGCTGGCAATGGCGCCTTTCTTCATGCTCGACGGCATCGACGGCAAGGGCAAGTTCCACGGGTTCGAGATCAACGGCGCCGATCACTGGTACACGCTGCAGAATCATCGCGTGCGAACGATCAACAACGAGCTTGCCCAGCGTACGTTCCTGCCAGGCTGGTTGCGCTCGGTTGGTCCAGGCTGGATAGGCTGGGGTGTGGAGTCGTTCATGGACGAGCTTGCTGGCATAACAGGTGAAGACCCGATCGAGTTTCGATTGGCGCGTCTCGACGCTTCCGGCAAGAACGCGGGCAATGTACCGGAGTCAGTCGGCGGTGCCACGCGCCTGGCGGCGGTTCTCAGGGATGTCCGCGATCGTTCTGGCTGGGGGAGAGAACTGCCGGACGGTGAGGGATTCGGGGTTGCTGTTTGCGGAGGCCAGGAGCGCGCGATGCCGACCTGGATTGCATGCGTCGCGCACGTCGCAGTCGACGTGGAAAGCAAGTCAGTGAAAGTCAAAAAGATCTGGCAGTCGATTGACTGCGGCACGGTGGTGCACCCCGACGGCGCTATGGCGCAGGCAGAGGGTGCGACGTTGTGGGGCGTCAGTCTTGCCTTACACGAAGGAACGACTTTCAAGGATGGGCAAGTCGTGGATCGCAATCTCGATACCTACACGCCACTCAGGATGGCCGATGTGCCCGAACTCGATATCAAGTTCATGGACAGCACCGAATTCCCGACAGGTTTGGGCGAACCACCGGTCGTTCCGGTCGCGCCCGCGATTGGCAATGCAATCTATGTAGCCAGCGGCATACGCGTGCGAGATTTACCTATACGACTGTCGTGACCGAGTCGGGACTGTCATCGCTCTGTTTCGCATAGCCTAGGCTCCGCAGGGCGAGCGTCACCACCTGCAGGGATTCGGCATCGTCTATGGTTGCGGGCATGGTCCAGGGTTCGCCGTCGGCGATGCTGCGCATGGTGCCACGCAGGATCTTGCCCGAACGCGTCTTGGGCAGCCTGTCGACTACCGCACAAAGCTTGAATGCCGCCACCGGTCCGATTTCGTCACGCACGGCCGCAATCACCTCCGCAACGATGTCGCTCGCGTCCTGATCAACACCGGCACTCAGGACCAGCAATCCCAGCGGTAACTGCCCTTTGAGCTGATCTGCCACGCCGAATACAGCACATTCGGCGACCTTGGGGTGTGCTGTCAGTACTTCCTCCATTGCGCCTGTGGACAAGCGATGACCGGCGACATTGATCACGTCGTCCGTGCGTGACATCACGAACACGTAGCCGTTTTCGTCGATGTAGCCGGCATCGCCGGTTTCGTAGTAACCCGGGAAGTTACGGAAGTAGGTCTCTTCATAGCGCTTATCGGCGTTCCACAAGCCCGTGAATGTGCCAGGCGGCAATGGCGATTCGATAACCAGCGCGCCGATTTCTCCGCTGGCAACGGCGTTTCCCTTTGCGTCGAGCGCCGCTACGGTGTAGCCCGGCACGGGCCGCCCCGGCGAGCCGGGAACAACAGGCAATTGCTCGATTCCCAGGCAATTGGCGCAGATCGACCAGCCGGTTTCCGTCTGCCACCAATGGTCGATGACCGGTACTTTCAGGGTGTCCTCTGCCCAGTGCAAGGTATCGGGATCGCATCGTTCCCCGGCCAGAAACAGCGCCTGTAAGCTGGAAATATCGTATTTGCGGATATATTCCGCCTGGGGGTCTTCCTTTTTGATTGCTCGGAATGCCGTCGGCGCTGTGAACAGAACGTTGACCTTGTGTTCTTCCACCACTCTCCAGAATGCGCCCGGATCCGGCGTGCCGACCGGTTTGCCTTCGTAAATCACCGTTGTATTGCCATTGAATAACGGGCCGTAGACGATATAGGAGTGGCCGACGATCCAGCCGATGTCCGATGCCGCCCAGTACACGTCTCCCGGCTGTACGTTGTATATATTGGACATGGTCCATTTCAAAGAGACGATGCCGCCCCCGGTATCGCGAACGACGCCTTTGGGCTGGCCTGTTGTTCCTGAGGTGTACAGGATATATAACGGGTGATTGGCGTCGACGGGAATGCAATCGACGGGCTCTGCAGCGTCCATGGCCTCGTGCCAGTCCAGATCGCGACCCTCGACCAGGTCCGCTGCCAGCATCGGGCGTTGCAGAATGACGCACAGTTCCGGTTTCCACGTGGCCAGGTCGATGGCCTTGTCGAGCAACGGTTTGTAAGCGACCAACCGCGAGGGTTCAACGCCGCAGGAGGCGGACACAATCGCCTTGGGAGTGGCGTCGTCAATGCGCACGGCCAGTTCCTTGCTGGCGAACCCACCGAAGACGACACAGTGGATAGCGCCAATCCGGGCGCAGGCGAGCATTGCGACGAGGGCTTCCGGCACCATCGGCATGTAGATGATGACGCGATCGCCTGTCGACACGCCTTGGGCGCTGAGCACGCCCGCGAATCGGGAAACCTCGTCCAGCAGCTCGTTGTAGCTTATGCGTCTTTGTGTCTGCGTTACGGGACTGTCGTGTATTACGGCTGGCTGATCACCGCGGCCATCCTTTACATGAATATCCACTGCGTTGTAGCAGGCGT
>JACZTO010000015.1 GCA_022573655.1 Pseudomonadota bacterium
AATTTCCTCAATGCGGGCGATACGGCTGGCCAGGCCGGTACCATTTGCGATTTGAATATTCAATCCGGGCCGCGCATTCATTTCCAGAATCAACGGACCGAGATCACGATCGATCACCATGTCGACGCCGAGGTAGCCGAGCCCCGTCACGTCGTAACCTCGCGCTGCTGATTCCAGAATAAAATCCCATTGCGGAATCTTGAGGCCCGCAACCAAAGCACCAGTGTCCGGATGTTCCGAGACCACCGTATCATCGAGCACACCTGTCAGCGTTTTCCCGCTACTGATATCCACGCCGGCACCGACCGCACCCAGATGGAGGTTTGCTTTGCCGTCCGATGCTCGCGTCGGCAAGCGCACCATGGCCATCGCCGGGTAACCGCGATACACCACCACGCGAATATCCGGCACGCCCTGATAGCTGACTTCGGAAAACGTTGGATCGAAACGCACACAGTATTCGATCAACGCTTTGTCGCGGTTGCCGCTCAGGCTGTACTGACCGCCGACAATATTCGAAATGTGATGTCGTATTTCGTTTTCGGATATCAGCATGCCGTTGGCAAGTCGAAAACTGTCGCGCTTGTGTTTGCTGCGACCGGTTACAACCAGGATACCGGCGCCGCCACTGCCCTGAGCAGGCTTGATCACGAAGCTTTCACGCTCACTGACGATGTCGGCAAACTTGCGCACTTTGGCATGATGCGCGATAACGCCGTAGAGATCCGGCACCGCCATGCCGGCATCCAGAGCAAGTTTCTTGGTGATCGTCTTGTCATCAACCCGCGGAAACAATCGCCTGGGATTCAGGCGCAATATGAAGTCGGCGTTGCGCTCATTGAGGCCGAGCACACCGTTCCTACGCAGCTTTTTTGCGACGCCAAACATCAGTCCGCCGACAGTTCCTTGAATCGCCTGAGCTCTGTCAACCGGTACCCCGTGTAACGCCCGGCTAAGACGACGATGGCAAGAATGATGAGCAACATTTCAGGGAACGTGAATATCAGATGCTCCAACCATGCCATTCCCATGAAGATATACGCAACGATAGCGACGAACAGACTGCCGAGTCCCTCACGCAGGGCAACCGCTGCCCCGCGCTCTTCCCAAACTACCGACATGCGCTCGATGGTCATCGCAATAATGACCATGGGAAACAGCGCGACCGACAAGCCCGTTTCCAGACCGAGTCGGTGCGACATCAGGCTGATGAAAAGCATCAGTGCAACAACAACGATCAGGACCGCGCTAAGCCTGGGCACCAGCAATAGTCGCAATCGATCCAGCATGAATCGAATCATCAAGCCAAGGGCGACCAGCATGGTGAAAAGAATGACCCCCCAAAATAACTTGGTCTCGCGAAAGGCGAGCGCGATTAGAACCGGCATGAACGTGCCAAACGCATCGATGCCAATGAATGTGCGCATGAATACCATGACCAGCGCACCAATGGGAATCATGAGCAACACGCTGTAAACCGCCTGGGTCTGGATCGGTAAACTATAAAGAGACAAATCCAGTGCAATGGTGCCGCGCTTTGCTGCCTGTTTCTCGGCGATGGCCAACGCATCCACGTGGTTCTCCCGGATCGCAAATTCCACGGCCACGTTGCTACCGCCTTCAACGTTGACAAGCGATTCATTGCCGCGCCACCAAACGAGAAAGCGCTTCGGCAGGGCTTGCTCGCCCGTCACCGGATTGAAATACAACCATTGATCGCCGTCATGAACCTCGAGCCAGGGAACCAGTTGAGCACTGCGTTGCCGGCCGGCAAGGTGAAAGCCACGAACCATGCGGGCGGGAATTCGCGCCGCAGCCAGCATCGTCGTCATGATCTCCAAAAAGCCCGCACCACTGTCAACGCCTGACAACAACAATTCGACATTCGGGTCGGGCGACGGATCGTTCATGCGCCGCAGCAACTCCGTGGTAAACGATGCCGGATCCGCTGAGTGGTCATACACATCGTCGACAAGAACATCGACGGCAGTCTTCATCGGTTCATTGATGACGGGCAGCGGTGGAAACGGCGGCGTGATATCCCACTGGTCGACAGAGTCGTCCTCGTAGACGGAAATACGGTAATAAATGGTCTGTTCGCCGTCGGCGCGACGAATGGCCCATTGTGCTTCACGACCACCGCTGCCGTAATTCAGACTAAAGCTATAGCCACGGGAAACGGAATTCTCATTGAGCATGCGAAAGCCGGGAGTCAGGGTTGGCACCTGCAGCTGGACTTTGATGGTTCCGGGACCGCTGTCAAAGCTCACTGCCGACTCAATCGTCCAAACAGGCGTTTCCCGGTCCTCGGTCAGGGGAAATCCGAGTACCTGCCATTTGTAGAAAAAGGCAGATAGGCCGATGGCCGCCAGCAATGCCGCCAGCAGGTATACATATCGTTGTTTCATCGTTTCCCCGGGGCCTAATTGACCCCTAGCGCGACCTTGACGGCGCGTTCTCTTATCGGGCCGCTGCGATTAAACAATCGCATGCCGGCCATTCTTATTTCTCCTGCCAATTTGGAGTCTGTCGCAAACAGGCGGTTGAGGCCAGTCATGAGGTGCAACATTGTTAAATTGGCACCCTTGCGGGCGCGTTCGTAGCGACGCAAAACCGGCCTGTCACCGGGATGCAGCCCACGGCCAATCGCCTGATCGATAACCTGCGCAAGTTCAACGGCGTCCTGCAAGCCGAGATTCGCGCCCTGACCGGCCAACGGATGGATGGCATGTGCGGCGTCCCCAATTAGTGCAACACCGGCGCGTACCGTCTCATCGGCAGTTTGTGCGCACAGTGGAAACGCAGCTTTTGGGCCGGCAACCTTCAGTTCGCCCAAAACAAAATCAGATGCCTCGGTCAGCAGTCGACCGATCTCGGCGTCGGACGCAGCGAGTGCTGCTTGCGCCTGCTCAGGGCCCGTGGACCAGACAACCGAAATGCGCCCGTCGGCGAGTGGCAACATACCGAGCGGCCCATCACGCAAGAATCGTTGCCAGGCAGTCTGGTTGTGGCCGTTTTCCGGAGTCAGGTGCGTGACAAACGCAGTCTGCTCATAGGGTCGTCGCTGGATACTGATACCGGCAAGCTCCCGAACCCGGGATCGCACGCCGTCCGCTCCGACCACCAGGTCGGCGCCCGGCAACGCCTCAATAGTGCTGTCAAAACGCAAGACCACGTTGGTATCATCGAGCGCCATGAGCAAGGCATATTGCAGCAACACGTTTTCCACGATGAATCCCAATTGGGGCACAGCGAAATCCGCCGCATCGAATCTCAGTGCTGAGCCGCTTTCGGGACTGTCGTTTTCATCCCACACGCGCATGCTTTCGTACGCCGACAGCCGGGCAGCAACAACATGTGGCCATGCGCCCACAGAACTCAGGACATCCGCCGAGCCACTCGCGATAGCGGACACGCGCAACGCGACCGGATCCTTGACAGAAAAACTGGGCCGCGGAGCAGCCTCAATCAAAGTGATGTCCAGTGCATCTGCGTGGTCACACTTACCAAGCAGTGTTGCGAGTGTAAGCCCCGTTACCCCTCCGCCAACGATGACGATTTCGAATCGACGTTTCAACGCAGCGGAACTCCGCGCGATAATCGCGGCAGGCGGCCTGCCAAACCCATCGTGTGTTTTACAAACAACGAGCGCACACCCGGTATCAGATCGAAGCCGATCATGCCGATGTCGCGAAGAATGCGAATGGGAGCACGAGCACTGCCGAAAATACGTACCAGGCCATCGGTGAAAGTCACCAGTTTACTTTGATCAGAATGTCGCCATGTTGCATATCGCTGCAGTAGTTGCTCATCGCCTGCATCTACGGTGCCCGACGCGCCCAGCGCGTCGGCAACACAATCGCACAGCGCAGCAACATCGCGCATGCCAAGATTAAATCCCTGCGCGGAGACCGGGTGCAGGCCATGCGCCGAATTGCCAACCAGCACGCTGCGCGTCGCAGTAAGACGCACGGCCTTGCTCAGGACAAGCGGGTACGCGGCGCGTTTGCCCACACGAGAAAACTTGCCCAGCCGATAGCCGAACTCTGACTGAATCTCCGCAAGAAAATCCGCGTCATCAAGTGCGAGAACCCGCTGCGCATCATGTTCCGATACCGTCCATACAAATCCCGCACGGTCGTCCGCGATGGGCAGAATCGCTAACGGCCCTTGCGACGTAAATCGCTCAAAGGCACAGTTGTCGAGACTCTTCTCCGGCAACAGATTGCCAACAACTGCGTGCTGGCCGTACTCACTCGTTTGCGCAGAAATGCCCAGCATCGCACGCACCGTTGAGTTCGCCCCGTCGGCGGCGATGAGAAGACTGCATGACAGATTGCTGATCTTGCGGCTGTTGTCCGCCTTGACCATCGCGACAGCCGAGTCCGGTCCCAACTCGACGCCAATGATGCGAGCAGGACACAAAATATCTATGCCATCGAGCCCAGCAAGTTTCGACTGCAATACAGAACCGAGCACTCGGTTGATAACGACGTAGCCCAATGCTTCGACGCCCTGCTGCTCGGCACTGATATGCGAAAAGCCGAAACGGCCTTTGTCGGAGACGTGAATGTTGTGAATGGGAGTCGCGGCCGCAATGACGTCGGGCCACAATCCCATCGCCTCAAACATTCGTTGCGTGCTACGTGACAAGGCCGTAGACCGATCATCAAAACTCGGTTGCTCGCCACTCTTTCTGGCGATGGCCTCGACCACGGCAATGCGCAGTCCCAATGGCGCAAGTGCAAGTGCCATGCTGGCCCCGATCATGCCGCCGCCGGCGATGATGATGTCGTAACGATCGGTTTTTGCGGTGCTGCTCATGCGCTATGCATCAACGCCTCGATTTCGTCAGGGTCGCTCGCCAGGCCCTTGCTCAATACATCCGGACCCTTGCCGGTCACAACGACATCGTCTTCAATGCGAATGCCAATATTGCGGAATCGCTTCGGAATCTTGCGACTGTTCGAGAGGTAAATGCCAGGCTCGACGGTGGTCACCATGCCAGCCTCAAGCACGCGCCACTCGTCGCCAACCTTGTAGTCGCCAACATCGTGGACATCCATTCCGATCCAGTGGCCGGTGCGGTGCATGAAAAACTGCCGGTACGCGCCGTCGCGAATGAGCCTGGGCAGCGAACCGTTCAGCAAGCCAAGCTTTCGCAAGCCCCTGGTAATGGCCTTGACTGCCGCATCGTGCGGTTCATTCCAGTGATTACCAACGGCCGTTTTTTCGATCGCTGCGCGCTGCGCGTCCAGAACGACTTCGTACACGGCGCGTTGCTCCGGATTGAAACGACCGTTCACGGGAAAGGTTCGCGTAATGTCTGACGCGTAATAGTCAAGCTCGCAGCCGGCATCGACTAACAACAAGTCGCCGTCTTTCAGCACTGCGTTATTCTCGATGTAGTGCAGGATGCAAGCATTTGCGCCGCCGCCGACGATAGGGCTATACGATGCACAGGCATCGCTACGGCGAAATTCGTGATCAAACTCCGCCTCGACTTCGTACTCGAACATGCCGGGACGCGTCGCTCGCATCGCTCTCTGATGCGCTTTCACCGCGACTTTCGCCGACCTGCGCATCGCGGCTATTTCGGCACGACTCTTATACAGGCGCATGTCGTGCAAAATATGATCGAGTGCAACAAATTCCTGCGGCGAATGCACGCCCCGTGACAATTTTGAGCGCAGCGAATTCACCCACTCCGCGATACGCAAGTCGAATTCGGGATACAAGCCCATCGTGTAGTAAACACGGGAGCACGACTCCATGATGCCGGGCAGAATATCGTCGAGATCCTCGATCGGAAAAGCGTCATCCGCAGCGTATGTGTTTACGGCTCCATCCTGGCCTGCGCGCATCCCATCCCAGAGTTCTCTCTTCGGATCTCGCTCACGACAAAACAGCAGGTACTCACCATTGTCGCGACCCGGCACCAACACGGCGACCGCCTCCGGTTCGGCGAATCCGGTCAGGTAGTAAAAATCGCTGTCCTGGCGATAACGATACTCCACGTCCCTGCTGCGCGTGCGCACGGGCGCAGAAGGCAGAATAACGATGCCACCCGAGCCGACCATGCGCATAAGTTGTTTGCGCCGTTTTTCGAATTCTTTGCTATTCATTCGCTTCCACTTGTGTTGTTTCCGCCAGGCGCGTTTGCGCTGTGACGAATCTCTGTCAGTTCTTCGTAACTAAGTTGCGCCGCAACGCGGACGTATTCCACCAGCTCAAAGTACGCGACGTCGTTGGCTTCAGCATCGCTATCCGCACCAGGACCTGCGCGGGTGAGTTGCAGCATATCCTTGATGACATCCGCCAGGGGCTCAGCGGACAGTCGCTCTTTGAGCGCTGCGCCATGCGTTGCGGAAACGAGGCCATGCAGGAACCCTTCGCACCAGTGAGCAAGTGCCGCTGTGCGCAAATCTACGTCGTCGTCGTGAGGCAACAATGGTGCAAATTCCGACAAGCGCTCCGACAGCTGCCGATGGGTCGATTGAAACAAAATATCGAGCAGTTCCCCGCATTCGCGTCGCGTGGCGCTGGGCGCGTCGCTGTTCTCCAGAACCTGTAGCATCCAGTCAGGCCCCGCTGGCACCCCCGCAACCGCCAGGCGACCCGTGAGCAGACCGTGAGATTGCGCAGCATCCCAATTCGAATGACAGCGTTTGAGGGCATCTTCGAGGATATCGTACTCGACATTCTCGTCCATCGGGCGCCAACCTTGTCAATTCTTCCAAACCCTTATGATCCCACGGACCGTCCTTTCAGGCCACGTTCGTGTACGTCTGATAAATCTGATAATTGATTCTCGCAATAGGGCTGACTATATTGCGCATATGGGTGAGAACCTCAATTCGAAATTCGAACATGAACTAAAGCGGCTTGAGAAGCGTGTTGACGCTCTCGTCCAGGTCTGTGACCGATTGCAGGACGAAAATCGATCCTTGAAACAACGCCAGGATGTCCTGACATTTGAGCGTGCTAATCTGTTGCAAAAAAATGAACAGGTGCGCGCGCGAGTCGAGGCGATGATTGGCCGACTGAAAGCTATGGAGCAGGGCTCCTGACAAGTCAGGAGCATGGCCCTCTACACAAAGGCATATGGAGTAAGCTGAATGACCGATCAACATGCCCATGTAAGCGTCAGAATTCTGGACAAGGAGTACCAGGTCGCGTGTCCCGCCGATGAGCGTACCGACCTGCTCGATTCCGCCGAAGTACTCAATGCCAGGATGCGCGAAATTCGTGATGGCGGCAATATTGTTGGCCTGGACCGCATCGCTGTAATGGCAGCACTGAACATGGCTAATGACTTGATCCATGCGCAAGCTCGTGACCAGGCACTGGATGGCGATTTTAGCGAGCGCCTCAAACTTATTTCCGATCGCGTTGATAACGTATTGAGCGATACGCGACAACTCGATCTTTAGAAGTGAATATAAAATTCGATTTGGCGTCTCCTGCGGTGTTCGAAACCGACCTGGATACCTTTCGACCCTAACTTTTTACCTCGGGGTCGTGGTCTGTTGGCAGCATTTGAGCAGGGCCGTCTCGACGGCAAGCCTGTTGCGGCCACGGCTGACCCCACCTGATGCTCCGGTTCGAGAGCGACGGTCCGTAGCGGCACAAGCGGGAGGCGCCTTCCTAAAATTGGTGCGCGAGAAAAATGCGTGAGAAAATTGCGTGAAAAATCACTGCGCGCCAGGCGAGGTTTAGGCGCCGAAAGTCGCGCCGCAGCATCAACAATTATCTGCGATCGCGTGACCAACTCACGAGAGTTTCGATCGGCAACGAACATCGCTTGCTACATCCCATTGCAGGATGAAGTCGACACTCGACCGATCATTGCGCGCGCATGGCGCGCAAATAAGCGCATTTTCGTTCCCGTCACGCTGCATTCCGGCGAAATGTTTTTTCGTGAAATTCGAACGGATACCACGTTACTGCGAAATCGAATGTCTATTTGGGAACCTGCTACGGGTGAAATCGTAGCGCCACGTTTTCTGCAACTCGTTGTCACTCCGACCGTAGCATTCGATCGCGATTGCAATCGAATCGGCATGGGTGGTGGCTACTACGATCGTTGTTTTGCGTTCTTGCGACATCGAAAATACTGGCTCAAACCGAAACTGATGGGTGTCGCTTTCAAATGCCAGGAAGTCGAGAAAATATCGCCAAACGCTTGGGATATACGGCTTTATCGCATTATTACCGAAGCAGAATAGCACCCGTTTTGCGACGAAAAATCATTGTCGCTCGATTGCGACAGCATGCTGCCCGACACTGGCAGCCAAGTAATGCGCACTTAGAATGTTCTGCCGAAATCAGACCAACATCTCATCATTGCGAACGCCCGGGCGCCCGGTAAATGACGATTTGTTTTGTTGCTACGATCCATTTCCCGGACGGATATTATTTTTCTCTTTTTTAAATTGCGATTGACGCAACTCCCCGACGTTTTTTCTGGCGCTTGCACACCGCCTACTTGCTGGTCTTTTTGCCCTTGTTGTATATACTCAGCTCCGGGTACCCGACACGGAGAAAAGTATGGCTACCAAGAAGAAGTCTCGTAAAAAAGCTTCGAAGCGGAAGGTCGCGAAGAAGCGGAAAGTAACAGCGAAGAGAAAAGCAGCGCCTAAAAAACGCCGCGTAGCAAAAAAGAAAAAGACCGCCAAGAAGAAACGGCGGGTAGTGAAGAAGAAAGCCAAGAAAAAGGCTAAAAAGAAAGCTAAGCGCAAGGCGAAGAAAAAGGCTAAAAAGAAAGCTAAAAAGAAAGCTAAGCGCAAGGCGAAGAAAAAGGTAGCCAAACGTAAGACCAAGAAGAAGGCTAAGAAGAAAGCGACCAGGCGGAAAGCCAAGAAGAAAAAGGCGACCCGCAAAAGAAAACGGTAGCTGATGGATCGTTTTGGAAGAGCCTTCTTCCAGAGCAAAGTAAAAGAGCCCGCTTATGCGGGCTCTTTTCGTATGTGCAGTTACATTCCCATGTGCATTACGTCCGTGCATTTTGCGCTGAAATGACTATAGTACGCACCTATGGATGCATCTGAGAAAAAGCGCAGCGCGGCAAAAGCGGCATTGGAATTCATCGAACCGGGCACCGTGCTCGGTGTCGGTACGGGTTCTACAGTCAATTTCCTTATCGAAATGTTGCCGTCGATTCGCGATCGGATCGAGCGGATTGTATCCAGTTCCAGGGCATCGACAAAACTTCTGCAAGAGCAGGGATTTGATGTTGCAACGCTGAACGAGACTGGCGATATCGACTTGTATATCGATGGCGCTGACGAAAGCAATAAACGCCTGCAGCTGATAAAGGGCGGCGGTGGGGCGCTCACTCGCGAGAAGGTCCTGGCGACGTCGGCGCGGCGCTTCGTGTGCATTGTGGATGACACCAAGCTGGTCGGCATGCTGGGCAGCTTTCCGCTGCCCATCGAAGTGCTGCCCATGGCGCAGGAACTTGTTTCTCGTCGCATGTTAAAGATGCGTGGCCAACCTATCTGGCGCGAAGACTTCGTCACCGATAACGGCAATCATATTCTCGATGTTCACAATCTGCAGATTACGATTCCGCTCGATATGGAAGCACGAATCAACGCCATACCCGGTGTCGTCACCGTCGGCCTTTTCGCAGACCGAGGCGCAGATATCTTACTCGTTGGCAGCGACTCGGGTGTCAGGGAACTGCGCACGTAGGGAACAAAGCGCTAGAAACTGCGCTTTGCTATGAAGAGAATTTGCACGCTGTCGATCGACGCGTCGCCACCAAGCGGAAACGCAAAATCGAGATGCCCTACCTTGTCCGTGCTGAATCGGGTCGGTGCGAAGCGAAGACCGAAGCCGACGTTCGGCAACCAACCGAAGTTTTCCTCGCCTACAGGATTGTCCCCCCAGGTACGACCAACGTCGGCAAACACAGCTCCGCCGACACGAAACAGCCTGAATGGATACCAGTCCGTGAAGTAACGTTGCTCAACGGTGAACAGTATTTTCGAATCCCCGGACTGATAGCGCAGCGGATAGCCGCGCAGACCGCTCTTGCCGCCCAGCTGGACAGGATTGTCGAGATCAAGGTCATGCCCCGCAGTTCCCCGCAGGGTCATGAAAAACAGGCGTTTCCCGGATTGCCTGTGGTAGAAACGAGCATTCAACGTGGTCTTGGCATTCGCCCTGTTGCTGCCCTCATGTCGGCCACTGGTTGTTGCCGACAACAGCAGAAAAGTCTTTTCGAGCGAGCCAAAACCGCGGCTCACCGCTGCGGAAAAAATTAGCGCATCGCGATCGGCACCGAAGCTTTGATCGGACCAGCCGATCGATGCCGACAAGCGTGTGCCCAGGTAGAAGTCTTCGGTTCGGCCCATCTGGTTGGCATTGGCAGTCGTCTCGAACTGATCTTCAACTATCTCTATCCCCAAGAATGGATACACAAGCTTGCGGTCTTCGGGAATCAGGGCCGGCAACATCGGGTCCGGTACTGGGGAGAACAGGTTGTCGTCGTAGACAATGCCGGCCGTCCAGCGCCGCACCCGGCCGTTTCGTAAGCCCTGCGACCAACCACCAATCGCTGTTGCAAATTCGCGTTCGTGCTGGTATTCCGCAGCTTCATCGCCGAGTCGGTACAACGCTGTGCGGCGATCGTCGTCAAGCAGTCGGCCACCAGCCGTCCAGCGCGCATCGAGTGCGTGAAACGGGCGCACGAGTGAGAGTATTTTCGTATCGCCATCCGAGTTGTCAGCAACGCGCAGATACGCTGTCCACCAACTGCTACCCAGGTTCCTATCTTCGAACTCGAAACGCGTGGTCGTCCGGTCAACGTCGTCGATATACTTTAACCGCATCAGCTGTCCACGGCCGAAGAGGTTGGTTTCCTCGATGCCGAATCCAATTCGATTTGCACCGCCCCTGCGCGAAAACGAAACATCCGGAGTCAATGACCAGACATCATGAGTCATCACCTGCACGTCGACGACACCATTTTCGTAACGAACGGGTTTTAATTGCGCGTCGATCAGATAACGGTTGCGACGCAGGATGCGCTCGGTTTCCTCGAGCAGCCGGCTTGAAAAACTGTCGCCAGGGGCGAACAACAACTGTTTGTCGATCACTTCGTCACGGGTGACCAGGTGCAACCGGTTTGCCCAGCGATACAGCCACTTGTCTTCTTCGGGATCTGACAGGTCGAAAATATTGCGCTTGTCGAAAATGATTTCGCCGATGACCGCACCTGCGCTCTCGAGCGCAGCATTGCCGGGAATCGTATTGCCGTCTGCGCTGTCCTGTGCGTTGGCGAGGTTGCCCACAATCAGCGCCAGCGCCAGGTAGCGTGTCGATATTCGACCCACGTTCGATGCGGTTGTCGTCATGGTCTGGCCCAAAGATCATTTACAGCGATTAGGGGGAGGACACGAGCGGATGCTACGCAGCGTTGGCCGTGCATCCAAAACCGCTACGCGGTTTTGTCGAACCTGAGGTTCTCATCCTACTCTCCCCCGGATCGGGTAGGAGGCGGGGTCACCCCCGCCGTCCTCCCACACCACCGGGCAAACGGTTCCGTACCACGGCGGTTCGTGAAGAAAGATTGAGATGATGATACTGATCGAGCAGCGACACCAGACCAAGTTTATCAAAGTAGGATTTCGGGTAGCTCCGGTTCATGTGCGAGGCCCCAGCATTCCACCACGGGCCGCGCCCGTTAGTGGCCGATGTCCACGCACGTACCTCGGATAATCCCTGTCGCATCAAATAGCGAGCGCGGGTAGCGGATCGTTTCCATTGCCGCCACAGCAGACAGCGCAGCTTGCGCCGCAACCAACCGTCCAGCGTTTCGAGAACGTTCCTGACCTCGATATCGCGGAAGTAGTTCATCCAACCCCGAAGGATCGGCATGAGCTCCGCAATCACCATACTCAGGCTGCGTCCCCGGCCACGCCGGAAGATCGCCTTCAGGTTTGCCCGAAAACGCTTCACGCCAGCGGTGGGTATTTTCAGCCGCGGTACTTTGTGAAACGTCATCGTATAACCCAGAAAGCTCCGCTGCCACGGGCGAGCAACCACACTTTTGGCCGCGTTCACCCGTAACTTCAGCCGAGTTTCCAGAAACCGGGTCACCGAGGCCATCACACGCTCACCGCTGCGTTCGGTGTGCACATATATCTGCACATCGTCGGCATAGCGGCAAAAGGCGTGGTCCCGGCGTTCCAGTTCCTGATCCAGTTCGTTGAGCAGAATGTTTGACAGTAACGGTGACAAGGGACCGCCTTGCGGCGTTCCCTGAGTCCGTACTGTCGTCACTCCACCTTCGAACAGGCCCGCCTGCAAGTAGCGTCGGATCAGTCCCAGTACCCGTCGATCCTCTATCTTGCGCGCCACCCGTGACATGAGAATGTCGTGATTTACGCGGTCGAAGAACTGCTCCAGATCCAGATCGACTACCCAGCGGCGACCGTCACTTACGTATTGCCGTGCTTGTTGCACCGCTTGCCGCGCATGACGTCCCGGCCGGAAGCCGTAACTGAACTCAGAGAAATCCGCATCGAAGATCGGACTCAATACCTGATGCAATGCCTGCTGGATCAGACGATCTGTCACCGTCGGGATACCCAGGAGTCGTTCACCCTTGCCATTTGGCTTCGGGATCGATACCTCGCGTACCGCCTGCGGCTGATACCCTCCGGCCAGCAGTTCCTCTTTGATGTGCGGCCAGTGAACCTGCAGATGCGCGCCAAGCTCAGCAACCGGCATCGCATCGATGCCTGCCGCGCCCTTATTGCGCATCACGCGTGCGTATGCACGCTTTAAGTTCTCGCGTTCGACCACCGCTTCCATCAGTTCCATCATCATCCCCTCAAGGCTGTGCTCTGTCTTTAGCCGTGGCGCTTGAAACACCCACCGTCTGCTCTCGCGGATACTGTCCGCTACCCTCAACGCGGGCGTCAGCTATTTCAAACTGACCTTCTGCTTCTCCTTCACACACGAAAATCCAGCAACCTCTCCTTACTTCACGTTCGGGCCTTCAACACGGTCGATGTGTCTACTATGCCCTCGGCTGACTTCTGCCGACCCATCCCGACACCTCTCGATGCCAGTAGCACAATGGCAGGCCGACAGACCTCCCCGGGTAATGCGCACTCACCGTCACGCTTATGCCTGCCGCATCTACGACCGTACTTTCCGTACAGGTATCGGACTTTGAAGATATTGGACTTCTCATCCAGCACGGCCGCCTTCTATGCGATTTCTGTTCGTCAGGCCAGCGCTTTGCCTGCGGCTTCCTTCAGATTCCACCTCACGATGGACACCCTTGCCGTCCGGCTAATCATTCCCCCTGTCGGGCTGATAGAGGACTTCCACCTCCAAGTGAGTGCGCCCTGCCGGGCGCACCAAAAAAAATGGGTCCCGTCCGGGGCCCATCTATTTTTGGCTGGGGGAGAGGGAGTGATTCGCGCTTTCAGCGCTCACCCTTCGGGCGCACTCTGTGCGTCCAAAACCGTTACTCGGTTTTGTCGAACCTGAGGTTCTCATCCTGTCTCCCCGGCAAAAAAATGGGTCCCTTCCGGGGCCCATCTATTTTTGGCTGGGGGAGAGGGATTCGAACCCCCGTTAACGGAGTCAGAGTCCGTAGTCCTACCACTAGACGATCCCCCAAAAACTGCAGCGATCGCTATGCGAACGCTTAGCGCTTCGAGAACTGCTTGGCGCGGCGAGCCTTGCGCAGTCCGACTTTCTTGCGCTCGACTTCCCGCGCGTCGCGTGTGACGAAACCCGCTTTGCGCAGCGGCGGGCGCAATGACTCGTCGTATTTCATCAGCGCGCGTGTGAGGCCGTGGCGAATAGCGCCAGCTTGTCCAGTCGTACCGCCGCCTTTTACTGTAACTTTAATGTTGAACTTATCTCCAAGCCCAGTCAGCTGCAACGGCTGCCGAACAATCATTTGTGCCGTCTTGCGGCCAAAGAACAAATCCAGCGGGCGGTTGTTAACCGTGATGTCACCGTTGCCAGGTGATAGAAACACGCGGGCAGTTGAAGTCTTGCGACGTCCAGTACCGTAAAAAACCGTATCACTCATAATCTTGTCTCAATGCGTAAGGTGCGAACCTTAGACGTTTATTTCCAATGGAATCGGCTGCTGTGCAGCGTGACTGTGCTCAGGCCCTGCAAAAACGCGCAGTTTGGCAAACATTTTACGCCCCAACGGACCGCGCGGCAGCATACCCTTCACCGAGTGCTCAATCACGCGCTCAGGCGTCTCCTCAAGCAATTTCTCCAGCGAAATCGTCTTCAGGTTGCCGATGTATCCCGTGTGGTGATGATACAGCTTGTCTTTCAGTTTATTGCCGGTAACCCGAATTTTCTCGGCATTGACGACAACAATATAATCACCTGTGTCTACATGCGGTGTGTATTCGGGCTTGTGCTTGCCACGCAGGCGCCTGGCAATTTCAGTTGACAGGCGACCCAGGGTCTTGCCTGTTGCATCAACTAAATACCAATCGCGGCGTACCTCTGCTGGTTTTGCAGAAAACGTCTTCATAATTCTGGTTTCCGTCGGGAAAAAATCTTGTTTTGGGGCGATCTCGCCTGAACCCTTGCCCCGCCTGCGATCCACGCACGCACAAACGTTCGCTGGACCGGCGAAAGGCGCGAAATTTTACTTGAGGCCCAGCGCCAATGCAAACAATCAGGGGTTTTATTTACGAAAAAATGCCGCTGGAATTCTGATTATTTTATTACTTATTTTTCAACCACTTACAGAGGTCGTTGCAACACCCCTTTGGGCAAGATCCAGCTCAGAAGGTATACTCGAGGGCCAAAGCCGTATAGGTATCGGTTTTTTCCGTCAACGGCGGCACGGTGGTATTGTGCTTGATCGTGTACGAGGCAACCAGCGCCAGGTCATTCACAAGCTTCGCCGACAACGCCGTCACGGACTCGAGGTAGGTATTCAGATCACCCGCTTCAATGCTGAAATCCTGACGAAACTCAGCGTTTTCACTGAACAGCCACTTGTAAAACGCACCACCCCGTACGATCGTCTCATCTTCCGTGGCGCCGATCTGCAGCTCTGATTGACGCAAACCGACGCCGATTTCGACATTGAGCTTGTGCCTGTCCGTTGATATCAACCTGCGGCCGTAGCCTACTGATTGCGAAAACTGTATCGCATATGCGCCGAAAAGGTCCCTGCGCCACTGCAATCGCCCAAACAGGAAATCGTGCTCGCTCAGATTACGCTCGCTCTTCCAGCCCAGATCATAGGCTTCAGCGGTCGTAACCTTGTTTTCGGATGCGTTTATCGCCAGGGCCTCGGCAAGATGCGTCCATTTACCGGCGGTGTAGCTAACCTGAAAACCGGTATTCAGCGTCGAATTGTCCGTATTCCCCGACGTAGCGAGGTAGCCCAGTTTCGCCGTGCCGGCCCACGGGCTCTCTTCTTCCTGTGCCTCAGCCAACGCACAGACCGGTGCAACCATGCCCGCCAATATTATTATCAGACCAAGACGCATGTGCGATCTCCGTAAAGCGGACCCAATGCGCCGCAGAAAATTGGCCGCGAAGTATACCGACGACCCCCTCCTCTGACAATCGTTGCTATATAATTCCACCATGCACAGCCGCCGACTCAGCCACCTTGACCGCCTTCTGGCAGGGGTCGGCAATGCGCTGCACACTGTCGCCGCGCCAGCCGGTCAGCCAACCCGCGACAATCCGGCCGCAGGCATCGAGGACGCCGACCTCGACGTCAGGCAGAAAGCCCACGCAGCCGGTCTTATGCGAGTTAATCATGCGGGCGAAATAGCGGCACAGGCTCTCTACCAGGGTCACGCGGCCGTCGCTCGCGACAAGAAAATCGAGGCGCAAATGCAGCACGCCGCCGATGAAGAATTGGATCATCTTGCCTGGTGTGAACAACGTATTCATGAGTTAGGCGAAGAACCCAGCCGTCTCACCCCGCTCTGGTACGCCGGAGCCTTCGCGATCGGTGCTGCCAGCGGCGTTCTCGGCGACAAGTGGAGCCTTGGGTTCATCGCGGAGACCGAGCACCAGGTCTGCGCCCATCTCGACAGTCATCTCGATCGCCTTCCCGAGCAGGACGCCAGGAGCCGGGCAATCGTTGCGCAGATGCGAGACGAAGAGGCCAGGCACGGTGAAAACGCTATTGCTGCGGGCGCCGCAAAATTACCGCGCCCTGTCGCGAGTTTGATGCGCGCGACGGCTGGCATCATGACGCAGATCGCGTATCGATTTTAGTACGCGAAAAAATTGCGGCTGAATACAGACCTGGCTTGCCCTTGCAGCCGATCTGTATTAAAAGAGGATCGCTACAAGTCGAGGATCAATCAATGCAGACTACAGCTAAAAATATAAGTGACGTACCCGCGATTAATCGCTTCTTGAGTTATTGCCGTGTACGAACTGTTCCATCGAAGACTGTGATGATTCATGCCGGTGATCTGCCGGATGTCTTGTACTACATCGTCGAAGGCTCGGTCGAAGTCATGATCGAGGACGAAGACGGCAACGAAATGGTACTGGCCTATCTGAATAAGGGTCAATTCTTCGGCGAGATGGGCCTGTTCTACGAGCAACCCACGCGCAGCGCGTGGGTGCGCACACGAACAGAGTGTGAGATCGCCGAAATGACTTACCCGCGGTTCCGCCAAATCGCGAGTGAAAGCCCGGGACTCATTTTTGAACTCGCCACACAGCTGGCAACGCGGCTCGATCGCACCAATCGCAAACTCGGCGATCTGGCGTTTGTCGACGTTACGGGACGTGTCGCTCACGCGATAATGGACCTGTGCAATGAACCGGACGCCATGACCCACCCGGACGGCATGCAAATCAAGGTCAGTCGTCAGGAATTGAGTCGGCTCGTCGGTTGCTCAAGAGAAATGGCCGGCCGCGTACTCAAGGTTCTTGAGGAACAGGGCCTGGTAACGGCCAGCGGCAAAACAATCGTCGTGTACGGCGCGAGACCGAACCGCAACCTGCCGTAGGAGCGCGCCTTGCGCGCGATCGCGGCCAAGGGCCGCTCCTACATTCGCGCGCAAGGCGCGCTCCTACAGTACCGCTTTCGCTATTTCTGCTTTCATCGCCGCAATGGTCGTGGCGTAGTCATCACTGCCGAAGATTGCCGATCCCGCTACAAATGTATCGGCACCCGCTGCGGCAATCTCGCCGATATTGTCCACTTTCACGCCACCATCGATCTCCAGCCGGATCTCCTGGCCACTTGCCTCGATGATTTGTCGTGCCTGGCGCAATTTCGTCAGCGCAGACGGGATGAACTTCTGGCCACCAAATCCCGGATTCACGGACATGATCAATATCATGTCTACTTTGTCGATAACGTGTGTCAGCCAGTCCAGCGGTGTCGCAGGATTAAACACCAGCCCGGCCTTGCAGCCTTGTTCTCTTATCAGCCCCAGGGAGCGGTCGACATGGCGACTCGCCTCCGGATGAAACGTAATGTAGCTCGCCCCAGCCTTGGCAAAATCCGGAATGATCCGGTCGACAGGTTCCACCATCAGATGGACGTCAATTGGCGCCTGGATGCCAAAATTTCGTAGCGCATCGCAAATCATCGGCCCGATGGTCAGGTTTGGAACAAAATGATTGTCCATGACATCGAAATGCACGAATTCAGCGCCGGCGTCGAGCACGGCGTTGACCTCATCACCCAAGTGCGCAAAATCGGCAGAAAGTATTGACGCTGCTATTACTGGTGCCACTGTATTTCCTTGGTTTTTTTGGAACTGTACAACACGGTGCGCCGCCGCGACAGTTCAACGAATGGAGCGCCGCGCTTTGAGCATTTCATAGGCACGCCGAATCTCTCGCGTACGGCGTGCGGCTTCCGCAACGACGTCCGCCGCAGGGTTACTGCCGGCGATCTTGTCCGGATGATGCTTGCTCATCAAGCGCCTGTACGCCGTCTTTACTGCATCATTGCTGGCATCCGGCAACACGCCAAGCGTGGTATAGGCATTGCGTACCCGAATGGCATCGGCGTCGCCTGCAGGAGACCGCTTGAAGCCCTTTTGCGCGCGAATCATCGCCTCAATCTGCGCAAGCTCAACGCGACCGACATCAAGCTCCTTGCAAATTGTCCATACCAGCGCTCGCTCTTCTCTCTTCAGGCTGTGCTTCGCAAGAATGACTTCGAGCAACAAGCGGATGAACGTCGTGCGGGCAACGGCGCCGCGCGCGCTGACTCGCCTGACTTCACGCATGCGCGGGCGCAACGGATAGCCGGGCTGTTTACCATCGTCAAACCAGCCAATAGCGCGCCTGACCTGTGCGGGACTCAAACCCAGGCGATGCATGATCATGCGCGCAGCGCGAATTTCTTCTTCGCTTACACGACCATCGATCTTGGCAAGGTGCCCCATCGCCTCAAACAGGGCGCGCACGAAGTGTTCCGAAACGCGGCCGATTTCGGCGCCCTGCTGCTCAAAGTGTCGGTAGCGATTGGCAAAGCCGCGATCGAACTGGTCACCGAGAAACAATCCAAGCAGTGCAAACCAGGGCTTCGTTGTCGCGAGCCCGGCCAAAGTGCCGATAATCTTGCCCCAGTACAAACCAGATTCCAGCCGTCACGCAGCAAAAGGAACTGCAATCCTAACTTGAGTCAGCGGGCATTCCCATTTTCGGCGCTTGCCTGACTCGGCCGGAACGGCGATCATCCATTGTCGATCAAAGTAGAGTGCGGCCTGATAACCAATGAACAATACAGACGTCCTGTTCGAATCATCGATTCCCGAACTGCCGTTGATCGGCCGCGGCAAAGTACGCGACATTTATGGCGTCGGTGACGACCACCTTTTGATCGTCACGACAGATCGACTGTCGGCCTATGACGTCGTGTTGCCAGACGCAATTCCGGGCAAAGGTGCGATCCTGACCAAAATATCCTTGTTCTGGTTCAACATGATGGCAGACATCATCGACAACCAGCTTACGGACCTCACCATGGACGACGTTGTCATGGATACAGCGCTGTGTGACCGGATGCGTGACCAGTCTCTCGTCGTCAAGCGCCTCAAGCCATTGCCGATTGAAGCCGTCGTGCGTGGCTACCTGATTGGTTCCGCCTGGCAAGACTATCTCGACACACAGCAGATTTGTGGCATCGACCTGCCAGAGGGCCTGCAGCAGGCCGGAAAACTGCCCGAGACTCTGTTTACGCCCGCGAATAAAGCTGGCGCGGGCAACCATGATCAAAACATCAGCTTTGACACTGTGGTTGATTTGATTGGCGCGAACCTGGCCAGCCGCGTTCGTGATATTTCTATCCGGATTTACGAACGCGCAGCAACCTATGCGCTGCAGCGTGGCATTATAATCGCGGATACCAAGTTTGAGTTCGGTCTGGACGACGCAGGCCGCCTGCACATTATTGACGAGGCACTAACACCCGACTCGTCTCGATTCTGGCCAGTCGACGAATACAAAGTCGGCACGAGCCCGCCCAGTTACGACAAGCAATTTGTGCGCGACTATCTCGATACGCTCGACTGGGACAGAACAGCACCAGGACCAGACCTGCCGCCTGCGATCCTGACTCAGACAGCGGCGAAGTATCATGAGGCACTGAAGAGGATGACGTCTTAGGAACCCATACTGCATGATCGGCTATCTCAACAATCAGATCGACCAGCTTGTTTGGGGAGACAGACTCCTGAAATATGGCTTGCCGGGTCGCATCCTGACGGGCGTCCTGCGCAATCTGTACGCCGTCCTGCGTGACATTGTCTCCGGGCAACTGACGTTGCGCTCGATGAGCCTCGTGTACACAACATTGTTGTCCATCGTGCCGTTGATGGCGTTCAGCTTTTCGGTACTAAAGGGCCTCGGTGTCCACAAAGAACTCGAGTCGCGATTGTATGCTGTGCTGGCCCCACTGGGAGACAAAGGCGTAGAAATTACAGATCAGCTCATGACGTTGGTCGACAACGTCAACGGCAGTGTACTCGGTGGCATCGGGCTCGCGTTTTTCATCTACACCGCAATATCAATGGTGCAGAAGATCGAAGAAAGTTTTAACTACGTCTGGTACGTAACCAAGCCGCGTAATTTCGCGCGGCGATTCACCGAGTATATGTTCGTCCTGCTGATTGGACCACTGGCGATCGTCCTTGCAATTGGTGCGATCGCAACGGTCCAGAACGAATCCGCCGTGCAGTGGCTTTCGCAGAGCACATTTTTCGGACCATTCTTCGCGGCCACCAGTCGCCTGACACCGTACCTGGTCATCTCGGGCGTGTTCACATTCCTTTATGCCTATATGCCGAATACGAAGGTGAATTTCCGCGCAGCGCTGGTGGGCGGACTCGCCGGTGGGATTCTGTGGGCAACCATTGGAATGGCTTTCGCCGCATTCATCGCAAACTCTGCACGCACCCAGGCCATATACGCAAGTTTCGCCATCGCCATCACAACCCTGATCTGGCTGTACCTGAACTGGCTGATCTTGCTGATCGGCGCGCAAATAGCGTTTTATTTTCAGAATCCCGCCTACCTGCGTATTGGCCGGCGCGAACCCCGCCTGTCAAACGAGATGCGTGAACGCCTGGCCCTGAATATCATGCTGCTGGTCGGCAAAGAGTTTCGAGAGCCTGGTCCGGGTGTCAATCTGCTTAGTCTTGGTCGCGTACTGAAGATACCCACCATTACGCTTGCACCGATTGCAGCTGGCCTTGAAAGCAACGGCTTGCTGACCACGAACGAAATGGAGAATTTCCTGCCGGGTCGGGAGATGTCGCGCATCAAGCTGACCGATATTCTCAGCGTAGTGCGCCACGATGGAGAAACGGGCTCACACCGCGATCCCGAGTGGCACAGTGCAATCGATGCGTTAGGCGGTGCCCTGGATGCGGCCGTCGCACGAACACTTGCAGACCAGACTCTGTCCGATCTGCTGGACGAACAGACGGCCTAGGGAAGCTCTGATCAATTCAGGCTCCGGCGATGGTCATTTTCTCGACCAGCAACGACCCACAACGAATGCCGCCACGGATATCCCGATCGCTGCCGATGGCCACAATACGCTGATACAAATCACGCAGATTGCCGGCAATCGTAACTTCGTCGACGGCATGCTGGATCTCACCATTCTCGACCCAGTGACCAACAGCACCGCGTGAATAATCGCCAGTGACGGCATTGACACCCTGCCCGATCAACTCTTCGACGAGAAAACCGTTGCCCATTTCCGACAACAACTGCGCTTGATCCTTGTCGCCACCTTCCACGATGAGATTTTGTGTACCGCCCGCGTTTGCCGTTGTCTCAAGACCGAGTCGCCGGGCCGAGTAACTGCTGAGAACATAGCCCTGCAATACGCCATCAGCCACGATGTCACGATCGTAAGTAGTAACGCCTTCTGCGTCATAGGACGCACTTGACATGGCTTTGGCCAGGTGCGGACGCTCCAGTATCTGCACGAAATCAGGAAATATTTTCTCGCCGACCGCTCCCAGCAGAAACGACGATCGACGATATTGTGAGCCGCCGGCAATCGCACCAATTGCATGTCCAATGAAGCCACGTGCAAGTTCCGGGATATAAAGAACCGGTGCATCGACTGTCTTGATCTTGATCGCGCCCAGGCGGCCAATTGTTTTTCGCGCCGCCATTTCGCCAACGGACAAAACGTCATCCAGATCTTGCGGATCGCGAGACGCTGTGTAGTGGTAGTCACGCTGCATCGTCCCGCCGGACTCCGCGAGAACAACACAGGTGACGCTGTGACTCGTTCGTGAATAACTGCCAACGAAGCCATGCGTGTTGCCATAGGCGCGCGAACCGCGATTGGTCGAGACCGTCGCGCCTTCGGAATTTTCGATGCGCTTGTCATAGCCCAGCGCTGCGCCCTCGCATTCGATGGCGAGTTCTATCGCCTGATCCGCATCAATTGCCCACGGATGGTCGAGATCCAGGTCCAGGATCTCCGTGCACATCAGCTCGAGGTCCGCCAGACCCGAGTGTGGGTCGCTGGCAGTCAGACTCGCGAATGAACACGCTTTCGCGACGGCCTCACGAATTGCCGCCGGCGAGACGTCCGAGGTACTCGCACTGCCCTTGCAGGAATCTTTGTAAACGGTAATACCGATGCCGCGATCATTGGTAAACTCAAGACTCTCTACGTCGCCAAGTCGAGCTGTCGTTGACAGCCCGCTGTCCTGGCTGACAACCACTTCCGCCTGGTCGACACCCAGGTTGCCAGCCTCATCCAACGCGAGCCCTACGAGGCTCTCAAGCTCTTCCCGGCCCAGCAATGTGCGTGTAGCAACTTCCGCCATGTTTGCAACATCCCCTATTTACAAAGCCGCAGCGTACGCGTGTTAGACTCCCGCCGCGGTCGGATCGAACTGGCTGCGGGGAGTACTTTAGCCGGTGACAGAATTAAAGCCCAGTAAAAGCGCACGAAAACGCGAGTATCTGGCCCTGCAAAAACTTGGCGAGGAGCTGATTACGATCACCCGGTCAAACCTCGATAACCTGCCGTTGGACGATGCGCTGCGCGAAGCCGTTTGCGACGCACGCGAGATCAAGTCACATGGCGCACTGCGTCGGCAAAAGCAGTACATTGGCAAGCTGATGCGCAACGTCGATCCGGAACCGATTCGAGCTGGCCTGCAAAAGCTTCGCCACGGCTAGTAGTCCAACAAGGTAGGTTTGATGGGTTCAGCTTCTGCAACAGAGAATGATAGAATTTTCCGATTGGTATTAGTGTGAGTGATGATGTGAATATCGATGTCGGCATAATTTTGGGTTCCCGCTCTGACTGGGAAACGATGCGGCACACAACCGAGACGCTGGATAAGCTGGGTGTCGGGTACGAAGTCAAGATCGTCTCGGCGCACCGCACGCCCGATCTGTTATTCGAGTATGCCAGCACGGCCGTCGAGCGCGGCCTGCAGGTCATTATTGCTGGAGCCGGCGGCGCGGCACACCTGCCGGGCATGACCGCAGCCAAGACCCGCATTCCTGTACTGGGCGTGCCCATTCAGTCCAAGTCGCTCAGCGGTATGGATTCGTTATTATCGATCGCGCAGATGCCGGCCGGCGTACCTGTCGGCAGCATGGCAATCGGTCGAGCAGGCGCTGTGAACGCCGCATTGCTGGCAGCAGCAATACTTGCCAATGCCGATGCCGCGATCGCTGGCGCGCTTGACGACTTCCGCAAGAACCAGACCGACACGGTTCTGGCCAACAGCGACCCCCGCACTTAACGACCTGTCGGACGATGCGCATCGGCATTATTGGCGCCGGGCAACTCGGTCAGATGCTGGGTTTGGCAGCCCGTAGCCTGGACGTTCAGTGTTGCTTCGTCGATCCCTCTGACAATCCTCCTGCGGCACTTTGCGGCGATGTCTTGCAGCGACCATTTGACGATGCCGATGCGTTGCTGCAGCTGGCATCCGATTGTGATGTCATCACGTATGAATTCGAAAACGTTCCAGTTGCCGCATTGCAGCAAATCGACGGCAGGGTTCCCGTTTATCCGCCCCCTGCTGCACTTGCGTGCGCGCAGGATCGCCTTTCTGAAAAACAATTATTCACCCGCCACGGCATTCCGGTCGCCGCGTACCACGTCATCGATACACGCGACGACATGGACGCGGCAGCAAAAATACTCGGCCTGCCGATGGTCATCAAAACGCGACGCCTGGGCTACGACGGCAAAGGACAGTTTATTGTGCGTCAATCAAGTGCGCTGAATGCCGCCTGGGAATTGCTTGGCGGTCAGGCGTTGATCGCGGAACAGTGGGTGCCATTCGACTTTGAAGTTTCATGCATTGGTGTGCGCAACGTCGATGGCGACGTTGCGATCTACCCACTCAGTCACAATGTTCATGTCGACGGCATATTGCGGACGTCCAGATCGCCACTCGAGGCATTCGGCCTGGCCAGCGAAGCTTCGGACTACGTGCACCGTTTGCTTGCACATCTGGATTACGTCGGTGTCCTGGCACTCGAATTATTCGTCGTCAACGACACATTACTCGCCAATGAGTTTGCGCCGCGCGTGCATAATTCCGGCCATTGGACTATCGAAGGGTCGCAGACAAGTCAGTTCGAGAATCACCTGCGTGCAATCATGAACATGCCACTCGGCTCGACTGCGGGCCGCGGCCATGCGGGCATGGTCAATCTCATCGGCGCAATTCCACAAGCCATTAGATCGCTGACAATCGGCCACTTGCACGACTACGGTAAGGTGCCGCGACCGGGGCGCAAACTGGGTCATATCACCGTAGTTGAGGACAGCGCAGACAAGCGCGATGAACTAATAGACATAATCGACACAACTGTGACACGCTCGACCCTCACGCATGAGAACACAGCGTAGCCCGCAATGTGCAAAAGCAGGTAAACTTATTCCGATATGTCATATCTGGATCATTTCAAGCTTGCTGAGCAGCCGTTCCGGCTGACACCAGACCCCGAGTTCCTTTATTGGAGCAAGCAGCATGCTCGCGCCAAGGCCTACATGGAATCGACCATCTGGCTGGCCGATGGATTCGTCGTAATAACAGGCGACATCGGTTCGGGCAAAACGACGTTATTGCAGTCATTTCTCACCGAACTTGATGACGACATTGTTTACGCCGTCGTGTCGCAGACGCAATTGACGCCGACGCAATTTCTTCAGGCCGTACTGACGGAGTTCGGCTTCAAACCATTCAAAAAACGCAAGGTTGAGCTGCTCGACATGCTCAACATGTTCCTCATCGAGCAGTACTCCAACGGCAAGAAAGTAGTACTTGTCGTCGATGAGGCGCAGAACCTGACGAAGAAAGTCCTTGAAGAAATTCGTATGATGTCCGGCATCGAGACGCACAAGGAAAAGGTGCTGCGCATCATTCTCGCAGGCCAACCCGAGTTGAAAGACACGCTGGACTCACCGCATCTCGAACAACTTATGCAACGTGTTCGCCTGCGTTTTCATATCGGTCCTCTTGACCGACGCGAAATGCGAGAGTATATCGAACGCAGATTATCTGTCGCCGGTCGCGAGAATAACGATCTGTTCGAAGAAGACAGTTTCGATGTCATCTATTTGTTTTCAGGTGGCGTTCCACGCCTGATCAACACGCTCTGCGACACAACCTTGCTGTGCGCGTTTGCAGACGACATTCACACTGTCGGCGCAGAGGATGTCATGACGGCGGCCCAGGAACTGAACTGGAAGGAATACGAGGGCAATACCGGCGTTTTCGAACAGCTACAACAACTCGAATTGAACAGACAGGACCCGGCGGACTTACATGTCTCGAAGATTATGGTGCGCGCGGATGGAAAAGTCATCGATATTCTGACCTTCCCGCTGGGTCGCGTGATTATCGGCCGTTCGCCTGATAACGAGATTTACATCAAGAGTAAATTTGTGAGCCGCCACCATGCGCAACTGGTCAGTGACGAAAGTGGTTGCGTTATCGAAGATCTGAACAGCACGAACGGCGTATTCGTCGCTGAGAAACAGGTCAAGAAATATCGCCTCCACGACGGCGATGTAATTTCGCTCGGCGTGCACGAACTCATCTATCACGATCTTCGCAAGAGTGCCGAGATCGACGACGACAAGGACAACAATGCGGACGAACGGGATGCGGCCGTCGACAAGCCCTAGTAATCCTGCCGCTGCCCCACACGACGCTCAGTGACACGGTTGTCTCTGCGCTTCAGCAATACCACCAACCCTGCGACCAGGCACGCCAGCCCAACCACAAAGCAAATGGTTGGCCAATGCCAATGGTTGACATACATTGAGGCGCCCAGCAAGGTCGCCCCAACTAAGAGATAGAAGTACGGCAGACTTTCGTAGATTGGCTTTGAAATCCACATAGCGTCTTTTTTTCTGCCCCGGAGATGAGTCATTTTCCATAGCGGGGATTGATTGTCCAGTGCGAGACACAGATATGCCGGGGACAAGCTGGAAAACGGGCTAGGATTTGCCGATGCCGAACATGCCCAGAAAGCGTGAAAATATGGATTCAGACTGGCCGTCGACGCACAGATCAGGTTCATAGTCGCCGCCATCACCGCGCAATCCCTGCACGAATCGCTGCGCCTGCGCGTCCATGTCCCTTTCGGTTATCGTGTTCTCGAAAGCCATCATTCTCTCCGTCCCTGAGATAGCCTGAAATTTACCGCAACAAATCGTCCAACGCGGTGAGGCAACGCACATTGTGCGCACCGCAAGGGCAACTGATCCTGTTATGTTAAACCGGCAAGAGAAACTGGCCGCGCATGTTTCGCCTAGCCCGTGCCGCCTATGGTGATCTCGTCGATCTTGAGCGTCGGCTGCCCCACGCCCACCGGCACTGACTGGCCTTCCTTGCCGCAGGTACCGACACCCGAGTCCAGTTGCAAGTCGTTGCCGACCATCGATATCTTGCTCAGGGCTTCCGGGCCATCACCGATGAGCATCGCACCTTTTATCGGCGCTGTGATTTTACCCTTCTCGATCAGGTAAGCCTCACTCGCAGAGAACACGAACTTGCCTGACGTAATGTCGACCTGACCGCCACCGAAATTGGGCGCGTATATACCTTTGTCAACGGACGCGATGATCTCTTCCGGATCGTGCGGCCCTGCGAGCATGTAGGTATTCGTCATGCGCGGCATCGGCACATGCGCGAATGACTCGCGGCGACCGTTACCCGTCGACTCGACACCCGTCAGGCGCGCGTTGAGCTTGTCCTGCATGTAGCCCTTGAGAATGCCGTCTTCAACGAGCACGGTGTACTGGCCGGGAACGCCCTCATCATCGACTGTGACGGAGCCGCGCCGATCGACAAGCGTGCCGTCATCGACAATCGTACATATCGGCGCAGCGACCTTCTGGCCGATTTTGCCGCTGAATGCCGATGTCCCCTTGCGATTAAAATCACCCTCCAGACCATGGCCAATAGCCTCGTGCAACAATATGCCGGGCCATCCCGGACCAAGCACTATTGGCATGGTGCCAGCCGGCGCTGCCTGTGCCTCGAATTGCACAATGGCCAGCCGGACCGCTTCACGCGCGAAATCCATCGCCACGTCACCGTTGAAAAAATAATCGAGACTGGCGCGTGCGCCGCCACCAGCGTAGCCCTGCTCACGGCGGCCGTCTTGTTCAAGAATGACGCTCACATCGAGTCGTATCAACGGCCGTACATCGGCCGCCATCGTGCCATCGGATGCCACAATCAAAACCAGGTCCTGGCTGCTTGCCAGACTGACAATGACCTGCTCCACGCGATTGTCGAGTGCGCGGGTTGCGGCATCAATTTCGCTCAACAACGCCGTTTTCTGCGTGTCATCGATACTCGTCGTCGGGTCATCCGCAGAATACAGACGCGGGCAGGCGCTGCGATTCCAGACCTGCACCGACTTATCCTGACCATGGCGCGCAATCGCGCGCGCAGCCGAGGCGGCTTGCTCGAGCGCCGGCAAGACGAGTTCGTCAGAATAGGCGAATCCGGTCTTTTCGCCACTGGTGGCACGCACACCAACGCCCTGATCGAGGCTGAAGCTGCCTTCGCGTACGATGCTGTCTTCGAGCGTCCAGCTCTCGTGCCGGCTGACCTGAAAATACAGGTCTGCAAAGTCGACACCGCCGCGCATCATGGAGCCAAGCGTCTTACTCAGGTTTTTCTCGTCAATCCCTGCCGGCTCGAGCAGACGGGATATCGCCGCATCAACTGAGTTGTTGTTGGAACTCGTCAATCTACCATGTCCATTTCAATCGTATGCTTCAATCGTCTATTGCAGTCGTCTATTCGCGAGAACCGGGAAGTCACCGCGCAGTTGCTGCGGCAGCTGCGGATCGATATCGGCTGCCACGTGACAATCGCCGGTCTCCTGTTCCGCCAGTATGCGCCCCCAGGGATCGCAAATCAGTGAGTGCCCGTAAGTCGATCGGCCATCCGGGTGTTCACCATATTGCCCCGGGGCAATGACATACGCCAGATTTTCGATCGCCCGCGCGCGCAACAATATGTGCCAGTGCGCCGCGCCTGTGGTTGCGGTAAATGCGGCCGGCACCGTGAATATTGTTGCTCCTGCATCGACAAGCTGGCGAAACAGCTCTGGAAACCGCAGGTCGTAGCAAATGCTAAGGCCGACTCGTCCACAGGGCGTGTCGACAGTCACGACGTCATCACCCGGATACATCGATCGCGATTCGCGATAGGACTCCTCGCCATCCTTCAGGTCAACATCAAACAGATGAATCTTGCGGTAAATAGCGCGAGCGCAACCGTCGTTGTCGTATACCGGGCACGCACCGAACACTCGCTCAGCGTCAATGGCCGGCGACACCAGTGGCAAGCTGCCGGCGACAATCCACAGGCCATGGCGCTGCGACGCGTCGCACAGGAATGCCTGTATAGGGCCCGCATCCGGCTCCTCAGCGTGTTTCGCCTTGTCCCGGCCCCGGACTGGCATCAACGCAAAGTTTTCCGGCAAAACGGCTAGCACGCAGCCATCAGCAGCCGCATCGCCGAGGAGCTTGTCAGCCAATGCCAGATTGGCGGCGACGTCGGCGCCACTGTTCATCTGAATTGCTGCTACTCGCGTGGTCACTGACATCGTTTACTCGGCGTCGTCCAGGCAGCTGGCAAGCTCGCCACTCGCGACGAAGGCCGCTGAATTCGTCGCATCAATCGTGGGTTCATCCCAGGAGCCGCCAATGCCATAGTAAACCTGGCCAATTTCCTGTAACGGCTTCTTGAATATCTGCGAGACGATAAGCAACACTGCTGCAACCTGCGGGCCCGCAACTACCGCACCTACTATGGGCAACGTGGCGCCGACATTGGCGCTCACAATTGCGGTCTGATTATACGTCCGGTTGGCGAGATCCGCCTCACCTACGATACCGATATCGGCCGCGGGACCTTCAAGAGACAGATCGCATGTGTAGATCTTGCCATCGTCGATGCGAAAAGTAGCGGTTATCTTGTCGAAGCCAAAGCCCTTGCCAAACACGTCGCGGAAGTCGAACGACAAACGCCGTTCGAGTGCGCTGAGACTCATCAGGCCGAACACCCGACCGGCACCGGGCTCCACCTCTTCAAGCTGCCCATTGCCGAAGTTGAGCTGCACATCACCATCCAGTACGTCAAAAAAATCCGCGCGTGGGCTGCCCGGCCAATCGAGTTCCATCTTCATGGTCATGTCATCACTAACGATGCCGGGCTGGTAATTGAGACGCGCCATTGTTTGCTCGACGTCGGTGCTGATCAGACTTGCCGTAAGGTAACTGTGACTGCCCAGCGGGTCATTATCGTCGGCCAGCCAGCGGCCCGTAGCAACGATTTCGAAGCTGTCATCCTTGCTGACAATCTTGCTAGCGATGAGGCCGTCCGCGACTTTCTCTATCGTCACTTCGACAGCGCCAATATAACGATCACCGAATGCGAACTCCGCGGCGCTGAGCGTTATTGGCGGTAGCGTACGAGGGTCGAGTGTCATTGCGGTGTCGTCACCCACTTCATCACCCGGCAGGCGCAATTTCTCCATGTTGAACACCATGGCACGCTCGGAACCGAAGTCATACGGCACGAAGACAGAGCCGATGACGTCATCGCCGTCCAACTGTACCAGCCAGTCGCGGGCGCTACGATCGACGCGAACACGGTGACCTTGCAAGTGCTGCCCGACGATGTACAGGTCGTCGATGAGCAGATCGATCGATCGAATGCGTTCGGCGACACCAATTTTTTTCTCCCCGCTGCGGGACAAACTCAACCAGTCGTCCAGCCTGACAACGCCGGTATTGCCGCGGATATGCAGACCACGCGTAGCGGCCGGCTCCATGACGCTACCCCCCATCGTGACGACGCCGCGATCAAAGTCCCAGGCCTCATCGAACCGGTTGAACGCAAGCTGCCAGGCGATTTTGTCCTCCGCAAAGCCCGCGGTTTCGATGACCTCACCGCCCGGCATGAAGCGAATATCCGCCCGGACCAGCAATGATGCATCGGTTTCCTTGGCGACGGGTTGCGGCAAATCGAATCCAAAACCTGCAAAGTCACTATCAATCTGAATGGTCAACGGCGATGTTGCAGCCATCCTGGAATTGGGGAAAAGGATGCGCGCCTCATAATCCGCCGCACCGCTGATCAGGCCGTCCAGGGGCACGCCGAGCTCATTCACTACCGCATCCGCCGTCACGATGCCATTGACGGTCGCCAGAACCGCGAACCGGGGATCATCCGATGGACCCAGGACAATGTTGATTTCCTGGCCGAGGAACCGCCCACCCAGAGACTGACTGGAAATTTTATCGCGCTCGATCGTGACCTCGCCAATCAGATCCGTGACCGGCGCCGCGAATCCCTCAATCGCAAGCGTACCGTTGTTACTGCGTACACGAGACACGAATTCGAATTCATGGACTCTCTTCAGTGGCACAGTCAGATCGAGCGAAAACGACGCCTCGCCCGACACCGAGATTCGGTCAAGGCTGCCGCCAAAAACCTCAGCGATCGGGCTTTGTAACGCGAACTGCCGCACCGACTCCAGCGTGCCGGTCGAGAACGACTGAATCTCAAGTACCGGGTCGCGCAGGTCGGCAATATTCACTTTCGCGTCAACAACCTCGTTGGCGGTATTGGTGGACCGATTGCGCCGCGAATACAGTTGCGCATTGTCGAGCACGATTTCCATATCGAGGTACTCGGTCGCTGGCCAGCGACGATGATACTTCAACGTCATATCGCGAATGGACGCCTCAATCAATAATCTGCCTTCACCGTCATCGAAGGGAAATTTGTCGAGCGGTCCGTTTAGCTGCGTGGTGCCGCGCGGAATTGAACCATGCACCAAAGCCATCTGAAACCAGTCGTACAATTTGGGCTCCATTATTTTCTGCGGCAGGAGGCGTGTTACAGCCACAACGTCGGCGATGCTCCAGGTACTTGCCAGGTCAATATCGGGGGCTGAGCCGTCATTATCAAGCGTCAGCTGAACGTTGCTCTGGCTATGGAAAACGCCGCTATTAATGCGAATGCTGTCTGACAATATGGTTGTTCGAGCACTGCTGCTACGCCAAATGACCGTGCCCTCCGCCAAATCGACGTCAATTGGTCCGGCGAAGTAGTCAGCCAGGTTGAGCGTCAGATCAGTAGACTTGATTTCCAGTCGACCACCGGAGCGATTGGCACGTACCTGCCCGGAGAAGCCACGTACTCCCGGGCGCCCTGGCGCTGCAGCGATTCCCACGCGTTGCAGTTCGGCCGCGACATTGAAGCGCGGCGCATTTGAATCAACATCCGACACGGTCGCGACCAGGTTCCTGACAACCCCCGACGGCGCATAATTCACGACGTGCTGCTGCTGTACCTGTGTTAACCAGGGCTGCAGAAAGTGAACGTCATCGAGGTTGAGGTACGACGCACGCACATCCAGCATTACGATCTGGCCATCGTCATCCGTACTTGCCTCGACACGCAACGATGACTCCGGCCAGCGGTGATCGGGCAGTGAAATGACCAATTCGTTCGCAGCGATAAGCCAGCCGTCTTTCGCGATTTCGAATTCCAGGCGCCCGCTGATGTCGAAAAACTCATTGTCGACGAACGCCATGTCGACGAAGTCGAATTCAGCCGCCGCTTTGCTAACCTGGCCGTCTGCGAATGCCAGCGACAGGTTGAAATCGCCTGTGCCGGATCTGAAGCGCTCGTCGCCCGGCGGCATGTTGGACCAGCCCGGAAGATGAATGTCGTCCGCTTCGATCGACACGTCCCAGATTCGTTCTTCGGCCGGCACGTTCAATACTTGCGTCGCGGAGATTGTGAGCTGCCGGCCAAGATCCCGCGGCAGGCGGATCGATGCGTCGATTGCTATTCGATTCTGGTCGACGCTCACACTCGCTCTTGAAATTTTGAAATAACGGGGCTGGTCATCACCCGGTTGCGTAAAACGCAATTCAATGTCCTCACCGATTATTTCTGTGTCGGTGGTCGCGATTGCACCAGCGGACTGAAAATCGAACAGTTCACTGGCAAGCCTGCCTTGTATTCTGTAGCGGTCATCGTCGAGTTTCTGCACATCGATGGTTGTGTCACGAATCACGATACGGTCAACGACAAGCGTTTGATCGATGAGCAAACTCACCAGTGCGATGCTTATCCGAACTTCCGCGGCGGCGATTGTCCTGTCCGCCCTACCGAATTGATTGAGCTCGGTGTCATAAAAATTGATTTCAGGACCGCTCAATCCCCAGCGAGCATCCATCCCGGAAAAATTCACCTCCATGCCGACAGCGGAACTCGCCCAGGCTTTGATTTCTTCCTGGTACTCCGGCAATCGCGGCAGGAACAGGCGAAACAGGCCGACCGCAATGGCCAGCAAAATCACGACACCCGCCACCGTATAGGCAAGAAATTTGAGCAGGCGTTGCAACAGGGCTTTCATGACAGGCAGCAGACTCCGCGACTCACATCAAGACAACATCAAACTGATCTTGCAGGTACAGCGATTCCGCCTGCAGGCGTATGGATTTGCCGGTTTGTTCTTCCAGTTCGGCCAGACTGCTCGCCTGCTCGTCAATCAACAATTCAATAACGTCCTCATGCGCCAGCACCAACACTTCCTCGAATTCGAATTGCCGCGACTGGCGAATAACCTCGCGAAATACTTCGAAGCAGATGGTTTCGGCCGTCATTACGAAGCCGCGGCCACTGCATCCCGCGCAATCCTCGGCAAGGACGTGCTGCAAACTTTCCCGTGTCCGCTTGCGAGTCATTTCAATGAGGCCCAGCGGCGATACGGGCATGATCTGGTGCCGCGCATGGTCTCTGGCCAGGGACTTTTCAAGCATGTGCAGAACGTTGGCTCGATGCTCTGCCTCTTCCATATCGATAAAGTCGATAATAATAATGCCACCGAGGTTACGCAGTCGTAGCTGACGCGCGATAGCGACCGCCGCCTCAAGGTTGGTGCGGTAGATCGTCTCTTCCAGGTTGCGATGACCGACATATCCCCCGGTATTGACATCGACCGTCGTCATAGCCTCAGTTTGATCGAAAATCACGTAACCACCCGATTTGAGAGAAATATTGCGTTCAAGTGACTTGCGAATCTCATCCTCGATGCCGTGCAGATCGAATATCGGTCGACGACGTTTATAAAGTTCAAGCATTGGCTCAACATCCGGCAGGTAAGTACTCGCGAAACTCTTCATGGCCCCGAAATAGTCGTCGGAATCGACAAGAATACGCTCTACGTCGGTCGTTACCATGTCGCGCATCACGCGCATCGGCAACGACAGGTCTTCGTGTACCAGTGTTTTTACGCCAGCCTTGCTGCACCGTTGCTGAACGACCTCCCATAGTTTGCAGGTATAGCGAAGATCGGTAGCCAGCGCCTCGGCATCAGCACCTTCGGCCGCAGTGCGAACGATGGCGCCGCAATTGAGATTTTGCTCTTCGAGCAATTCCGTAACGATGCCACGCAACCGTTCTCGTTCTTCATCTTCCTCGATTCGCGCGGACACGCCAATCGACGTGCTGCAAGGCAAGAGAACCAGGAGCCGTGACGGCAACGTGATATAGGTGGTAAGACGAGCGCCCTTATTGCCAAGCGGTTCTTTCGCGACCTGCACCATGATCTCGTCGCCTTCGCGAATGAGTTCCTTGATGTTGGGCACATCGTCGCCGCTTGCAGCATCTGCCAATGGCGAGATATCCGATGCGTGCAAGAACGCGGTCCGTGGCAGTCCAATATCGACGAAAGCGGCTTGCATCCCAGGCAAGACACGCGACACCCGTCCTTTGTAGATATTGCTGATCAGGCCGCGACGCGAAGCGCGCTCGATATAAACCTCTTGCAGCACGCCATTCTCAAGCAGGGCCGCACGCACTTCGCTCGGCGTCACATTCACCAGGATTTCTTCTTTCAATAACTCGTCGCTCATCCGCTGTCGTCACGCAGTCGCATTCGTCTGATTCTTCACCACTTCGATGCCAGCATTGCCAAGTAGCTCGGCCAGCTCGTAGACCGGCAGTCCGACCACACCGGAATAGCTGCCGCTGATTGCTGCAACGAACGTGCCGCCCCGGCCTTGGATGGCGTAGGATCCGGCCTTGTCGCAAGGCTCCCCACTGTGCCAGTATGCGCGCGCTTCGTCGCGGCCAATTTCACGAAACCGGACTTCAGTTTGCGAAAGTGCGCTGGTGATGCCCGTGGACGACCACAATGCCACGCCCGTCAGCACTGTATGGCTGCGGCCTGACAGTTTCATGAGCATCTCGACGGCATCGTCCATGCCACGTGGCTTGCCCAGAACTTTGTCGCCCAGAACCACAATTGTGTCGGCACCGATGACAAGCTGACTGTCTGCTGAGACTGCGGCTGCAGCCTTGTTCGCCGCCAGGCGCAATACCATTTGTTGCGGCGTCTCACCCTCGAGACGGCTTTCATCAACCTCCACCGCCATGACCGTAAACGTAAGACCCAGCGACCGCAATATCTCCTGCCGGCGCGGGGATGTTGAAGCCAATTGCAGTACAGGACTCATGCCCGATGATACGGGTGCCCGGTTTGCAAAGACCAGGCCCGATAAAGCTGTTCGGAAAACAGGACTCGCGCCATGCCATGAGGCAGGGTCAATCGCGACAACGACCAGATAATGTCCGCGCGTTGCCGGCACAACTCCGACACACCGTCCGGCCCACCGATGACGAAGCAAAGGTCGCGCCCGTCGCTTTGCCAGGCCAGCAAATTCTGGGCCAGCGCCTTGCTTGTCAGCTGTTCACCGCGCTCATCGAGCAGTACAACCTGCTCGGTCGGGTTTAATTTCGCGAGGATTCGTTCGCCCTCCGTCTGCACCGCATCAAGGGACTTGTCATTCTTCTTGCGACGCACCGTCGCGATGGTGTCGAGACGAAATTTCCACTCGCGAGGAAAACGCCCGCTGTAAATGCCAAAAGCATCGTTCACCCACGGAGGTTGGCGTTCACCAACTGCTAAGAGGCGAATATGCACGGGCTACCCGTCGGACGCCGTAACGTGCTCGGACGGGACAATCGACCAGAGCTTCTCCAGATTATAAAACTCACGCACTTTGGGCAGCATCACGTGAACCAGAACGTCCTGCAGGTCAAGTAGCACCCATTCGCCACCACTTTCACCTTCAACACCGATCGGACGATGTCCCGATTTCTTGGCTTCTTCCGTCACATTATCGATCAGCGCACGCACATGCCGGCTTGAGGTTCCGCTGGCTACTACCATGTAGTCGGTCACCTCGGTCATGTTGCGAACATCAAGTGTGATGATATTCTGAGCTTTGATGTCGACGAGCGCCGCGACGACCAGCGCGCACAGTTTTTCACTATTCATGCGTTATTCTCGATAGCACATTTCTCATATATTCCACTCTCCTTTATGACATCTCTTACCGCATCCGGCATCAGGAACCGGGCATCGCGGCCTGCCGCAATCAGAACGCGAATCTCCGTCGACGAAATTTCCAACTGCGTTACGGCATGAATATAAATTCGCCCGTGCAACGTGTCATGCAGATCGTCGACGCAGTGCGACCCAAATTCAGCGATTATCTCACCGAGTGGACCGGTATCAGGCGCTTTCCAGCCTGGCCGGTGCGCGACAATGATGTGGGCGACGTTCAGGATCTCATCCCAGCGATGCCATTGCGGCAGCCCGAGAAAAGCATCCATGCCCAATATCAGGCCCAGTGAGCGGCGAGGATATTCCCCACGCAGCGCCGTCAATGTGTCAATCGTAAACGACGGACCGTCGCGCTGAATCTCACGCTCATCACAAGCGAAGCCATCCTGACCGCTGATCGCGGCCCGGACCATGGCCAGGCGCACGTTCGCCGCCGCGAAAGTCGCGCCCCGGTGCGGTGGATCGCCACACGGAATAAAGCGCACCTCCTCGAACCGCAGCGCCTGCAACACTTCGAATGCGGAGCGCAGGTGGCCATAATGAATGGGATCAAATGTACCGCCGAAAATACCGATCGGCCTCACAGCGACAGGGACACTACAACGTCGGCCGCAATTTGCCAGGGATCGCCGGCTCGCTGTCCCTTGGCAGCAGCATCAGCTCGCCCGGTTACTTTGAGCATCTTGTGAAAATCACCGTGCTGATGACGACCCACGCAACTGCGCACCAGGCCCTGGCGCTTACGCCAGACACCCGATTTTTGCATGGCGCCACCAAGGTCGCCGCCTTGTCGAACGACGTCATCCAGCGTGGCAAGCGTGCGCAACTCTCGCGTTAGTGCCCACACAACAATGACGGGCTCGACACCCTCCGCGCGCAAGCCGCCCAGTATTTTGACAGCCCGGCGCGCGTCGCCAGCGAGCGCTGCATCCGCCAATTTGTAGACATCGTAGCGACTGCTATTGGCGACAGCATCGCTTACATCGTCAACATTGACCGGCCCCGCGCCCAGCAGCAGTCGCAGTTTCTCTATTTCCTGGTCGGCTGCCAGCAGGTTGCCCTCAACCCTGTCGGCAACCAGCGTCACCGCCTCCGCGTCGGGCTGCAAACCGGCAGCTCGCATTCGATTGGCTATCCAGGCGGGCAATTCGCGCACCCCGACCGGCCAGATCGGCAGGCTCACACCTCTGCGGTCCAGTGCCTTGGCCCATTTGGACGCGCTACTGCTCTTGTCCAGCTTGGGCCCGGTCACAAGGAACAACAACTCCGGCCCCGCCTGTTCGACAAGGTCGGCAATCGCCTGCCCGCCAGCGCGTCCCGGCTTGCCGGTAGGCAGTCGCAGTTCAATGATGCGCTGCTCCGCGAACAGCGACAGGTTGCTTGTCGAGGCAATAAGTTGCGGCCAGTCGAAGCCGGTCGTTGCAATGTGCATCTCCCGGGAGCCAAAACCACGTTCACGCGCCGTCGCACGGATCGCATCCAGCGCTTCTCCGACGAGCAGATGTTCGTCGCCCGTGACGAGATAACAGGGAGCCAGAGATTTCTTAAGGTGAGAGGAAAGCTGATTGGCCTGGATCTTCAATCAAACTGCTCCAGGCCTATCGATTCGTCCTCCAGCAACACAGGAATACCATCAGCAACGGGATAGATGCGTTTGCCGTCATCGGTCACCAGCGCCTCATGCAGTGGCTCGAGCACTTTCGATCCATCATGAGCGGTGATATTTCCGGCCTCGATCGCCGCATTCACTGCCGCAAGCTTATCTTTCGCCATTACAGCCAGCCCCTTGTGGGACACCGGGCAACGCAGGATTGTCAGCAAATGCTTGTTCATACACCCATTGTAGCGCCTCAGTTGCGTTTCAGCACGGCCGCCAGTTCCATGTTGCCACTGGCCTGCGCGACTTCGATGATCGCGGGCAGATCCTCGCTCAGGGGCCGAAAACGCTCGCTGACGAGGCGGCAGCGCATCAAAACCTTGAGTGCGGGTATATTTTCCGCGTGCCCCAGCATGTCATGGATGTAAAGTTGCGCAAAAAACAGCGCATGCTCCTGATTCTCCCACGCCAGCATGCGCTCGAAAAACCACGCCCATGCGACGCGCGGGTCGGGGCTCGCGGCCGTCCATTCCGTGACATGCTTGAAACCACCTGCGCGGTTGCCGCGACTGATAAACCCGAAGGCATGATTGAGAACTGCCGTGCGTTCCTTCTCGACATTGGCATCGATCTCGTCTTGCGCCGGTTCCAGCGCGTCGGGGATATTAACGTCGGCCATTAATCCGAACGGCTCGATCAGACTCCCTGTGAGGGAAAAAAACGCAAATAATAGAAACATTTGCAGCAGGATGGCGACCATCATGGGCAATGCTTCAGCCTGCAGGCTGAGCCACGCCGACAACACCAGGAATACAGGCGCAATCCAAAACGTTGCCGCACAGCGGCGCAGCAACTGGCCTAGTGCGATCGGGTTGAGACTCTGCAGCGGTGAACGCGTGATTGCCAACACCGCGATTGAGGCTGGAAAAAATACACTCGCGAGTATAACTGCGAGCGCTGCCCAAGCGGTTCCCAAGTTTGCAGCGGTCGAAATCACCCCCCAGATCAACAATACCGCAACCGGGGCCGGAAAAAGGGTCCATGCGTTGCCAAACCAGTCGAAGAATTCTGCGTCCAGAGTCGATGGCGTTACGCCTCTGGCACGCGCCCCCAGCATAATCATCTGGTAGCGAAACACAGCGGGTATGACAAGAATCAACACGAACAGGCCCATCGCGCCACCCCAGATGGCAAACGACACCAGCAACCAAAGCATGATCAGCGTCATCACCACAGCGGGTTCCGTCAACGGATAGGCAATTGCCTTGAGGACGTCAGTCGGCCTCAAGCTTATCCTCCTCGTGATCCGGAACCGGATCGTAGCCGGAACCGCCCCAGGGATGGCAGCGGCCAATGCGCTTGACCGCTAGAGCGCTACCGCGAAAAACACCGTGTGTGCGCAATGCCTCGATCGCGTAACGTGAACAGGTGGGATCGTAACGGCAATTGAACCCGAGCCATGGTGAAATCGCGAGCCGGTAAGTAGACACCAAAATGATCAGTGGCCAGGCGAGCATCTTGCTGACGGCATTCGCCATCAGGCGCTCTGCAGTGCATCGAAGGCGAAACTGCGAATGGCCTGGAGCATCGAAAACAAACCGTTGCTGCGCGTGGGGCTCAAATGACTTTCGAGTTCTAACGCCGCGACAAAGTCCGGCTCAGTATCGAGAATATCCTGCGGGTACCGCCCGCTGTAAAGTCGCAACAGCAACGCAATCAGACCCGACACGATAGCTGCATCGCTGATGGCACGAAAGTTCAGCCTGCCCTCAACCTGCTCCGCGACAAACCAGACCTGCGCCTGGCAACCGCGAATACGATTGTTTTCTGTGCGCAGCGAATCGGGGAACTCGGGCAGGCGGCGACCAAGATCGATCAGATACTGATACCGGTCCATCCAGTCCTCGAACATCCCGAAGTCCTCGATGAGTTCCAGCTGCGCGGTCTGTACCTCATTCGCCATTGCGTCAGCCGCTCCGCCGCCAGCTCGTACCGCCATCAGCGTCTTCGATCGAAATTCCGGCCGCGGCGAGCTGATCGCGCACAGCATCTGCGGCTTCGAAGTCGCGAGCTGTACGCGCCCCCTTGCGTTTGGCGATCAGCGCTTCGATTTCTGCGGCCGACATTTCGCCTTCCGCGTGCCCGGCAAACCATGTCTCAGGATCATCGCCAAGTACGCCAATGAGGTCGCCACAGGCATATATCTGCGCCGCAAGCGTTTGCCTGGTCGCCTCATCCGTCTCCTTGTTGAGGGCCTTGGCGAGGCCGAATAATTCGGCCAGCGCCTTGGGCGTATTGAGATCGTCTTCGAGCGCGGCAAGCAATGCGTCCGGAATGTCAGCAGCCGCGCGGGCTTTGCTCGAGACCACGACTCCACGTACGGCCCCATACAATCTGTCGAGCATGCGGCGCGCTGACTCAAGCGTTGCAGCAGACCAGTCCAGTGGTTGCCGATAGTGCGCGCTCAGCAACGCAAGGCGTATGACTTCGCCGGGCACAGTCTTGACGAGTTCATGCACGAGCAACACATTGCCGAGTGACTTCGACATCTTTGTTTGATCGATGCTCAGGAAACCGTTGTGCAACCAGTAGCGGGCGAACGGTGCGCCATCATGCGCGCAGCAACTCTGCGCAGATTCGTTTTCGTGATGCGGAAAAACAAGATCCTGGCCCCCGGCGTGAATATCGATGGTCTCGCCGAGGTGCTTCCTGGCCATAGCGGAGCACTCGATGTGCCAACCCGGGCGACCACGCCCCCACGGCGAATCCCATCCGGGAAATTCCGCCGGCGAAGGCTTCCACAACACAAAATCGTGCGCTGCCTTTTTATAGGGAGCCACCTCAACGCGCGCGCCCGCGATCATTTCGCGCAAATCGCGCTTCGACAACTCGCCGTATTGCTTGTACGACGACACATCGAACAACACATGGTCCTCGGCCGTATAAGCGAAGCCTTTCTCGATCAGAATCTCGATCATGGCAATCATTTCGCCGATATGTTGCGTCGCTCGCGGCTCAATGTCCGGCGGCATAACGCCCAGTGCGCCCATGTCTTCGTTGTATGCCGTAATAAAGCGCGCCGTAATCTCGTCGATCGGCTTGCCGGTCTCAATCGAAGCGGCATTTATTTTGTCGTCGACGTCCGTGATATTGCGCGCAAATGTCAGTTTGTATCGTCGTCGCAGTAATCGCACCAGCAGATCGAAAACCACGGCCGGCCGGGCATTACCAACATGCGAATAATTGTAAACCGTCGGCCCGCACAAATACATCGTCACCTGACCCTCGACGAGGGGTTCGAAGGGGACTTTCTTGCCCTGCAGTGTGTCGTGAAGCTGTAAGGTCATTGTTTCTCGGTTCGGCCGCTCAAAAAACGCAATCATAACAACGATCGACCGGGAATTAGGCGGCTATTAGTAGGGGGACAGTGACCGTAACTCTTGGGAGTTACGGTCACTGTCCCCCCTAATACGTCAGAATCGGCCTTCGGAGTCAGCTCGCCGTTTGTCCCGCAAGCGTCGGGCGGCAGGTTGCGGCATTCGATAGGCGATCGCCCGTGCCTGCAGCGCATATTCAATCGTGCCGATAATCCACAGGAAATAACCCAGCAATTCAATGAACTCTTCGACAGCAAGTTTGACGATGCGCTCATATGAATCACCCAGGATCGACATCCAGAACGGTTCGTGACCGACGAAGCGCACAAAAGCGAACAAGATCACACCACCAGCGAACAAGAGAGTCAGTCCTGGCGACGGCCAGATGCGCGCCAGCGCGATCTGCAGGCGTTTCTGGTGCCGCCAGGTATAAGCAATGACCAATGAGCCAACGACGACAATCAGGATCTGCCACACATTGTCAGCGACAATGGTGTCCAGAAAATAATCGAGCTCGCGAATCAGGAATACCAGTGCGAGCCCACCGCACGGGATCGCGATCGGTTGCTGCGACGGGCAATGCTTCGCAACCCACCCCATGATGAAACAGCAAGCGCCCAGAATGATGGCCTGGATATTCTCGACGGGCGAAAATTCACTGGTGCCAAAGCGATCGGTTTCGTTGAGCACAACATGCAATTTAAGGCTGCCCGGAAACGTCATCTCCAATTGCGTCAGCGCCCACGTCACGAATGCAACGGCAAAAAAATATGACAGATAGCGTATCCAGGTCATGCCAAACTATACACCCCGACCTCATTACGCGCGCAGCTTGAACGTCGCTTCACCCGTCTCAGTCAGAAGGCCCTGATTAGTAAGAAACTCTATTGCGTCATCGGCATCTCGTTCAAACCACGCACGTGTGCTGCCAAGACGAAAACTGTAGCCCCAGGTGTCCATATCCTGCATCAGACGGTCACGCCCGACAGTATCGATGTGATCCGCCAATACGACTTGCAGATAACAGACAGCCGACTCTTCAAGATCGTCACCGCCCGCATTTTGGTCAACGTCTTTGCGGCGCTCGCCCGTCATGCATATTGCGTGACAGGCCTCATGCAACAGGGAATGTATGGGTGTATCGTTGCTGACATAGATTGTGTGACCTACAATCCCCGCTTCGGAGTCGCCCCAGAAACTTCCCGTAATTGCAGCGCATTCGCTTTCGAGAATCAGCTGTAACTCATAGCGACACAACAACGACTCGAGCGCCGATCCCCGTACATCCGCTACCGTTTGCACTTTAGAGAGTGGAGATCTGCTTCAGTACGATGCGTACCAAGTCTTTCACAATAGCTTCGCGCAGCAGTTCTTCTTCGCGGGCCTTGCCCAATACCAGCCTCGAGTCATAGGTATAGTCTCGCGTGAGCGTCAGCGTTTGTGTGTCAAGCAGGGTCTTCGAGCCAGCGTTCAATGCATACTCAATCGTGTAATACACTTCGTACTCGGTCGGAACATTGCGTGCAGAAACTGACAAGACTCGCTGCTCGGTGTCGTCAAACAAGATCAACAATATTGCCGTCGCATGCGCACCGCCGTCCACCAGATCTACGCCGGCCATACGCAGTTGAGCCCGTAATTCGCGATAGAACAGGCTGTGCGGGTCGACAGCGTCAACATAAGTGCGCTGCATATCCGCCGGAACGGTCAACGCACCTTGCAAATGAAAGCCGCAACTTGCAAGCAAGCTTGCAACAATGACCACGACCACGCTTGTGACACGTCTAGACAACGATGTTCACCAATCTACCAGGCACCACGATTACCTTGCGTATGTCTTTGCCCGCGATGAATCGCTGTACGTTTTCATCGGCCAGCGCTTGCGCCTCAACTGCATCTCTATCGGCATCGACCGCGATGGAAACTCGCCCGCGCAATTTGCCATTAACCTGAACAACCAACTCAATCAGGTCCACCTCGAGCGCACTGCTATCAACGTCGGGCCAGGGCTGATCGATTAGCGCGGACTCGTGACCCAGCTCGCGCCACAATGCATGGCAAATATGCGGTACCAGCGGCGACAACATGAGCACGACGGCTTGCAGCGCCTCGCGAGCTACCGCGCGGCCCGCAGCGGAATCATCAACGAATTTGTTAATAGCGTTCAACAGCTCCATCGACGCGGCAACCACCGTGTTGAAACTATGCCGGCGACTCAGGTCGTCGCTGATCTTTGCGATGGTCTGATGTGTCTTGCGCCGCAGGTCTTTTTGCGCAGTGTTCAACGCATCAGCATCAAAATCTTCCACCGCTCCGGCCGCTGCGTGATCGACTACAGCAGTCCAGAATCTTTTCAGGAAGCGGAAACTGCCTTGTACTCCATCGTCCGACCACTCCAGCGCCTGCTCCGGTGGCGCCGCGAACATCATGAACAGGCGCACAGTGTCGGCGCCGTATTTTTCGATCAGTTCCTGAGGATCGACGGTGTTGCCTTTGGCCTTCGACATCTTGGCGCCGTCTTTGAGAACCATGCCCTGCGTCAACAGGTTTGTGAACGGTTCGGAAACATCCGTCAGGCCTTCGTCACGCATCACTCGCTGGAAAAACCGTGAATACAGCAAATGCAGGATCGCGTGCTCGACGCCGCCCGTGTACTGGTCGACCGGCGTCCAGTAGCTGGCGCGCTCGTCGAGCATGGCGGTATCACTGTCCGGGCAGGCGTAACGTGCGAAATACCATGATGACTCGACGAATGTATCGAAGGTATCCGTCTCCCGGCGCGCGTCCTTGCCACACTTCGGACATGGCGTCTCGTAGAATTCCGGCATGTCCTTGAGCGGCGATCCGCTGCCCGTCACCTCAACATGCTCGGGCAACACGACCGGCAGCTGATCTTCCGGAACAGCTACGGCACCACAATCGTCACAATAGACGATCGGAATCGGAGTTCCCCAGTACCGTTGCCGGGACACACCCCAATCACGCAGTCGGTAATTAACTTTACGTTTCCCCAGTCCCGATTTTTCGAAATGATCAGCAATCGCGTCGCATGCCGCTGCTGAATCCAGCCCGTCGAATTCGCCTGAATTGACCAGCACGCCCTTGTCGACATACACGGCTGCCTCGATATCGATGTCACTGCCGTCGGCCGGCGCAATCACCTGCCGAATGGGCAACCCGTGTTGCTTCGCAAATTCCCAGTCGCGTGCATCGTGACCCGGCACAGCCATTACCGCCCCGGTGCCGTAGCTCATCAACACAAAATTCGCGACCCACAGCGGAATATCGTCTCCGGTCAATGGGTGAGTGGCGGAAATGCCCAGTGACATACCCTTCTTTTCCATCGTTTCCAGCGTTGCTTCCGCAGCATCGCTTATCTTGCACTCTGCGATGAAAGCCGCGATATCGGGGTTATCCGCCGCGACCTTGCTTGCGAGAGGATGCTCAGCCGCAACCGCCATGTAGGTCACACCCAGCAGAGTATCCGGTCGTGTTGTATAGACCGTTAACGGCTCGTCCTCGCCATCTACGTCGAAGGATAATTCCACACCTTCGGACCTGCCAATCCAGTTGCGCTGCATCGTCTTTACAGAGTCCGGCCAGCCCGGCATACGATCAAGTTCGTCAAGAAGTTCGTCGGCGTAGGCCGTAATTTTCATAAACCATTGCGGAATTTCGCGACGCTCGACAAGAGCGTCGGATCGCCAGCCACGGCCATCAATCACCTGCTCATTGGCCAGTACGGTCTTATCGACCGGATCCCAGTTCACAACTGAGTTCTTGCGGTACACGAGTCCCTTCTTGAACATCTTCGTAAACAGCCACTGCTCCCAGCGGTAGTACTCAGGGCGACAAGTCGTAATCTCACGAGTCCAGTCATAACCGTAGCCCAGTCGTTTGAGCTGGCCACGCATGTCATCGATATTCTTGTAGGTCCATTGCGCCGGTGGCACGCCGTGCTGAATAGCAGCGTTCTCAGCCGGCATGCCGAATGCGTCCCAGCCCATCGGCTGCAACACATATTTGCCCTGCATACGCTGATAACGAGCAAGTACGTCACTTATGGTAAATACCCGGACGTGACCCATGTGCAGTTTGCCGCTGGGATACGGAAACATGGTCAGGCAATAGAACTTTTCCTTTGTCGGGTCTTCTTGCACCTCAAAACATCGCGTGTCCTCCCAGTATTTCTGGGCTTCACGCTCGACAATTTCAGGTTGGTACGGGGTGGTCATTGGTGTCGCTGGTCTTCAGTGGTCGGAAAACCCGCAAGCCTACATGAACAGGCTGCAGTTAGCAGCAGCCTAGAAGCTTGCGCGACTGCGAAACCAGAAAATACCCAGTACCAGCAGACTGAAGCCGATGACGGGCCAGTTGCCGGCACTGGCATACGGAGTGGTCCCTGTTCGAGACCAGACATCCATCGTCATGACCACGGGCTCGAATTGCTTGCCGGCCATCAGCAGTGCGCCGTTGTGGTCAATGAAGGCACTGATGCCAGTGTTGGTCGCACGAATCACATAGCGCCCGACTTCGAGCGCGCGCATGCGTGCGATCTCGAGATGTTGATGCGGCGCTATCGAATCACCGAACCAGGCGTCGTTACTGACGTTAATGAACAGGCCCGCGTCCGGGAAGGCATAGCGCTGCTCCGCCCCGTAGGCAACCTCATAACAGATGGCTATGGCGAGCTTCGTGCCGTTGGCGGCGACAAGCAGCGGTTGAGGATCGACACCTGCATCAAGGTCCGAGTGCGGCAATGCCTGCATACGCATCCACTCGCGGACGAATTCCGGCACTGGAAAATACTCGCCGAACGGCACCAGGTGTCGTTTGCGATACACCTGTCTCTCTTCGCCTCCCAACAACAGCACGCTGTTGAAAATCTTGCCGTCTTCGCTACGCTCAAAACTGCGCTCGAGTATGCCGAGCACCACTGACTGCCGGTTCCGTCGAGCGTCTCCGTCGATGATGCTCAGATACGATTCAACCTGATCGGTGAGCCTGGGAATCGCGACCTCTGGCCAGATGACGATCTCACTGTCCGGCACGTCCAATGTAGAGAGGCGGTAGAAATCCATCGTCGGCTGCAGTTGTTCCTGCAGCCATTTCCGGTCCTGGGAAACACCGCCCTGCACAATTGTCGTCCGTATTGCCGTGCCGTCGGGTGCAGTCCACTCCACTGTCGTCAGGATGCCGCCGACCAGCCATGGCAAAACAACGATGGCCATGGCGAAAAGCCTTGCCCTGCCGGCCACCATGATCATGGCGAGCAGTGCCGTGCAACTGAGCATCAACATGAACGACACGCCATAGACGCCCAGTACGGGTGCCCAGCCGGCGAGCGGAGAATCGATCTGCCCGTAACCGAGTGCCAACCACGGGAACCCTGTCAGAATCCAGCCACGAAACCACTCGATGAGGACCCAGACCGAAGGCGCCACGAACAACATCTGCCAGGGTTCGCTTTGTGCCAGGCGACTCATGAGCCAACCAGACAGCCACAGGAAAGACGCCATGATCAATGACAAGCCAACCATCAGCAATACGGCAATGAACGGCGCTGCGTTACCGAATACGTATACCGAGATATAAATCCAGTAAGTACCAACGAGGAAAAAGCCAAAGCCGAACCAGAACAGATGTGCGGCGGAATCTTTGGGCGACCGGGTCAGGCTGACAAACAACAGTGGCAACACCAGCAACGGCGCAAGCAAAGACCAGCCTGCGGGCGCGAAGGTAAGCGTCATCGCGCAACCCAGGATGAACGCAATCGAACGACTGAGTCTTGGCTTGTCGGCAGGCAGTAAAACCAGAAAGTGCTGGTACTTCGCCACCCGGTCAGTCGCCGTTCCGTTGAACTTGCAGCGCATCAATACGCCGCTCGTCTGCCTTGACGACTGCAAATTTGAAGCCGCCAAACTCGACCGTCTCGCCGCGCCCAGGCAACCTCCCCAACTCGTGCATGACAAGGCCGCCGATCGTATCGTATTCCTCATCGGCCAACTCGCACTCAAAGAACTCATTGAAGTCTTCAACGCGAGTTAATGCCCGGACAGTAAAAATCGGCTTACCATTGCGGTCGCCGTCCGGGCGGATGAACTCCACTTCCTCGTGGTCGTGCTCGTCATCAATCTCACCAACAATTTCTTCGAGTACGTCCTCGATCGTCAACAATCCGGCAACCCCGCCATATTCATCGACAACGATTGCCATGTGGTTGTGACTGGCACGAAATTCTTTCAACAACGCATTCAGGCGCTTCGACTCCGGAATCACGGTAGCGGGTCGCAGCAGTTTCTGAATCGTAAATTCCTCGTCCACGCGGCTGCCGAACTGGCGCAGCAAGTCCTTGGCCAGCAAAATACCCAGAATTTCGTCGCGATCTTCGCCGATGACTGGAAACCGTGAATGCCCCGATTGAATAATTAATTCAATAACGTCGTCGAAATCATGCTCGATTTCGATGACGACCATCTGAGATCGCGGCACCATGACCTCTCGAGCTTGAGTTTCCGATACCTCGAGCACGCCGGCGAGCATGCTTTTCTCTTCGGCATCAAGATCAACATCGGACTGAATAAAGGAATGAATTTCATCGCGGCTCCAGGGTTCACCCGTGATCGCACGCTTGATGCGTGCGAAAAGTCCGGGGCCACCCGCACCGCTGGTACTTGGCGGTTTGTCGTTCATATTCGCTAAATCGTATCGGGTCTCTGGTGAGACTCTCCGTATGGGTCTGCAACCCCGTGTGTGGTCAGGATGCGTGTCTCAAGGCCTTCCATTTCGAGGGCCCCGTCATCATCCGTATGATCAAAGCCGAGCAGGTGTAACGTGCCATGCACGACCATGTGTGCCCAGTGCTCGTCACCAGGCTTGCCCTGCTCCGCGGCCTCCTGGTTGACGATGCTCGCGCAAATTACGATGTCGCCCAGCATTTTTGACATATCCGCCGGAAGTCCTTCAATTCGACCTGTCGGGAAGGAGAGTACGTTGGTCGGCTTGTCTTGTTGACGATATTCACGATTCAGCGCGCGGCTCTCTGCACAACCAACGATACGCACCAAGACTTCGACCTCATCGGCAACATTCTTGCCCGCGGCGTCGATCGCGCGCTGCAGCCAGGATTCGATTTCATTCGACTCAGGCAGCTCTTCATCATCGCACGCGATCTGCACGTCAACTTGCGCGATCATTTTCTTCGTAGGCTTCAACGATACGCTGCACTAATTGGTGGCGCACGACATCCTTTGGTGTGAAATAGGTAAACGCGACACCCTTTACGTCGGCGAGGATGCCCGCCGCATTATTGAGTCCCGATACCTGACCCGACGGCAAGTCGATCTGCGTAACATCGCCAGTTACGACAGCACGCGAACCGAAGCCGATTCGCGTCAGAAACATTTTCATTTGCTCAATGCTGGTGTTTTGCGCTTCATCCAGAATAACGAACGACTCATTCAACGAACGCCCGCGCATGAAAGCCAGTGGCGCGATCTCGATGACATTGCGTTCGATCAATTGCGTCACGCGCTCCGCACCGATCATGTCGTACAGCGCGTCGTACATCGGCCGCAAATAGGGATCGATCTTTTGCGATAAGTCGCCAGGCAGAAACCCCAGTCGCTCACCCGCTTCAACCGCCGGCCGCACCAGTACGATGCGCCGCACCTCGTCATTTTCCAAAGCATCGACTGCACTGGCAACCGCGAGATAGGTCTTCCCCGTGCCGGCCGGACCGATACCGAACGCAAGATCATGTTGTCGAATACGGCGCAAGTAAGCCAGCTGATTCGCACCACGAGGCCGAATCAGCTTGCGCCGTGTCTGAATCGTGATGACGTCGTCATTCGCGCCGTCAGGGACTGATGCATCGCTGGTCAACTGGGCGTTATCCATAAAAGACTCCTGCAACAGTAAATGTACGCGTTCGGGGTCGAGGCTCTCTTTGTCGGTCATTGCGAATAAGTACAGCAGGATGTCGCTACCAACCTCGGCGGCCCCCGGCTTGCCGGTAACGCGGAAGCGATTGCCGTGACTGGCAATCTCAACGTCAAGGCGGCGTTCGATCTGCCGCAGGTGTTCATCAAATTGACCGCAGAGGTTGGCAAGGCGGTGATTATCAGCAGGCTCCAGGACAATGTCCCGAGAAATTTCGACAGCATTCAATGTCTGTATTTAAAACCTCTGCGTACGAAGTCGCCTGTCAGGAAGACAGGGATGGTGCCATATCCGGCCAACTGCATGGCTGGAAATCTATTGGGGCAATAGATCATTGGCTAACAGATTACGCCGCAGCCCGTTTCTTCGCAAGTCGACCCCGTAATGAATTTGGCAGCGCCTCGGTGATCACGACGTCAACAAATTGACCAATACAAGACAAATCGCCGTCGAAATTCACCCACCGATTATTTTCAGTACGACCGGAGACCTGGCGGGTGCTTTTCTTTGAGAGCCTCTCGACAAGAACGCGTTGGATTGTGCCAACCATGGATCTGCTGATTTCCATAGCCTGCCGACTGA